>JANMAO010000030.1:0-19279 GCA_031359875.1 Lysobacter sp.
TTGCCGAACAGGCCGCGGCTGAAGCGCACCGTCGCCCACACGCTCTCGAACGCATCGGTCGACAATTCCTGCGGCACCAGTCCGATCTTCGATCGCGCCGCGCGCGACTCGCGCACGATATCGTGGCCGTCGGCGAGCACCATGCCGGTGGTGGCATTGACGATCCCGCAGACGATGTTGATCAGGGTGGTCTTGCCGGCGCCGTTGGGGCCGAGCAGCGCGAAGATCTCACCGCGCTGGATCTCCAGGTCGACGGATTTCAGCGCTTCGAAACCCGATGCGTAGGTCTTGCTGAGATTGCTGATGGTGATGATCGGCTGCACGCGATACCCTTGTCGAAGCGATCGAACCGCACCGATCGTATCGGACATTGCCACCCGATTGGCGCGATGAAGCGGACGCTGGCGCCCGCTGCCGCACGCCGGTGGAATCGCCAAACTTCTGTCAGATGAACGGCCGCACCTCCGTTGTCGAAGGGACCTTCGCCGAGACCAAGGAGATTTTGGGCGGCTTCAACCTGATCGAGGCCGCGGACATGGTCGAAGCCGCCCGCCTCGCCGCGGAATTCCCGGGGGCGCACACCGGCTGCGTCGAGGCCCGCGAAGTGCGGGGTATGAACGGCGTACGGCGCAGGGTGGGCACTAGCGGGAGACCTGCGGGCGCAGAACGACTACCGTGTCGCCTGCTGTTTCCGCTGCTCCCCGATTCGTGACGCTCATGGCCCCCGCAAACACACCCGGCGACGCCGACACCGACCTGCTGCAACGCCTGCGCGCAGCAGCTGAACTGCTTGAATTGGTCGGCTCCGACCATTCGCTGCTGGAGACGCTGCCCGCTGCGGACCGCGAGCGCCTGCAACGCGCGGTGGCGCGGGTCTACCACCCCGATCCGGTGGCGCGGCGGCAACGGCTGAAGATCGCCGAGCGCGCGCGCAATGCCGCGCAGATCCGGCGCGCGGATGCCGTGCTCAACGACACCGGCATCCGCACGCTGCGGCGCAAGCCGGTGTTCACCACACCGAATTATTTCCCGCCGCAGGGGTTCGAGCCGCGCGACATCGACGCCGAGCATCGCGAGCCGCTGCATGGCGAAGCCATCGCGCCACAGCACTGCTACGTCTGCAAGCAGAAGTACACCGCGATCCATCACTTCTATGACCAGCTGTGCCCGACCTGCGCGGAATTCAACTTCGCCAAGCGCAGCGAGCTGGCCGACCTGCACGGCCGGGTCGCGCTGCTGACCGGCGGCCGCGTCAAGATCGGCTACCAGGCGGGCCTCAAGCTGCTGCGCGCGGGCGCCGAACTGATCGTGACGACGCGCTTCCCGCACGACTCCGCGCAGCGCTACGCGCAGGAGCCGGATTTCGCGCAGTGGGGGCATCGGCTGGAGGTGTTCGGGCTCGACCTGCGGCATACGCCGAGCGTCGAAGCGTTCTGCCGGGAGTTGCTGGCGACGCGGTCGCGACTGGATTTCATCATCAACAACGCCTGCCAGACCGTGCGGCGCCCGCCGGAGTTCTACGCACACATGATGGCCGGCGAAACCGCGGCGCTGGACGACGCCCCGGAAGCCGCGCGCAAGGTGCTGGCTGGCTACCAGAAGCTGCGCAGCGCGCTGCCGCAGGGCGACTCGGCGCTGGCGCAACGCGGATCCGCGCACAGTCTTGCCGGCGCGCCGGGCCTGACCCGCGCGGCCGAGCTGTCGCAGCTGCCGTTGTTGCCAGAAGAACTTCTGGCGCAGCAGCACCTGTTCCCCGAAGGCCGGCTGGACCAGGATCTGCAGCAGGTCGACCTGCGCGGCCGCAACTCGTGGCGGTTGCTGATGGCCGAAGTGCCGTCGGTCGAATTGCTCGAAGTGCAACTGGTGAATGCAATTGCACCTTTCATCATCAACGCGCGATTGAAGCCGCTGATGCTGCGCACGCCGGCCGGCACCGAGCCAAGCCATGACAAGCACATCGTCAACGTGTCGGCGGTCGAGGGCCAGTTCTACCGCAACTTCAAGACCACCCGGCATCCGCACACCAACATGGCCAAGGCCGCGCTCAACATGATGACGCGCACCGCGGCCGCCGATTACCACGGCGACGGCATCCACATGAACAGCGTCGACACCGGCTGGGTGACCGACGAGGATCCGGCCGAGCTGGCGGCGCGCAAAGTCATCGAAGAGCGCTTTCACCCGCCACTGGATATCGTCGACGGCGCCGCCCGGATCGTCGATCCGATCATCGCCGGTATCAACAGCGGTGAACATGTCTGGGGCCAGTTCCTTAAGGATTACCGACCGACGGACTGGTAGTGCGTTGCGGTCGGAGGCGTGCCCGGCCATTGTCCGCATCGCACGCCGGGTCGCGTTGGATAGGTGCCGGATATGCGTCCGGCGGTGTGCCGTTTTGGGGGGCGACCGCCTGAACCGAACCGGGAGTCCGCCATGACCAGATCGATCCTCGCCTTCGCCGCCCTGACTGCCGCGGTGGGCGCCGCCGCAATGTGCCTTGCCTCTGCGCACCCCGCCACCGCCACCGACAAGCCCATGCACAAGATGGCGGTGCCGTCGCGCACCGATCACGCCCTGATCGAGAGCGCGATGCGTGCCGCCCCCGCCAAGGTGTCTGCGGGCGCCAAGGTCGTCGCGCCACAACCCGACGGCACGATGCGCACGGTGCGTGCCGGCAGCAACGGCTTCACCTGCATGGCGGACAATCCGACCACGCCCGGTCCCGATCCGATGTGCATGGACGCTGCGGCCTCCGCATGAGCCGGCGCCTGGATGGGGCTCAAGACCCCGGCGAGCGGCAAGGTCGGGCTGATGTACATGCTCAGTGGCGGCACCGATGCCAGCAATACCGATCCCTATGCGACCGCGCCGTCCAGCAAGAACCACTGGATCAAGACCGGCCCGCACGTCATGGTGGTCGGCGCCGACGCAGCGTTCTACGCCATGTATCCCAAGAGTGCGGACCCCGATACCGGTGTGCCGTACGTGATGTGGGCGGGCACGCCGTACCAGCACCTGATGATTCCAATCAAGTAATCTCGATCAAGTCATCCCGATCAAGTCCTCGCGGCGCAGGTCTCGCCGCGAAAGACGCCGGGCGCGTCGGCCACTGGCTCATGCGCCCACGTCGGCCGCCGTGAATTGCACGCCGACGCGGGTGTCTGCTGCGCGCGCGTACTACGCTGGCTTTTTCCTGGTGTCGACGGAATCATCGTAGCCATCGCGCACACCTTTGCTGTGGCGATCGCGCTGATGGTCCTCCATCAATTCGCCGCGATCCTCCAGGCTGACATGGTCGAGCGCGTGTTCGACGCGCTGATCGTCGGCCGGTCGGTGCAGGCCCTGGTGCTTGCCACTTGCCTGGCCCACTGCGCCGCTGCCGGCTGCAGAAGGCGGCGCTGGATGACGCCTGGTCATCGTGCTTCTCCGCTGGGGACGGAGCCGATTCGCAGTCACAAGGCGCAGGCCGCAAATCGGCGCCGATACCGTTGCACGATCGACGTTAGCGCAGCGATAAGACGCGGCAACGCCGGGTTGCGAGCGACCTTCGGTCGCACCACAGATGAGGTTCGCCGCCTACTTCGGCTTGTGCCCGGACTCGGCGGTTTCAGCTGCCTGCAATTCCGCCATGGTCAGGAAACCATCGTGGTCGGCATCCATCATGTCGAAGGCTAACCCCGTCGCCGCGGCATGCTCCTCGGCCGAAAGCATGCCGTCATGGTTGTTGTCCCCTTCAGCAATCTTACCCGCCGTGGCCGTTCGGTCAGGCCCGTAGAGGTCACGGCGGATCGCGTCCATTTCCGCAGCAGTCACCTTGCCGTCGTGATCAGCATCCATTGCATCGAACATCTGCCGCGCGGCGTCGGCATGTTCTCCGCGCGACACCCGACCGTCGCCGTTGCGGTCCAGCTGCCGCAGCAGGCGCGCAAGCGCCGACTCGGCAGGTACGACGTCGCTCGGCGTGGCGCGCGGCGGCGTGACTGCTGTTGTCGTGACCGCCGGCGCGGTGTCCGCCGCAGCGCGCCGGGGTGGCACGGGGTTGCTGCACGCGGTGAGCGACAGCAGCAAGACCAGCGGAGTGGCCACGGCAAATTTACAGCGGCGGGACTGGTTGGCGGTCATGGGACTTTCATCGTTGCTGGGATGGACGCTGACTCTACCCGCACGCGATCCTCCTTTGCTTGCCGCGATAGTCGCAAGCGGCCGCGATGGGCGCCAGCCTGCTTTACATCGTCAGTACGACCTTGCCGACGTGCTTTCCCGCTTCCAGATACGCGTGCGCATGCGCGGTTTGCGCCAGTGGGAACGTGCGGTCGACGACCGCGCACACGCGTCCGGCGGCGATCCATGGCCACACCACGCGTTCCACTTCCGCCGCCAGACGGGCCTTCTCGTCCGCGCTGCGTGGACGCAGCGTCGAGCCGGTGATGATTGCGCGCTTGCGCATCAGCGCCCACACCGGCACCTGCAACAGCGGCCCGCCGAGCGCGGCGATATAGACAATACGGCCACCGCTGTTGAGCGCCTCCAGGGTCGCGTCGAAATACGGCGCGCCGACCATGTCGAGGGCGACATCGACGCCGCCGATTTCCTTCGCGATCGCACCGAAATCCTGCGTGAGCGTGTCGACCGCAATGTCGGCGCCCAGCATGATCGCCTGCGCCGCCTTGTCGACCCCGCGCGTCGTCGCCAGCACCTGCGCGCCGGCTGCCTTCGCCATCTGGATCGCAGCGACACCAATACCGGAAGTCGCACCGTGCACCAACAGGCGTTCCCCTGGTTGCAAGGCGCCGTGTTCGAACACGTTCGCATACACGGTGAGCACCGTTTCGGGCAACGCCGCCGCCTGGATGAACTCGAGCCCCGCGGGAATCGGCAATACATGGCGCGCATCGGCCACCGCATAATCGGCATACCCGCCACCGCCGAGCAATGCGCATACGCGATCACCCACACGCCAGCGTCCGGCGGCGATGACGATGTCGCCCGCGACCTCTAGTCCCAGCGTTTCCGGCGCGCCCGGTGGTGGCGCGTAATTGCCCTCGCGCTGAAGCAAGTCCGGGCGGTTGACGCCCGCGGCGCGCACGCGGATCAACACCTCACCAGGCTTGGGCCTCGGGCGCGGCACCTGCACCGCATGCAAGGCATTCGCGGCGCCCTTGCCATTGCGGATCGCGATGGCGGTCATGCTGGCTTCGGACATGATGCATGTGCCCCGCATTGCGGTGTGTCCGTATAGCTTGCATGCGATCGCAGCCAACGGGCGCGAAAATGAGCGGCGCGATCGCCCGGGCGCCGGCTCGGTTCTGCAACGCGCTGCGCGCGCTCATAAAAAAGCCGCCGCACGATGGCGGCGGCTTGGTTGCATGGCTTGGCGCCGAGGTTACTGGACGACCAGGCCGGTGGCGACCACGGTTTTGACGCCTGCCGTGCCCTGCGTGATGGCGATCGCCTTGTTGCGCAACGCGGCGGTGGCGACATGGCCGGTCAGGTAGACCACGGCATCGCCCTCCACCCGCACCTCGATGCCGGCAGCGTCGCTGCCGATGCCCGCTTTCAGGGCGGCGGTGACGCGGTTGGTCAAGGTCATGTCGGGCGTCGCGGGCACCGGCACCTGGATGGTTGTCGACCCCGGGCCCGGCGTATTCACGACCACCGGCTTGGTGGTGCAGGCGGCGAGCGAAACGACGGCGGCTAGCAGCGCTACGCCGGTGATGGACTTGATCTGCATGGGTAATGCCTCCGAGCGGTGATGGAGGCGAGACCTTGGCGGTCCGCAGGTCAACCTGAGGTGATTGCGGGCGCGTGAGTCTGTACATCCGTTCAGGTCTGTCAGCCCGATGGCGATACGCGCATTCATATCGCCCACATGATTTGTGTTGATTGGGCGTCCGCTGCGATCAGGACCGCGAAGCTGAACCCTCTCGCCGCCGTCGCTAGCGCGGATGCGTCTGCGTTCACGCATGCCGTTCTAGCATCGATCGCGTATCCCCTGATTCACCTAAGGAATCCGCATGAAACGTCTGCTGCTCGCTACTTCCATCGGCTTGCTGTCGCTCTCTTCCGCCGCCGTCCTTGCTGCGCCCGGTCACGGTCATGGCCAGAAAGACGGCCAAGGGCAGAGCGATGAACGCGGCAACGGCAAGGACGACCATGGCAAGAAAGACCATGGCAAAAAAGACCACGGCGACAGGAACGGCGATGGCGACCGTGATCGCCAATGGGCACGCGATGATCGCGGCAACCGTTATGCCTACGGCCATCGCGCACACCATGACAATGGCCGACACCTGGGCCAGTTCCGTCGTGGCGAGCGCGTGCCGGACATGTACATGCAGCAGCGCTACTACGTCACCGACTATCGCGCTTACCACCTGGCGCCACCGCCGAGTGGCTACCGCTGGGTGCGTCCGGATGACGGCCGCTACCTGCTGATCTCCACCGCCACCGGTCTGATCTCGCAAATGCTCGGCTACTGATCACCGGCATCGCAACGTCACGTCTAACGAGCCCCGGATTGCGGGGCTCGTTTTTTTGTTCGGACGCACAACGCCACCGCACGCGACCCGCCGCGAATCCGGCGAGGCAACAAAGGCGAGGCTTGCGCCCCGCCATTACGTGAGCCCTCCAACGACCGGTGACTGCCCAGTCGCATGTCGGGAGAATCCTGGGCTACGGCGACTTCATCGCCGCGTGGCCGGCTTCCATTTCTTCCTTGGAGATGTAGCCATCGTGGTTGCTGTCCATGCGCGCGAACATCGCCTGCGCACCGGCCGCGTGCTCGGCGGCGGTGATCACGCCGTCGTGGTTGCTGTCCATCATTGCGCGCATGTCACCCATGCCCTTGTGCATGTCGTGGCCGTGCTCGCCGCCCTTCTTCATGTCGTGCTCGTCGCCGTCGTGGTCGCCGCGCATCATCTTGTGGGCGGCTTCCATTTCGGCGCTGGTGACCTTGCCGTCGTGGTTGCTGTCCATGCGCGTGAACATCGCCTGCGCGGCGGCGGCGTGCTCGGCCGCGGTCAGCACGCCGTCATGGTTGCTGTCCATCCGCGCCATCATGTCGGCATGCATGCCGTCGCCGTGCATGTCGTCGCCATGCATGCCGTGATGATCCATGCCGTCCTTGTCATGGCCGCCCTGCATCATCATCTTGTGGCCGGCGGCCATCTCGTCGGCGCTGAGCTTGCCGTCGTGGTTGGCGTCCATCCGCGTGAACATCGCCTGCGCGCCGGCAGCGTGCTCCTGCGCCGAGATGCGGCCGTCGTGGTTGCTGTCCATCTGCGCGAACATGCCTTCACCACGCATGCCGTCGCCATGCATGCCATCACCATGCTTGGTGTCGCCATGGGCCCAGGCGCTGGTGGTCAGGGCGAGGCCGCCCAGCATCGAAAACAGGATCGTATGGTGGAGATTGCGGTTCATGCGGTGACTCCGTGCGGTAGGTGCGTGGAGCCTACGCCGGCAGCGGTGAGGGGCCGGTTAACTGGAGATCGCATCCAGACCGCCGCCGCGCTGGCTGTGAAACTAGCGCGCGGGATCCTGCACGAAACACCCGACCGCGCTGTACCAGTGCATGACCGAATCCTGCGGCGGAATCGCGGGGTTACCAAAACGCATCCGGCAGTGCACTTCGGTCTGGGCACCGGCCATGCCCGGAATCGTGGCACTGGCCGGCCCGGTGGCGCCGACCTTGCAGTCCTGCGCGAGCGTCATCGTGGTGGTGCCGATGGCGTCGTCGACATTGCTCTGGGTGTAGCTGTACGCGAACGTGTGGCCTTCGACCAGCGGGAACGGTTGTCCTTCGGCGGTATCGATCGTGAGCGTGCGATTGGTGCCGCTGATGAGGGCGTACGGGCTGTTGATCTGGCTGGCCAGCTGCAGCGGGATCAAGCCCGCCCAGGTCACGCCCGCAGCCTTGGTCTTGAAGGTCGCGCTGGCGCCCGCGTCGCTGTTGTAGTCGAGCTGGCACAGGTTGCCGCCTGCCACGCGTCGCGCCGTGATGCGTGAGGCCACCGACACGGTCTCGTTGACGATGTGGCTACCCGAGCGCATGGCAATGGCGCCGCTGCCGACCGGAACCTGGAAGAACGGTTCGGTGGCGATGCGTTTGGCGAGCGCCGCGTCGCCCGGCTGTGCCAGGGCTGCTGCCTCGTCCTTCGCTGGCAAGGTGACACCTGGCTCGCCGGGCGTCACGCGCAGCGGGGCAACTTCCTGGGGCAGGGGCTTCGCGGCAGCGTTCCTCACTGCCATGGCGACGACGGGACCGCTGGGCGTCACGCGCGGCGGGGCAATCTCCTTGGGCAAGTGCTTCGCGACATCCTTCGTTGCCATGGCGATAACGGGCTCGCTGGGCGCCGCGCGCGGCGAGGCAACTTCCTGGGGCATGTGCTTCGCGACATCGTTCTTCGTTGCCATGGCGACAATGGGCTCGCTGGGCGTCACGCGCGGCGGGGCAATCTCCTGGGGCATGTCCTTCGCGGCATCCTTCGTTGCCATGGCGATAACGGGCTCGCTGGGTGCCGCGCGCGGCGAGGCAACTTCCCGGAGCAAGCGCTGCGCGGCAGCGTCATTCGTTGCCATGGCGACGACGGGATCGCTGGGCGTCACGCGCGGCGGGGCAATCTCCTGGGGCACGCGCTTCGCGGCATCCTTCGTTGCCATGGCGATAACGGGATCGCTGGGCGTCACGCGCGGCGGGGCAACCTCTTGGGGCAAGTGCTTCGCGGCAGCGTCCTTCATTGCCATGGCTATGACCGGACCGTTTGCGACCACGCGCGGCGGGAGCAGCTCTTGGCGCAAGCGCTTCGCCTCGAGATGCGCAATGGCGGCATGACGCCCCTGCGGATAAGCGACGAGATAATCGTCGAAGTCTTCGATGCGCTTGCTGTCGCTGATCCGGCGCCAGAAGCCGGGTTCGGCATCCTCCACCACGCCTCCCATGGTTGCGACGGCAGTGGCCACCGGGGTCGCCACTGCGGCGGTTGCCGGCACCACAAGCGGCGTTTGCCCGGGCATCCACGCCATGTCGATCGTCTTGATGCGCGCAAACGCAAACGCGTTCCGGTAGTCGCGGCGGCTTTCGGCCGCGTCGACGCGGGTGTCGCTGGCGATGCACAGCGGCCTGTCATCCGCACCTGCATCCGCGGCGACGACGCTGGCCCCGAAATCAACCGCATAGCGGCTCAATGCCTGATGCTGGGTCACATCGTGGGCGGGCGGCAGCGTCGCCTCGAAGACTTCCGTGGTGGCGAGCTTTCGCCAGTCGACGTCCATGCTGCGGCAATAGACGAACTGCAGCGTCGCCGCGTTGGGCGTCCATGGCACGTCATGCTCCCCAGCATCCGCATTCGCTTGCGCGAACACCATCGTCGGGGCGAGCCAAAGCAATACGAAAATGGCGACTGCGCACTGTTTCATGGCATCGATTCCCCGGATTCCGCCGACCGTCCCACCCTTTGCAAGGCATACACGCCAACGCGAAATTCGTTGCGCTCAGGCCATCTGGCGCCTACGCCGCCCCCCGGCGCCAGCAAGGGAAGCTGACCCTGCTTTTTCTTGGCGGTCGCGCCTACTGCCGTTCCGCGGCGGCCCGCGACCGCTTGTTGACGTACATGGCGGCATCGGCGTCCTCCAGCAACGCGCCGATTGCGCCATGCCGCGGCGGGTCGAAGGCGATCTCCCCGACGCTGTAGCACACGTCATGTTCGCGCGCCGCGGCGCGATTGTGCACGTCGACATCGCGTCGCAAGCGCTGCATCGCGTCGAGCGTCGCGGTTGCATCCGAGTCGATCAGCACCGCCGCGAATTCATCGCCCCCCAACCGGCCGATGACATCGCTCTCGCGAAAAGCCCTGCGCAGCAGGTCCGCGAATTCCTTCAGCACGCGGTCGCCTTCGGCGTGGCCAAGCGCATCGTTGATCTGCTTGAACCCGTTGAGATCGAAGAACAGGAATGTCGCCGGCTTTCGCATCCGTGCGCAAACGTCCAACGCGTGCTGCGCCAGCGCCTCGAAGCCACGGCGGTTCGACAGGCCGGTCAACGCATCCATCGTAGCCAGATGCACCGCAGCAAGCTCCTGCTCGGCCATGCGCGCTAGGTCGCGCAACAGTTCGCGATCCTCTTCGGACAGGTCGCGGGGGACAACGTCGATCAGGCACAGCGTCCCCACCCGGCTTCCGTTCGCCATCGTGAGCGGACACCCGGCGTAGAAACGGATGCCGGGCGCGCCGGTCACCATCGGGTTGTCGCTGAAACGCGGATCGGCGAGCGCGTCACGGACGAGCATGATGTCGGTGCCCAGGATCGCATGGCCGCAAAACGAAATATCGCGTGAGGTCTCGCGGACCGGCAGGCCCACGCATGACTTGAACCATTGCCGGTCGACATCGACCAGACTGACCAATGCGATCGGCACCCCGAACAATCGCTTCGCCAGGCGCGTCAGTCGGTCGAAACGCTCCTCGTGCGAGGTGTCCAGCATGTTGAGCGCACGCAGGGTCTGCAGGCGGACGCTTTCATCGAGAGTCAGGTCAGGCGTCTGCATGGCGTGTCCGAGGACTGGGGTCATGCGGCGTGGACTCCGGCGGGTTCGGATCCGCAGAGGCGGAGGCCAACAGCACTGACTGCGCCAATTATCGCATCGGCCGGGGCTCGCTACGCCGCGGCCGTCCGCACATCGATCCCCAGTTCACCGGCCACGACCCGCATCGCTTCGTCATCCCGCGCGAGCGTGATCCAGCCGGCAGTGGCATCGGTGCCGGTGTCCCATGTCCACAGCGTGTAGCCATGCTCGCGCAAGCGGTCGAAGGCGACGCCGAGCAGCGACGCGACGTCGGCGTTGGCGAGGAAGTCGTCATCGCCCACGTCCTCCACGCCCCAGTCGATGCGCAGGTTCCAGCGCGCGGCGAGCTCGGTGATGGCGTCGATGCAGGTGGCGGGATCGGCGTCGTCGACATGGAAGCCGGACTTCCAGTCGATCGCGTCCTTGAGCAGCCAGACCGGTTCGACATCGTCCGCGCCACCGTCGGCCACGGTGTCCTGGTAGACCGTGAACTGCTGCAGCGCCGCGTCCTCGTCGCCGGGGTTGATCAGCAGCAACAACTGCCAGACGAGCGCCTCGACCGTGGCGTCGTCATCGAGCTCATCCGCTGCGGATTGGAAGCCGTTGGCGAAGTTGTCGTCGGGGTCGAATTCGGGATCGGGGAAGGCCATTCAGACAGCAAGCGGCAATGGGAACAGCCGCATAGTGACGCGAATCATTTGCCATCGCGCGAAATGAACCGCCTCACTTCCCCGATTGCTGAACCCTGCTTGGTGCCACGCCCCCGACGGCGCGCCGGGCAGACCCGTTGCAGCAAGACACGCCCAACCGCTGCACCCGTATGCGGCGCATGATGGTCGGCAGATGACACGTCCAGAAAGTCCCCTGGATCCGCAACAGCCTCCTCCCCAGCTGGCGGGTGCGGAGGTGGTCTGGCCCCGCATCGCATCGGGATCCAGCGCGCGCGATGCGCCCGGCCTCGCCGACCGCGCAGCCCGGGGGGTGTCCCTGAATCCCCCGACTGAGGCGCGCGCGATGCGTGTCGCCGGATGGATCGGCCTCACGGTGATGGGCGCGGGATTGCTGGTGCTCTGGGGCTGGGCGCAGGACATCGACCTGTTGAAGACCTTCCGGCCGGACCTGGTCCCCATGCGGGCCAACGCGGCGGCCGGCTTTGTCCTGTGCGGCGCCAGCTTGTGGTTGCGGGTCAGTCCGCTCGGGTCGCGCGTGCCGCGGCTCCTGGCCAACGGCTGCGCAGGCCTGGCGGGCGCGATCGCGCTGCTGACCCTGCTCGAGTATGCCTTCGGCTGGACCCCGGGCATCGATCAGATGCTCGTTACCGATCCGTCCGGGAGCATTCCGGGGCGGATGGCGGTGATGACGGCGGTCGACTTCGTCCTGCTCGTGGCGGCCTTGGGTTTGTTGGATGTCGAGAGCCCGCGTGGCCTGCGCCCGAGCAACTGGCTCGCCCTGGGCATTGCCGCCAATGCGTTTCTGGCGATCCTCGGCTATCTGTACGACGTCGAAGTGCTGTACCGGATTTCCGCGGCGGCGGCGATGGCCCTGCATACGGCGATCCTGTTCGTGCTGGCCAGCGTGGGGGTGGCGCTGGCGCCCCGCGTCGGTCTTCGTCGGCCGCTTCCTGAGCGCCGATGCGGTCGGGCTCCTGACCCGCCGCTTGCTGCCGGCGGCGGTCGTGATACCGCCATTTCTCGGCTGGCTGGTGCTGCAGGGCCAGAACACCGGCTTCTACGGGCCCAGCTTTAGCCTCGCGCTGTTCGTCTTGAGCAACGTGGCCATGTTCTCCACCCTGGTCTGGTGGAGCGCGGCGGCGATCCGGCACCTGCGCAAGGAGCAACGCGCGCTGACCGAAACCAGCGACTGGCAACAGGCAATCCTCGACAGCGCCAATTTCACGATGATCTCGACCGATACCGCGGGCATGATCCGCACCATCAACGCCGGTGTCGCCGACAAGCTCGGGTATGCGCGCGAAGAGTTGGTCGGCAAGCACACGCCGCAACTGATCCACGACAAGGACGAAGTCGAGGCGCGTGCCGAAGTGTTGTCCCGAGAGCTCGGCCATTGCATTGAGCCGGGCTTCGAGGTCTTCGTCGCCAAGGCGCGCATGGGCCAAGCCGACGAGAACGACTGGACCTACATCACCAAGCATGGCGGGCGCTTCCCGGTGCGCCTGTCGGTCACCGCCATCACCGATGACGCCGGCGACCTCACCGGCTTCCTGGGCGTTGGCTACGACATCACCCTGCAGAAACAGGCCGAGGCCCAGTTGGTGCGACTAGCGCAATCGGACAGCCTCACCGGCTTGGCCAACCGCCTGCGCTTCGACGACTGGCTGCAGGAAGCCATCGCGCGCAGTGAACAGCGTGGCGACCTGCTGGCATTGCTGTTCATCGACGTCGATCATTTCAAGGCCATCAACGACACCCTTGGCCATCACGGTGGTGACCTCGTGCTGCAGGAACTGGCACGGCGCCTGCTGGAGATCGTCCGCACGACCGACCTGGTGGCACGCCTGGCCGGCGACGAGTTCGTGGTCGTGCTGCAGGACATCCACGATCGCGACCAGGCTTGTCTTGTCGCCGACAAGATCTGCGCGGCGATGCGCACGCCAGTCCGCGTGCTCGACGTGAACCACCCCGTGTCCCTGAGCATCGGGATCGCATTGCGCGATCCCAGCTCGAACTCCAGCACGCAGCTGTTGCGGCACGCCGACCAGGCCCTTTACCAGGCGAAGGATGCCGGACGCGGCCAATACCAGGTGCACGAGTAGGCTGGACTGCGCGCGGGCGCGGGTACGTTCACTACCCCATGACCTTTCCCAGCGGTCCCTGAACATGGTGCGCAGGGAGGCGCAATCGCCGCCCGGACGTTCAGGCGGAACGTGGAGACTATCGGCGTCCCCCATCCACAGGAGTCCACCCATGAACATGAAATCGCTCCCGCTGCTCGCCATCCTTGCCTGCGCCCTGGGTGCCGCCGCCGCCCCTCAAGCCCAGGCCGCCGACCGCGACATCGACTGCAAGCTCAAGTACAGCCTGACTGGCTGGTCGCTGGTCTATAAACACACTTCCGGCCGCGGCGTTGTCACCTGCAACAACGGCCAATCGATGCCAGTGCTGCTCAGCGCGAAGGCCGTCGGCCTGACCGCGGGCAAGTGGCATATCGACCACGGCACCGGCCGCTTCACCGACGTGCACAACATCCGCGAAGTGCTGGGTGGCTATGCGCAGGCCAGCGCCAATGCCGGCATCGCCAAGTCCGGCGAAGCGCAGGTGCTGACCAAGGGCCCGGTGTCGCTGGCCCTGGCCGGCGCCGGCGAAGGCGTGAACCTTGGCGTCGATATCGGCCAGTTCAAGATCAAGCCGGCGCGTTGATCGCACCGCGTTGATCGCACCGCGTTGCTCGCGACATGATTGGACCACTGCGCCCCGGCCGTAATGTCGGGGCGCAGTTTTTTGTGCCGCGCTCTCCGGACGATGACTAACTGCTCGCGCTCAAGGGGCTGCGACCGGACCGGTGGCTTGGCGTCCCACGTCCAGCACCCCACGGCCATCGCGGCCGATACGAATGGTGTAGATCGCGTCGTAGTCGTCCTCGCCCAGCGCCCGGATGCGACAGCTGCATAGCCCCGCGACGATTTCCGGCACCGTGTTGCTGTGGCCGACCACCAGCACCGTGCCGCGGGCATGGCGTGCACGCAGGCCCGCAACAAAATCGGCAGGCGGCATCGCCGGGTCGTAGGCGGTCACCGCAATGTGGTGCCGGGCCGCTGCCGGTTGCGCGGTCTGTCGGGAGCGTCGGAGCGGCGTCGCATAGGCAGCCACCAGCGGCGCGCCCGCCAGCCGTCGCGCCAGCGCCTTGGCACGGGCGACGCCGCGCTTGCTCAAGGGCGGGTCGCGGCTGTCGTCGACGACCTGCTCGGCATGGCGAACAACGATGAAGGTCGCGGCTTCAGGTGCGGGCGCTCGCGCGCTGGCGTCCGCCCCCAGGACCAGCAGCATTGCCAGCCACCATGCACGGGACGGTTTCAAGATAGGCAGCGGCATGCCGGCTTCCTTTTGGTTGATGGGGACAACGCGCGATCACTCGGGCGGCGGATCCCGGCGCTTGGTCTTGCTTACGCCCAGCATCACGCGGATCCCGGTGGCGATCAGCACGACCACGACGATCCAGTGGATCGGCGCGCCGGCAAGATACATGGCATACGCAACGCCACTGATCAGCAACAACGCGCCGATGGTGTACCAGCCGAAGGAAGACATGACGCAGCTCCTGAGGATCCGTGCCCTGATGGTAGCCGAGGGGCGCAAGGCGCAGCGTCGGTGTGCCACAGCCCTGATCGACCTACGCGTGTGCTCGAATCCGGTTCGCGCTCCACCCCCCGACAGCGCGCCTGCCTGCGGGGTGTCGGCGATGGTGGTTGGCGACTACTCCGACTTGCCCAGCATGTAGAGCAACTGCCGGACATCGGCTTCCTGCGCGGCGCCAAACGCCACCCCCAGGTGATCGGTGGTCACGCGCGTGACATGCGCCTGCAGCACGATGGGCATGTCGGCATCCGGCAGGAAAAGAACTTTCAGTGCCGCGCCGGTGATCGGCGTCCAGTCCGCGGGCAGGGCCACGCGGGCACCGCCGGCGGAGACGTCGAGCACATGGGTGTCATGGCCATGCCCGTTGGGCGTGACGACAACCGCATCCAGCACATTCACGCGGCGATAGCGGCGTTGTTCGGTGGTGGCGTCCATGGGCCGAATGCTAGACCTCGCCGTTGCGAAAGCAAGCACTTTCAGAGCGAGCACTTTCAAAGCAAGCACTCTCAAAGCGAGCAGTTTGAAAGCAAGCCCTCTGAAGGGGAATCAACGAACCGCCCTTTTCCCGACGTGCGGCTTAACCATCGCGCTTGAGCAGTCCCCTGAGCTGGGCGAAGGGATTGCCGGTGGCCGCGGTGGGGGCGTCCTCGGCGGACGTCGCGCTGACGCCGGTATGGTCGATATGGCGCGAGTGTTCGTTGTCGTGGCAGTACACGCACAGCAACTCCCAGTTGCTGCCATCGGCCGGGTTGTCATCGTGGTCGTGGTTGCGGTGGTGGACCGTCAACTCCTGCAGGTTGGCGCGGGTGAACTCACGCGTGCAGCGGCCACAGATCCACGGATACATCTTCAGCGCGCGCTCGCGATAGCCCTTGTCGCGTTGCTCGGCATTGCGCCGGGCCTCGGCGACGATACGGTCGAGCTTGGCGTTGTCAGGAACGGGGCGCGTCGACATCGGGGCTTCCATCGCAAGGAGTCGCAAGCAAGCATAAGCGTCATTGCCCGGATCAATAAAGTCGAGTGCTTGCGTTACAGGGACAAACAAAAAACGGCGGGGCTTGCGCCCCACCGTTCGGATGCATCCATGCATGTGTCACGTCAGTGCTTGGTCGGGATGTTGACCCTGTCGATGCCGTGCAGCACGCCGTTGCTGGACAGGATGTCCGGCGCCACGACTTCGGCGCCATCGAAGGTGACCTTGGTGCCCTTGAGCGCAATTGGCGCCAACTTGCCGTTGATGGTCTTGGCTGTGTTCAGCTTGCCCACCTCCGCCGTGGTGGAGCGACCGGGGACCATGTGATAGGTGAGGATCGAAACCAACTCATCCTTGTTTTCGGCCCGCATCAACTCATCCAGTTTGCCGGGTGGCAACTTGGCGAACGCTGCATCGGTGGGCGCGAACAGCGTGAACGGGCCGGCGCCGCGCAGCGTGTCATCCAATTCGGCCTGGCGCAGCACTTTGCTCAGGATGTTGAACGAGCCATTGGCAGCGGCCGTTTCGACGAGGTTCTTGGCGCCCTGGGGTGTGGTATTGCCGGGTGTCTTGCTCATGGTGCTCATAGGAAATGTTCCTCTGATTGGCGTTCCGCAGGGATGCGCGGAACGCAGGCGGCCGGAGCCGCTCACGATGCTCATTGCGTGGAATGTAGCGGACGCTTCTGAGTAGCGACTACGACATTGCGTCGTAGTGCCAGCACACGATACGCCTCGTAACCTGACTATTCTGTTATCTGCGATTCGTGAATACGCGGGCGAGCTCATCTGCACATGCGCCTGTTCCAGAGCGTCGTGAACGCGCGGACCGATGAGTGAAACATCCGCAGCGGTGAGCGGGTTCGCGAAGTGCTCAGTCATTGCGCGCGCCCGCCGCGCCGCGTGTCGGGCGCAACCAACGAGCTTGCTGCTTACATCGCCCTCGTCACCACGGCAAGGGCGTCCCGTTTGCATGCCAGAACGTGCCGGTCTCGGCCAGGTCCAGCGTGTCCAGGCGCTCGATCAGTTGCGTGGCGGCCTGCGCCGGGGTGACGTCGCCGGTACCGCCGACCATGTCGGTCGCGACATAGCCCGGGTGCAGCAGGAACACCGCGATGCCGCGCGGCTTGAGGTCCACCGCCAGTGACTTCCCGATCACGTTGACCGCCGCTTTCGACGCACGATAGCCGTACGCACCACCCGAACCGTTGTCGGCGACCGAACCCATGCGGCTGGTGATGATGCCGACCTTGGCACCTTCGGCGAGGCAGTCGCGCAGCCACTGCGCCACGCGCAACGGCCCGAGCGCGTTGACCTCGAACTGGCGACGCATGCTGTCGAAACCCGCGGCGTCGATCGTGCCCAGCTTCTCGCGCGCCAGGATGCCGGCGTTGAGCACCAGCGTGTCGATACGCACATCGTGCAGGCGCTGCGCCAGCGCGGCGAGCGCCGCGTCGTCGGTGACATCGATGCCCGCCTCCATGCGCGCCCCGGTCGTCGCCAGCGCATCGCTGCCATGGCGGCAGACCCCGACGACTTGATCGCCACGCGCCGTGAACTGCTGGGCCAGGGCCAGGCCGATGCCGCGGTTGGCGCCGGTGATCAGGACAGTGTTCATGGCGTGCTCCGGATGGGATGCCCCCGACATGGCGACGCCCGCGCGCGTCGTCAACCCGTCGCCTGCAAACAATCGGTCGCCGGTCGCGATCCGGCATTAACAACGCACCGGGTAAGGTCGCGCTTCGCCGCCGCTGGAGTTCGCCGATGCCCACCACGCCCGTCTACGCCGCGGCCAGCGCAAGCTCGCCGCTCGCACCTTTCAGCATCGAACGCCGCGAGCCGCACAAGGACGAGATGCTCATCGACATCCTCTATTGCGGGGTGTGCCACAGCGACATCCACCAGGCGCGCGACGAGTGGGGCGGTTCGATCTTTCCGATGGTGCCCGGACACGAAATCGTCGGTCGCGTCGCGCGTGTCGGCGACGGCGTCGAACGCTTCAAGCCCGGCGACATGGTCGGCGTCGGCTGTTTCGTCGATTCCTGCCGGGTGTGCCCGCAATGCCGCGCCGGTGAGGAGCAGTACTGCGACGCCGGCATGACCGCCACCTACAACTCGCGCGAACGCGATGGCGGCGCGCCGACCTACGGCGGCTATTCGACGCGGATCGCGGTCAACCAGGATTACGTGCTGCGGATCCCCGACGGCATTCCGCTCGAGCGCGCGGCGCCGTTGCTGTGCGCCGGCATCACCACCTACTCGCCGCTCAAGCGTCATGGCGTCAAGGCCGGTGACGAAGTGGCCGTGATCGGACTGGGCGGGCTCGGCCACATGGCGGTGAAATTCGCAGTGGCGATGGGCGCGAAGGTCACCGTGCTCAGCACTTCTGAAAACAAGCGCGCCGATGCATTGGGACTGGGTGCGCACGAATTCGCGGCCACCGGCAACACCGATACCTTCGAACGCCTGACCGGGCACTTCGACTTCATCGTCGACAGCGTCTCCGCCCCGCACGATTACAACGCCTACCTCGGACTGCTGAAGGTCGGCGGCACCATGATCCTGCTCGGCGTACCGGCCACACCGGCGCCCGTGGCCGCAGGGGCGTTGATCATGCGCCGGCGCCAGCTGGTGGGTTCGCTGATCGGCGGCATCCGCGAGACCCAGGAAATGCTCGACTTCTGCGCCGCGCACGGCATCGCCTCCGACGTCGAGGTGATCGACATCGCCCAGATCAACGCTGCCTACACGCGCATGCTCAAGGGCGACGTGCGCTATCGCTTCGTGATCGATACCGCCAGCCTCGGACAAGCCGCCTAGGCAAGCGCGCTACTTGTTGCGGGCCAACACGCACTGCAAGGCGCGGAGCGTCACCGGCTTCGAAAGCAAGCCGCTTCGCTGCAATGTGAATCCACATTCAAGATGATGAATGGACGCAGGCGGGCCCATCGCTTCGTCGGGCCCGGTTAATGATCCGGTGCACACACTCCAGCCGTTGTACGAAGTCCAAACCCCACGCACCAAGGAGATTCCATGACTATCCGAAACACTCTCGCTATCGCAGCTGTCCTGGGCGCCTCGCTTGGCGTCGTCAATATTTCGCAGGCTGCAGAGCCCAGCCAGGCATCGCTGATGGCACAGGCGAAGATCACCCAGGCCGCAGCGGAAAAGATCGCACTGGCCAAGGTGCCGACGGGCACGGTCAAGAGTGCGGAGTTGGAGAATGAGCGCGGCGCGCTGGTGTGGTCGTTCGACATCGCCACGCCTAAGTCGGCCAACATCAACGAGATCCAGGTGGACGCCAAGACCGGCAAGATCGTCCGTACCGAGATCGAAACCCCCAAAGCCCAGGCCAAGGAAAAGGTCGCGGACAAGGCTGAAATGAAGGCCAAGATGGAAAGGGGCGAAATGGAGAGTGGCGCCATGGAGAAGA
>JANMAO010000037.1:0-18093 GCA_031359875.1 Lysobacter sp.
GCCTTAATGGCCTGCTCTAGTTCGGCTTGCGAGACCGTGTGGAACATTCCCGTTCGCAGGTTGTGGCCGAGCAGGATGGTGGCTGCGTAAGCCGAGCAAACATCAGCTTCGGACGCGGTGTCAATTCCTGCACTGGCAGGCCCTGCCAGCAGCAGCAAACTCAATATCCCCCATCTACGATCCATCGCACTCTCTCCCCCAAGATTGGCCAAGGAAGACTAGCCCCATTCGGGATAGGTAAGCGCGTTAGAAAAACGGGGCGGTTTTCCGTATATTTTCCGTACTGACCGTTTCTGCAGACTGTCCGATCTATCTAAGTCAGTGATTCTATTGGTGGGCGGTGCAGGGTTCGAACCTGCGACCCTTGCCGTGTGAAGGCAATGCTCTACCGCTGAGCTAACCGCCCGCATTTTTTCAATGAATGCCGGCCGCGTAGTCTAAGGGCTGGCCCGGAGGCGGACAAGCCGGATTGCCAAAATGCCGCGGGAAATGCGCGCTTACCGGGCAACCGTCAGAGCGTGCCGCCTTCAATACGCCCGGCACTGCACGAAACGTACCGGCCGCACGCTGCCCTGCGGCGGTTGCAGCTGCAGTCGCGTCGCGGCCAAGGCTTCGTAGCGTTCCAGCTGCGGGCAGATCATGGGGAGCGGATCGGTCTGGTCATCCAGCAGATGGACCAGGAGTGTCGATTGGGTTTCCCAGATGGCCCGATCGATGCCGGGGAGGGTGGAGATCATGGCGGCGACTTCCGCTCTATGTCTTAGCAGCGATGCGGCATCGTCTTCCGGCTGGCGGGTGGCGGAGACCACGCTTTCTGACGCCTTCCTGGCTGGCGCCATCACCGGCGTCGACGCATGGACCCTGGACGGAGCAATGGTTGCCGGCGACTCGATGTTGTCTTCGCGATGACTGAGCACGAACACCGCTGCGCCGACCACGAGGGCACCACTCCAGGCGAGGATTGTCTGGCGGCGCGCGCGCGCCTGCGAAGGGGCTGACACTACCGCGCGTTGCGTTTCCGATAGCAGTGGCCGCAACTCGGGCCACAGGGCAGGGCCATCGAGTAATTCGATCCGCTGCGCCCGTGCCAATGGACGTGCTTCCGGTGCGAACTGGCCTGGCGTAACCAGCAGGCCGCCGGCCACGCCGCGCATCCGGATCACGTTGGCGAATTCTGCGATCGCGGTCGAGCCCAGGACGTAGGCGGCGCCATGTTTGGAGGACAACAGGAAGCGCTGGCCATCGCGTTCGAGCACGTAATCACCTTCTTCCCCGGCCGCTTGCGGCTCGAAGACACGCTCGTAGCCACGCCGGATCAGCGCATCCAGGACAAGATGAATGAAATCGCGCCAGCGCATTCCGGCCAGTGCAGCGACACCTGCGGCAGACTCTTCACGCGGCAGGCGGATCCGATGCAGGTACAGCGACGCCGAGACGCCAATCAGCAGGAAGCATGCAATCGGGATCAACCAGCCAGCCCATCCACTCACGTCCCACTCTCCCGGCCTTTCATGCGAGGCGGAAGGATAGTCCAAACCCGCCCTCGGCTGTGCATCCCGGCACGTGTCGGCGGGTCAAACCGCAGCAGCCGGTCCGGTTAGCTGAAGCGTTCGTCGAGGACGCGCCGCATTTCCTTCTCGATCGAGCCTTTCATCGCGGTGAACAGCAAGCCGAGCTTGGCGCTCACGTGCAGTTCCCCGGGTTGTAGCGTGATATGGCCGTCGACGCCGGAGCGCTTGAAGTGCAGCACGTCGCCCTCCCAGTGGGAATCCACGCCGAAACGCTCGTTGAGCTTGGCGGCAAAGTCCTCGACCGCCTTGCGCGCCTTGGCCGGCGGCAGCGAATGGGCATGGCGAATTTCGATACTGGACATGCGCGGCTCCTTGTGTGTGTGGCGATGCGCTGACGACGCGGGTGCATTGTGCGGGCGCCAGGGGTGCGATCCAAGCATCGCGCGCCGCTACCCGCCAGCGCATGGGCAAGCATGGTTCTGCTAGATTGCCGGCGTGGACGAGACCAAACTGCGATTCCCAGGTACCGACGTCGCCGAGGTTCCGCTCGGCGCAGGGGTGCACGCCATAGGTCGCAGTGCCATTGGGGATGGAGCTATCGCTGCCGTCGAGGATGCGCAGGCGCTGGTGCGCTTCTGCGTCGACCGCCGTGGCGTGTGGATGACAGTGGACGAGGCGGCTGGTGGTGTGCACGTCAACGGCCGCCCGGTTCGTCGCATGGCAATGTTGCGGATCGGTGATGCGGTCTACGTCGATGGCGTCGAGATGCTGCTGGTGTCGGGCAAATCGGTACCGGCGGTGCCAATGCGGCTCGGCAACGCCCCAATGGATGCCGTGTTCGATCCGCGCGTGGTCCTGCGCGGCGTCGGCGGTCGTTATCACGGCCGCAGCTTCACCCTCGGGCGTCCGCTGCTGGTCGGATGTAGCGCCGAGGCCGATGTCCGCATCGACGATGCCGCATTCCCCGAGCGACATGCACGCATTGAATTGCACGGCGACACGGTTGTGTTGCGCGATCTCGGTTCGGCCGAAGGCAGCATGGTGAATGGTGAGTTGGTGCGCGATGCGGTGATCAATGCGGGCGACCAGATCGTGTTCGATGCGCACAACCGTTTCGTGCTCGAGGCGCCGGCGCACGCCGCAACTCATGACGGATTGCTGTCGGCGCTGGGCAACGGATCCGACGGAATGGCAGGTTCGGCGCAATCGATCGGCCAGTCGGCGCGACGTTTGCCGTGGTTGCTGCTGGCAGCATTGCTGATCGCGGGCGCGCTCAGCGCATTGCTGTTGTTCGGCGTTTCCAGCTGATTTGGCGGCAGCGTCTGGCGGTTGTCTGCGTGCCGAATCCGGGATGCGCAGATGCAGTCTGATCACTCACGCCACCGCGGCGCTGCGGCATACTAGCCCCGGCCATTGAAGGTCAGCGAGGATGCCCGATGTCACGTGCCTACAACTTCGCCGCTGGACCGGCGACCCTTCCCGAAGCGGTATTGCGCCAGGCCCGGGACGAAATGCTGGACTGGCACGGCGTCGGTGCCTCGATTGTCGAGCTCAGCCACCGCGGCCCCGAATTCATGCAGGTCGCAGCCGAAGCTGAAGCCGATCTGCGCACGCTGCTGTCGATTCCCGACAACTATGCGGTGCTGTTCCTGGGTGGCGGCGCTACCACGCAGCAGGCGTTGCTCGCACTCAACTTCGCGGCACCCGGGCAGGCGGTCGATTACATACTGACGGGACATTGGGGCAAGACCGCGATCAAGCAGGTCAAGCCGTACGTCGCCGCGAACGTCGCTTCCAGCAGCGAGGCCGATGGATTTCGCAGCATTCCTGCGCGGGATGCCTGGCAGCTGACGCACGGTGCAGCGTATGTGCACATCACCGCCAACGAAACCATCCATGGTGTCGAATTCCGCCAGCTTCCCGATGTCGGCGACGACGTGCCGCTGTTTGCCGATTTCAGTTCCAGCATTGCCTCCGAGCCGCTCGATGTTTCGCAGTTCGGTGTGATCTACGGCGGTGCTCAGAAGAACCTCGGCCCGGTCGGCATCAGCGTAGTGATCGTGCGTCGTGACCTGCTCGAACGTGCAGGCCAGCCGCGCGCGGAAATCCTCGACTATCGTGCGCATGAAAAAGGCGAGTCGATGCTCAACACGCCGCCGACCTGGAACTGGTACATGCTCGGGCTGACGGTGAAATGGATGCTGGCCGAAGGGGGCGTCGCCGAGTTCGCGCGTCGCAATGCGCGCAAATCGTCGCTGCTGTACGCGACGATCGATGGTTCTGGCGGCTTCTATCGCAATGAAGTCGACCCGGCGGTGCGCTCGCGCATGAACGTACCGTTCTTCCTGCTCGACCCGGCACTGGACAAGGCATTCCTCGACGAATCCACCGCCGCTGGCCTGATCTCGCTCAAGGGCCATCGCGCGCTCGGCGGCATGCGCGCCTCGATCTATAACGCGATGCCGGAGGCCGGTGTGCAAGCGTTGGCCGGGTTCATGCAGAGCTTCCAACAGCGCCACGGATGACCGACCAGCGCGACTGGATCGCAACGCGGGGAGTGCCGTTGCTAGGCACGATCGCGATACCCGGGGACAAGTCGATCTCGCATCGCGCGATCATGCTGGCCGCGATCGCCGACGGCGTATCGCGGATCGAAGGGTTCCTTGAGGGCGAGGACACGCGCGCGACCGCAGCGGTGTTTGCGCAACTCGGCGTACGCATCGAGGCACCGGAATCCGGCGTGCGCATCGTTCACGGTGTTGGCATCGAGGGCTTGCAGGCGGCGGACACGCCACTGGATTGCGGCAATGCCGGCACCGCGATGCGCTTGCTTGCAGGGGTGCTTGCCGGACAGCGCTTCGGCAGCGTTCTGGTCGGCGATGCCTCGTTGTCGAAGCGGCCCATGCGTCGCGTGATCGATCCGCTCGCGCTGATGGGTGCGCGCATCGATTCCGATGATGGCCTGCCACCATTGCGCATCGCCGGTGGCCAGCGGCTACGCGGTATCGACTACACCTCGCCGGTCGCGAGTGCGCAGGTGAAATCGGCATTGCTGCTTGCGGGGTTGTATGCCGACGGCGATACCCGCATCCGTGAGCCACATCCGACCCGCGACTACAGCGAGCGCATGCTGCGTTCGTTTGGTATCGACATCGCCTTCGCGCCCGGACGCGCGCATCTGCGCGGCGGCCAGCGCCTGCGTGCGACTGATGTCGTGGTGCCTGCGGATTTCTCGTCGGCGGCGTTTTTCCTGGTTGCGGCAACCCTGGTGCCTGGATCGGAACTGCGCTTGCGGCGTGTCGGCATGAACCCGCGTCGCACCGGCCTGCTGGCTGCATTGCGGGCGATGGGTGCCGACATCACCGAAGCGGACGTGGGAGAACAGGGCGGTGAAATGGTCGTCGATCTCGTCGCACGGCATGCTCCGTTGCACGGTATCGCACTGCCGGTGGAACACGTTGCCGACATGATCGACGAGTTCCCGGTGCTGTTTGTCGCAGCGGCGTGCGCGCAAGGCAAGACGATGATTCGGGGTGCAGCGGAATTGCGAGTCAAGGAATCCGACCGCATTTCCACGATGGCGATCGGATTGCGCGCACTCGGGATCGATGTCGAGGAAACACCTGACGGTGCGACGATCCATGGCGGCCGCGTACAGGGTGGGACCGTGGACAGCCACGGCGATCATCGCGTGGCGATGGCATTCGCCGTTGCGGCGCAATGCGCCCAGCGCGACGTGCGCATCGGCGACGTCGCCAACGTGGCGACATCGTTCCCCGGATTCGATGCGCTGGCGCGTCAGGTCGGGTTCGGGCTGCGCGGGGGCTGATCGCGAATCACAGGCCGAGTTCAGGACGTATCGACGTCATCGACCAAACCCATCGGTGCCACGCAATCAACGGTCAGCGTTGAACACGATCGGAACCTGCACCTCGCCCGCGACCGGTTGGCCATCACGTTGTGCCGGATGGAAGCGCCAGCGTTTGACCGTATCGCTCGCGGCCCGGTCCAGCGAACGCGAGCGGCTGCTTTGCACCAGGTCGACCGCATAGGGCACGCCATCCGGACCGACATGCAGACGCAGCAGCACCGTCCCCGACTCGCCGTTGCGAAGCGCGTCAGGCGGATAGTCCGGTGCCGGCGACTCGAACGGCACCGGCGTGCTGCCCGGTGCCAAGGGCATGCCGTTAGCCGTCGGCGGGGTGGGTGGCCGCGGCGGCGGCGGTGCCGGTGGGGCCTCCACCACGCGAGGCGCAGGGATTCCGGCCCCGGAATCCGGCTCACCCATGCCGCTCGCATTGCCCGGAGATTCGCCGGCCGGAAGCGGCGCCGGCAACGGCTCGAACTGCCGGCCTTCGGCGGCTTGCGGTGTGCCCTCGGCGTGATAGAAATCATTGCCGCGGTCGCGCCACCACAGCAGTGCAAACAGCAGCAGTCCGATCCCGAATGCCAGCCCGGCGAGCAGCAGGGTGCGACGCGACGGGCGCCAGCCTGCGACGCGATGGGCCGCGGGACGGTTGTTTTCAGCGTGATCAGGATTGTCGTTGGGCGGGGGAATGGTGGACATCAGCGTTTCCGGAGCGGGATGCCTGCATTCTTGCACGGCATCCGGCGGCTCAAACACGCGATAATTCGCGCTTCCGCCTGCTGCCGGCTTATCCATGCTCGATCCCGCACTGCTCCGTTCCCAGCCTGCCGAACTCGCCGCAAGCCTGCGCGAAACGCGTGGTTTCGACCTCGACGTCGCCGCATTGGAGACTTTGGAGTCCGAGCGAAAGCAGTTGCAGGTGCGCACCCAGGAGTTGCAGAACCTGCGCAACACACGCAGCAAGGCGATCGGGCAAGCCAAGTCGAAAGGAGAGGATGTGGCTGCGCTAATGGCCGAGGTCGCCGGTTTCGGCGACGAACTCAAGGCCAGCGAAGTTCGGCTGGATGCCATCCGCGCACAAATCGAGGCGATCGCGCTCGGTCTTCCCAACCTGCCGGATGCCTCGGTGCCGCAGGGCAGCGATGAGAGCGGCAATGTCGAGCAGCATCGCTGGGGCACGCCACGCGCGTTCGATTTCGCGGTCAAGGATCATGTCGAGCTGGGCGCGCGCAACGGCTGGCTCGATGGCGACGTCGCGGCGAAATTGTCCGGCGCGCGTTTCACCGTTCTGCGTGGGCAATTGGCGCGGCTGCATCGCGCGCTGGCGCAGTTCATGCTCGACCTGCACACCGGGGAACATGGGTACGAGGAAACCAATGTGCCGTTGCTGGTGAATGCCGAGTCAATGCGTGGGACCGGGCAGCTGCCGAAGTTCGAAGAGGATTTGTTCGCCACTGAAGTGGGCGAGGGCGCGTCCGCCGGGAAGCAAGCTTCAAATAAACGCTATCTGATCCCGACCTCGGAAGTGCCGCTGACCAACATCGTCCGCGACGAGATCCTGGATGCCGACAGATTGCCGTTACGCATGACCGCGCATTCGCTGTGTTTCCGGGCCGAGGCCGGCAGCCATGGTCGCGACACCCGCGGCATGATCCGCCAACACCAGTTCGAGAAGGTCGAGCTGGTCTCGATCGCAAAGCCGGAAGATGGTGAAGCCGAACACGAACGCATGACCCGCAGCGCCGAGGTCGTGCTCGAGCGCCTGGGGTTGCCGTACCGACGTGTGCTGCTCTGCACCGGCGACATGGGGTTTGCTGCGGTCAAGACCTTCGACCTCGAGGTCTGGCTGCCATCGCAGGATAGCTATCGCGAGATTTCCTCATGTTCCAACTGCGGCGACTTCCAGGCCCGCCGGATGCAGGCGCGCTGGCGCAATCCGGCGAGCGGCAAGCCGGAGCTGGTGCACACATTGAACGGTTCTGGCGTCGCGGTCGGGCGCGCGTTGATCGCAGTGATGGAGAACTACCAGAATGCCGACGGCTCGATCACCGTGCCCGAGGCGCTGCGACCCTACATGGGCGGCGCCGAACGTATCGCTTGACCCGCCGACAATCGCAACGCAAAGGCCCATTTGCACGGGCCTTTGCGTGGGGAGGGTTTACGCCGCTGCGGCCAATGGTGTCCGGATCGACGCATGTGCGGCGGCGAGGCCGTCGGTCCGATGCTGCGGCGACACTGCCAGGCCTTCGGCGCGGACAACCTCGACCTCGGTGATCCCGAAGAAGCCGAAAATGTGGCGCAGATAGGTTTCCTGGAAATCGGCACCACTGTCCTGGTGGAAGCCGCCGCGGCTGCTGGCGATGATCACCTGCTTGCCGGCCAGCAGGCCCTGCGGCCCGGTTTCGGTGTAGTGGAACGTCTTGCCGGCCACGGCGAGGCGGTCGATCCAAGCCTTCAGGGTCGAGGGGATGCCGAAGTTATACATCGGCGCGCCGACCCCGACCACGTCGGCATCCAGGAATTCCTGCATGGCACGCCCGGCTTGCGCCGCTTCCGCCGCATTGGCCTGGGTCAGCGATCCGCCGCTCAGGTGCGGCAGCGGGGTGGCATCGAGGTCGCGATAAGTGATCCGCAGGCCCGGCACCGCCTCCTGCCAGCGCGCGACGATCGCGGCGCTGAGTTCGCGGCTGGCGGAATTCTGGTCGAGAATGCTTGAGTCGGCATGCAGCAGTTTCATGGGGGATGGCCCGGTTCGGATGCGGCAGGTTGCCGCGACAGCGCCAACATGTACCGTTGCTTACATGGGATAAAGATAGTCAAATGCCACATATCGTTCCGAATATGGAACTATGGCTGGGAGGCGACGGATGCAGGACCTCAACGATCTCTACTATTTCGCGATGGTCGTCGATCACGGCGGTTTTGCCGCCGCGGAGCGCGCGCTGGGCATTCCCAAGTCGCGGCTGAGTCGGCGCATCACCCAGCTTGAAAGCGACATGGGCGTGCGCTTGCTGCAGCGCTCGACGCGCCGCTTCGCGGTGACCGATGTCGGCAATAGCGTCTATCGGCATGCGACGACGATGCTGACCGAGGCGCAGGCCGCGCGCGAAGTCGTCGATCACCTCACTGCGGAGCCGCGTGGCGTTGTACGCGTCAGCATCCCCGTGGGGCTGGCGCAGCAGCAAATGCCCATGCTGCTGCCGGAATTCCTGGCGCGTTATCCGCAGGTCCGCCTGCAGCTGCATGTCAGCAATCGCCGCGTCGACCTGATCAACGAAGGCTTCGACGTCGCCATGCGCGTGCGTACCAAGCTCGACGACGATGGTGGGTTGGTGATGCGCAGCTTCGGCCAGATCCAGGAGTTGCTGGTCGCCAGTCCGAAATACCTGAATGGAATGGGCCGGCCCACCGATCCGGAACAGCTTGCCGAGCACGTCACACTCAGCATCAACGAGGACGAAGTGCGTCAACGTTGGGAGCTGCACGGACCCGACGGCGAAGTGCGTCGCGTCGAGTTGAAGCCGCGGGTGTCCGGGTTCGATTTCCCGATGCTGCGCTCGCTCGCCGAGCAGGGCGTCGGCATCACGCTGCTGCCAGAGACGTTATGCGCGCAGCAGGTGCGTGATGGCGTGCTGGAAGTGGTATTGCCGCAATGGCGGCTGCCGCAGGGAATTTTCCATGCCGTTTTCGCTTCACGCCGCGGGCTGTTGCCGGCGGTGCGGGTGTTCATCGATTTCCTGGCCGAGAAGATGCCAGCACTGCTGGATGCCGCGCGACTGGATTGCCAGGATTGCCCGGAGCGCGCCGGGAAGGTGCCGACGGCACGCAAACGTGTCGCGACACGTTAGCCATGCAGGACGTTTCCATCTCATTTCGAGATCAACATGACGGCTGAAATCACAGTCATCGTCAATGCAAAATCAGGTCCGCACGGCGAGGGGGAAAACGCAGAAAGCATTGAAGCGGCGTTCCGCGCACATGGCCTGCAGGCCAGGGTGACCGTCCTGCAGGCCGGACAGGACATCGCCAGGGTTGTCCAGCAAGCCATCACCGAAGGCGCGTCGCTGGTGGTGGCGGGCGGAGGCGACGGCACGATCAATGCAGTGGCTGCAGAACTGCTCGACAGCGACACCATGCTGGGTGTGCTGCCGTTGGGAACGCTCAATCATTTTGCGCGCGATCTCGGTATTCCGTTTGAACTCGCCGATGCGGTGCGCATCATCGCCGAAGGCCATTGCATTGCCGTGGACGCAGGCGAGGTCAACGGCAAGACCTTCCTCAACAACTCCAGCATGGGGTTGTATCCGCGGATCGTCAGCGACCGGGAACAGGCGCAGAAGCATCTGGGCCTGGGTAAATGGCCGGCGTTGGTGCGGGCGACGGTGCGCGCGTTACGCGACCCGAGCAGCTTCAACGCCGTGGTCTGCGTGGATGGCAAGGAGCTTGCGCGTAGAACTCCCTTCATTTTTGTCGGCAACAATTGCTACGTGCTCGAAGGGTTCGGCATCGGCAAACGCACCTGCCTGAACGCGGGAGTCCTGTCGCTTTACGTGCTGCGTCCAAAAAATGGATTCGGGCTGCTCTGGCTCGGCATCCGTTCGGTATTCGGGATTGGCTCGCATGCACGTGACTTCGATGCCTTCGAAGCAGTCGACTTCCGCGTCGAAGCGCAAGGCAAGCGTATCGAGGTAGCGACGGACGGCGAAGTCACGAACATGGAGTCACCGGTGCGCTACCGCATCCGTCCCAGGGCACTGCGTGTAATGGCGCCGCGCAACGACGACGTCGCGGCAAGGACGAAGGGCTGATGCGTACGATCGTGCATCTGTCGGACCTGCATTTCGGCCGCGTGGATCACGCCTTGCTCGATCCTCTCGTCGCGGCCGTTGCCGCCGCGTGCCCGGATGTGATCGCCGTGTCAGGTGACCTGACCCAGCGCGCGCGCAACAGCCAGTTCCGGGAGGCGCGCGCATTCCTCGATCGATTGCCGACACCGCAGATCGTGGTTCCCGGCAACCACGACGTGCCGCTCTATGATGTAGTGCGTCGCTTTGCCGCACCATTGCGACGTTTCCGTCGCCACATCACGGCGGAGTCCGCGCCGTTCTACCAGGACGACAAAATCGCGATTGTCGGCATCAACACGGCGCGTTCGTTGACCTTCAAGGGCGGCCGAATCAACGAAGACCAGGTGGCACTCGTCGCCAAGCGCTTCGCTGGACTGGACGACTCGATCCTGCGGGTCGTCGTCACTCATCATCCGTTCGATCTTCCGCAGCACGGCGAAGAAGCCGATATTGTCGGTCGCGCGTCGATGGCGATGCGAGCGTTTGCCGCTTGCGGTGTGGACTTGTTCCTGTCCGGACACATGCACCAGACGCATGCCAGCAGCACCGCGGATCGTTACAGAATCGAGTCCCACTCGGCGCTGGTGGTACAGGCGGGCACGGCGAGCTCGACGCGCGGTCGCGAAGCGTCAAATGCCTTCAACGTGATCCGCGTTGCGCAACCCGAGATTGCAATCGACACATGGAGCTGGCAGCCGACGACTGCGATCTTTGCGCATGTGCAGACTGCTGCTTTCCGGAGGGGCGGGTCAGGCTGGTCGCGCGAGCAATGAGTGCAACGTGAGACAAGCGGCTTCCACGTGGGCAATGGGTATCACGGGTGGGTGGCGATAGCCGGCAATCGCCAGGCGTCTCGCAAGCGCGTGTATTCGCGTATCGGTAACAGGACAAAGACCGGGTACTGGTCGGGCCGCAACCACGCCAGCACCTGATCCATCGTGTCTGGAGCCATTGCCGTGCAGCCGCTGGTGGCGTCCGCTGGCGACTTCCACAGATGCGCGAAGATGCAACTTCCCGACATCGGCCGCGCTTGCGTGTTGTGCTCGATGACGAAACCGAGACGATACCGTTGGTCGCCATCGGCGTGCAGGTCGCGGCGCATCGGCTCCGTCGCCTTGGCGACGGCATCGGCACCAACAATCTGCGCATCGACGATCCGGTTGTACAACGGCGAACCGCTGACGTCGACGCAGTAACTGGACGCCTGCATCGAGGCGTACGGCAGGGCAGTCATCGCCGTCGGCGCGTAACCGAACGCCTCGCCGATCACGAACACGCCAGCCGGACTGCGTCCGTCCCCCTCGCGCTTCTGCGGCCCACGATGCCGCGGCGCATGTAATCCGAGGCCCCATGCTGCACCGGAACGGCCGATCATCACTGGCTGCGCATGAGCTGTTTCACGCCACTGCGCACCACTGCGCTCGTATTGCCGCAGCGTGCCCTGATCCGAATTCCAATCGGGCGTGATCACCAGCACCAGCTGCTGCGCCTGCTGCCAGTGGCTGGCTTCAGGTGCGGACGCTGCCCAATGCGCGCAGCCTGGCAGCGTGAGTCCCCCTGCCACCAGGGTGAGCAACCACATCGTCTGCTGGACGGTTTTCATGGCGATCCTCCGGATCCGGCGCTGCGATCGATGCGGATGATATCGGTGATGCGGTCGATGAAGCTTTGCCGGGCGTCGAAGCGCAGCGGCATCAGCGGTGTCACCGAAACCGCATTCAGATGCATTGAACGCAGCTGACCAGCTGCGTCGAGATATTTTCCGTCGTGGATGTCATGGATCACGTAGGGCGCGTTGCCGATGCGTCCGATTACCAGCATCACGTGTCCGGGAAGATAGATCAGGTCGCCGACGCGCAGCGCCTTCAAGGCGGTCATGCGTTTACTGCGGTCATCGGTCTTTTCGAAGTGCACGCGTTTCAAGGCCGGGCTTGCGGCCTGGTCACCGGTATTGCGTGGCAGCAGCACGCCCATGCTTTGGTACACATCGGACACGAAGCCGCTGCAGTCGCGGCCATCGTAATCATGGCCCCAACCGTAGCGCTCGCCGAGAAACTTGAACGCCTGACGGATGATGTTGGCGCGGGTCAGCGGCAGGCTGCCGGCGGTGCTGTCTGCGCTTTTCGGCAACAGGGCGGGCGTGATTGCGAGCGAGCCGTCGTCGTTGCGCACGGGCAGTTCGATCGTCCAGGAGCTGTAAGGATGTTGGCCGTTGACCGGCTGATCCACAGGCGACAATGCAAGCGGAGCGCGCACACCCATGTCGAGCTGAAAATCCGAGACGCGCGGCGCTTCTGGCGTGAACACCGTTCGCACCTTTGCGCCGGTCACGAGGCGAAATGGTTTCTTGTCAACATATCCGAACACTGCGTCTTTTGTGCCTTCCGCGATGGCCTGCTTTCTCACCCATGCGGCGTAACGCGGGCTGAGCACGAACCACCATTCGCCATCGCCGCTCCCATGCGCGATCACCACCGCCGTCCCCGGAAACAACGCGGTCTCCTGGAATCGGTCGATGTCGGTATCGCCGACGCTGTCGAAAACGCGCAGATCGGTCGGGAAGCTGCGCAGTGCGGCGCGGCGCACGACCAGTCCGTAACGTGCGTCCTGCGTTGCTGGAATCGCGGCAAGGTTGCGGTTGGCGATGATCTTGTCGAGCGTGGCGGCCGTGATCGGGAGACCGGCGGTATCGAACAGCTGCGCTTCGGGCCGACGCGCCAAGTGCTGGATCCAGCCAGCGACCAGTTCGCCGGTCAATGTCGATGGCAACGCGCCCAATGCATGCATCGACGCATCGATCCGCATCATGTTCGCGTTTTGCGCGTCAATCGCCGCGGAGCGCATCAGCACGCGATCGGGATGCGGCAAGCGCGCAATCCAGAACTTCGGGGAGAGGTACGTATCCTCGACGCCTATGACGCCACTGGATGGAAGAGGAGCCGACGGGATCGCGACGCTACGTGCCTGCGGTGGCCCGGCAACGCCAAGCGCAAGTGCGAGGGCGGCGAGCAATGCGCGCATGGGCAGCCTCGGATGGGAGCAGATAGTGGGGTTGGTGGTCATCTGCCCTGGAGCGCCGCGTCGACGATGGTCTGGGCCTCGCCTAACATCCGTTGCAAGTGATCACCATCGCGAAAGCTTTCGGCGTAGATCTTGTAGATGTCCTCCGTCCCGGAGGGCCGTGCGGCGAACCAGCCGCCCGCCGTGATCACCTTGATGCCACCGATAGGCGCGTCGTTTCCGGGGGCTTTGTCGAGGATCCTGTCGATCCGCTCTCCGGCGAGGTCCGTGCCGGTAACTTGCGCGAGTGAGAGTTGCGACAAGAGCTTTTTCTGCCCTGCGTCGGCCTTGGCTTCGATCCGATCGGCAAACATCGCACCGAATTCCCCGGTCAGATTGCGATACAACGCCCCGGGGTTGTGTCCCCGGCGTGCGGTGATCTCGGCGGACAAAAGCGCCGACACGAGGCCGTCCTTGTCCGTGGTCCACACCGTTCCGTCGCGGCGCAGGAATGAGGCCCCGGCACTTTCCTCGCAACCCAGCCCCAGTGAACCATCGAACAAACCATCGGCGAACCATTTGAAGCCGACCGGCACTTCAAACAGCTTGCGACCGAGTCTTCCGGTGACGCGATCGATCATCGCACTGCTGACGATGGTCTTGCCTACGGCGGCGTTCGCTGCCCACAGTGGGCGGTGCTGATATAGATAGTCAATTAGGACGCTCAAATAGTGGTTGGGGGACATGAGCCCGACACCTGGCGCAACCACGCCGTGCCGATCGTGATCGGTATCGCAGGCAAAAGCGATGTCGTAGCTATCCTTCATCGATACAAGTCGCTGCATCGCGTAGCTGGATGATGGATCCATGCGGATCCTGCCGTCCCAATCCCGCGTCATGAAGCCGAACTGGGGGTCCACTTGCTCGCTCACCACGTCCAGGTTGATCTTGTAGTCCGCAGCGATACGCGCCCAATAGTGCACGCCGGCACCGCCCAGTGGATCCACGCCGATGCGAATGCCGGCGCTGCGAATCACGTCAAAGTCCACGACGTTGCCCAGATCGCCGACATAGGCGCCCATGAAATCGTGCTCCTGCGTGGTCGAGCGGCTCCGCGCCTGCTCAAGCGTCAGGCGCCTGACATCTTTCAACCCCGACCTGAGCAAAGCGTTGGCACGCTCCTGTATCCAGGCAGTCACAGTCGTATCGGCGGGACCACCGTTCGGCGGGTTGTACTTGAAACCGCCGTCCTCGGGCGGATTGTGAGAAGGCGTGATCACGATGCCGTCGGCCAGGCCACTTACTCGACCTCGGTTATGGACGAGAATCGCGTGCGAGATCGCAGGCGTTGGCGTGAATTCGCCGTTGGCAGCGATGCGTACCTCCACGTCATTTGCCGCCAGTACCTCGAGCGCGGTTTGCAATGCCGGGCCCGACAAAGCGTGTGTATCGATTCCAAGGAACATCGGCCCGTCGATTTTTTCCTGCTTGCGGTAGTCGGCCACGGCCTGGCTGATCGCAAGGATGTGGTCCTCGTTGAAACTGCCCGCAAGCGATGAGCCGCGGTGTCCCGAGGTGCCAAAAGCCACCCGTTGCGATGGCTGCTGCCAATCTGGCTTCACGCTGTAATAGGCGTCGACCAACTGGCCGACATCCACCAGAGGCGCGGACGAGGCAGGCTTGCCTGCAAGCGGACTGATCTGTGTGCCCATGAATCTCCATAGTGCGGTTCGATGGTCGAGTATGGAACGGCTGGCTCCAGGTCCCCATGTGGTGCGGATCGCGAGCTAAGGATGGCTGCCAGCCGGGCTTTCGAACCCGTTGCAAGTATGTGCCAATCCGATACGGTGCCGTGCCACGTTCACAATCCAATAGTTGCCGCAATGACATCATTACTTTCCACCTGCCGCAGGTTTCCACTTTAGATGCCAAGCATCAAGGCGTTCGTACGATCCTGGGTACGCGCGCTCGCGCGAGGGAGTGCGTCGAGCGAAAAGCACGCGGACGAATCGCCGCTACGCGCGTCGCTGCTCAGCGCCGAGCAGATGGAACGGCAGGGTAGGGTGCTGGCGCGTGCGCATCAAGTCAGTCTGAAGCCGGCGCCGGACCGATTGCTGGATCGTCTTCTGGACAATCGGCGCGTGCTCGACCGTGCCGGTGCCATGCTCGAAACCGCGGTTCAAGCCCAGCGGCAACTGACCCCAGCGGCCGAGTGGTTGCTCGACAACTTTTACCTGATCGAGGAACAGATCCGCATCGCGCAGCGGCATCTGCCGGAAGGCTACAGCCGCCAACTGCCGCGATTGACGTCAGGCCCTTCCAGCGGATTTCCCCGGGTCTACGATATTGCCCTCAGCGCTATCTCGCATGGCGATGGTCGCGTGGACGCCGAAAGCCTGGGGCGCTTCGTGTCCGCCTACCAAAGCGTGACGCCGCTGCGGCTGGGCGAGTTGTGGGCAATTCCGATCATGCTGCGGCTGGCCTTGATCGAAAACCTGCGGCGAGTCAGCGCCCGCGTGATTGTCCACCGGACCGATCGGGCCATCGCCGAAGTCTGGGCCGATCGCCTGACCGACGTAGCCGAATCCGACCCGAAAAGCCTGGTGCTGGTACTCGCCGACATGGTGCGCTCCGGGCCGCCCATGTCGAGCCCCTTCGTCGCTGAACTCGCGCGTCGGATCCAGGGACAAAGTTCGACCCTGGCGCTGCCGCTGAACTGGATCGAGCAGTGGCTGGGGGAGGCCGGTCACACCATCGAGCAGATGGTGCAGGCGGAGAACCAACAGCAAGCGGCCGACCAGGTATCGATCAGCAACAGCATCGGCAGCATCCGTTTCCTGGCGATGATGGATTGGCGCGAGTTCGTCGAGGCCGGAAGCCTGGTCGAGGCGCGTCTGTGCGAGGACCCGAGTGGGACGTACGCGTCGATGGACTTCGCGACCCGCGATCGGTATCGGCATATGGTCGAGCACATCGCGCGACGCAACCGACTCGACGAGGCGGACGTTGCAGGCAAGGTCGTGCAACTCGCACACGCACGCGCCACGATCGCCGGAAACGACGACATCCAGGCCCACGTTGGCTACTACCTGATCGACGACGGACTGGAGGCACTGCAACAGGCATTGGCACCGCGCCATGTCCTGCTGGCAACGCTGGGCCAATGGGGCAGGCGCTTGCCACTAGCTGCCTATCTGATACCGATCGGGTTGATCGTGGTGATCTGCAGCTACGGGCTTGTCTCCGGGGCGTTACCGGTGTTGGCCGCGTACAAGATGATGTGGCTGGTCGGCCTGTTGTGCTTGGTCGCCTTCAGCGAGTTGGGCATCGTGCTGGTGAACTGGACCGCCACCCTGCTCGCGAAGCCCAGTACGCTGCCGCGCCTGGATTTTTCCGAGGGCATTCCGGATTCGGCGCGAACGCTGGTGGTGATCCCGACCATGTTTGGCGACGCGACAACGGTGGCGACGCTGGCCGAGGCGTTGGAAGTGCGTTTCCTCGCCAACCGCGATGCCAATCTGCACTTCGCCCTGCTCACCGATTTCTTCGATGCCGATGCCGCGGTACAGCCGCAGGATGCGGCGTTGCTGGATGCAGCAGAGAAAGAGATCGACGCGCTGAATGTCCTTTATGCGCATGGGCGTGGCGATATCTTTTTCCTGTTCCATCGATCGCGGCAATGGAGCGCAGGCGAACAGGTCTGGATGGGTTACGAACGCAAGCGCGGCAAGCTGGCGGCACTGAACGCATTCCTGCGAGGCGGGGCGCGGGATGCCTTCGTCCGGATTGCAGGTAACCCACAGGCGCTGGCTGCCATCCGTTACGTGATCACCCTGGATACCGATACCCAATTGCCTCGCGATGCGGCGCGTGCGCTGGTAGGTACCTTGGCGCATCCGCTCAACCGAGCCCGGTTTGACGACGACTCAAACCGCGTCATCCGCGGCTACGGGATCCTGCAGCCGCGAGTCGGCGCCAGCATGAACGGGCAACGCCGCTCCTGGTATGCGCGCCTGTACGGCAGCGAGCCGGGTATCGACCCATACACGCGCGCGGTTTCCGATGTTTACCAGGACCTGTTCGGCGAGGGTTCGTTCGTCGGTAAAGGCATCTACGACGTCGATGCATTTGATCGCGCTCTCCACGGGCGCTTCCCGGAAAATCGAATCCTCAGCCACGATCTCCTGGAGGGTTGCTACGCACGTGCCGGCCTGGTGAGCGACGTCCAGCTCAACGAAGATTACCCGGCGCGATACGCGTTGGATGTCAAGCGACGGCACCGCTGGATTCGGGGTGACTGGCAGCTGCTGCCGTGGCTGCTGCCCACCGTTCCCCGACCGGACATGAGGCGCGAACGCAATCCGCTGTCCTGGCTGTCGCGCGGCAAGGTGCTGGACAACCTGCGGCGCAGCCTGGTGCCGACGGCGATGATTGCGTTGATCGTGCTCGGTTGGCTGTTGTCTCCGCAACCGCTCGCATGGACCTCCTGGGTGGCAGCAATTCTCTTCGTTCCGCCGTTGCTTGCCGTGCTGATGGACTTGCTTGGCAAGCCAGCCGAGATGCCACTGCGCGGACACCTGGGCCAGGTTGGAACCGCTGGCGCGCTGAATTTTTCGCGTGCGCTGATCGGTCTGGCGTGCCTGCCTTACGAGATGTATTTCAGTCTCGATGCGATTGCTCGAACGCTTTGGCGAATCGGAGTGTCACGTCGCCACCTGCTGCAATGGAGTCCGTCCAGCGAAGTCGAGCGCACCCTCGGCAGTGGCCTGTCGGCGAGCGTGCGCACCATGTGGTTCGCTCCCGCTTTCGCCGGCATCGTCGCGCTTGTGCTCTTGCGCACGCATCCTGCGGCGCTGCTGACGATCGC
>JANMAO010000088.1:0-3132 GCA_031359875.1 Lysobacter sp.
ACGCCGCGCGCCACCGCGATGCGGTACAACGTTCCCGGTCGGACGTCCGGTTCAGTCCCGGGGCGCCGAGCGCTTCAACATCGAGACCCCACCGTTCCCTTCGGGGGAGACCCCCATGAGAGAACCGAAACGGTCCGAGACGCAGCAACAACTTAAGTTCCCTCAAGAGTCCATCGCCTGAATTAATCCGAGCCGCGAAGCGGCTTCGGCTTGAATGAATTAGACATCACTCGACGCTGCCTAAGCATCTTGGTGGCGGCTTAGGATATCGGCGAGTACGTTGTCGACACCCATCAAGCCGTCGACCGCTTCATCGAGGGGCATCGGCGTGCCACGGCTGAGTACGAATGACGCTGCCATTTTGTCTCCGCCGAGGAGTAACTCTAAAGCCTCCCTCAGGATCGCATCTGGAACGTCGCGGGGGAACAAGTGTGTGACCTTTGCCCGAAGGAACTCAAAGCGCGGCGGTGTGAGTGGATGGCGTTGTATGGAATTTGCGGCAAGCTGAGAGAGTACTTGTGCGGTAGGCGCGGCGGCAATTGCGCCAAGAAGACGAACTAGGTCTTGTGTGACCCTCGATGCTAGGTCTTCCGGAGAGGAGAAGAAATTTACAACATGGCGTTGCTTGAGCCTTTCTTTTAGCTCACGCAGCTTCTCTGCGGCAGTGCCGGTATCTACGTGCTTAGGCAATACCGGATGGACGTTTTCATCCATCATGTAGATGAGGCTCGGGAGGCGAATGGCCTGAGCTTCTTCATACTCGAGTTGGGTCAGCGACTTGCCTGTGCCCTCATCGACTTGGCCGTAGCGCATTCCGAAGAAGCCCACGTAGGCATTGGCACTCCTGACTAGGCGTAGGCATTCTTCTTTTGGCGTATCAGGCAATGCTCCAAAGAACTCCATGGCCTTGGAGTTCTGCCCTAGCCGCGTAATTGCATCACGGACCAGAGAGCGATGCCGCTCCAAATCGGTAAATGTAGATCCAAGGAACACCGTTGCTGGCATGTGATGTTCATCACTGCACTAGAAGGCCCGGCCTTCGCTCTTTGAGCAAATCCCCGGGACAACGCCTCCGCCATTGCCAATGACGCGTGCGGTGCCGGTGTAACGGTCGATCGCGATCGTGGTACCGCCACCGCCCACCCAACGGATCGAGGCGTCTGTGATTTCAGCCGGGTGTCCATTGGCCGTCTTGCGGGTCAGATCGACAGTGAACGATAGCTTTCTGGTCTCACTGGCACGAGTGACCGTGAATTCGCATAACAGATGCAGAACCGACACCTTTGTCGCCGGTTGCGTGGGCTGCGCAGGTTGGGTGGATTGCTCGGTGGTGGCAGGGACGTCGCCGTTTTCCGCCAGATACTTCGCAACCACCGCGCGCGAGTACGTCGACAGTCCAGGCAGGTTTTCCGGACTGCGGCTGTTTTCTTCCATGTACTCATCCGACATCCGCGAGCCGCTTGCCCCGCGCGTGGCATACAGCCATCTGACGAACCCGTCGTTCAAGCGCTCATCGTTCCCGGAGTTGGACATGATTCTGGCTAGATCGGCCGCGAGCCGCGCAGTCATCAATCCGTGCAGGTCCACTGCGGAGACGGCGAAATTCAGACCTTCGCCGCCGGCAATCTTGAAGGTGGTGACGCCGATCAGATTGCCTTGGGCGTCAAAGAGGCCGCCACCGCTGCTGCCTGGGGAAATCGCCGCAGATGTCTGGATCAGTTTCCTGGACGGTGATTCTCGGACTGCGGACACGATACCCTCCGTAATGGTCCGTTCCAGCCCCCGAGGCGCGCCAATCGCATACACGGGATCGCCCGGCGACAAGGATGCAATTTTCTCGGAGACATCGGCCTTTGGCACCACTAAACCGTCGGCGAACACGAAGGCAATGTCCGTATCCTTGTCACGGTACTTGACCTCGCCTGTGACCGCGTCACCCCCGGCGATCACGCGTACCTCGTTGGCGGACTGCACCACATGCGCGTTCGTGACGACCCAGGTTGATGACGGCATGCATTTTTTGGTATCCGACGCCATCGCGCAGCCGTTGAGGATTGCAACGCCGCTCCCTTGCAGCGACCCTCCCTGGCCGGTGGACTCGACCACCACGACGGAGGCACTCGCCTTCTCGTACACCTGGCGTGCCACCGCCTTGGCTTCGAGCTTTGCAGGCACGCGCTCATGCTTGGTCAACGGTTCAGTGGCGTGGACTGACCAAGCGTGCGTCATGAGCACGGCGCAGGCCGCAGTGAGGACCCAGCGCAATCGGCGTCTCGTGTTCTCCGACATTTCGCGCTCCCTCGTGTCCTACCGAAATCAAAGGGATGATAGAGCGCATTTGGTTACATTGGGCAAGCAGGCGCGAGGTGCTGTGTTAGTAGCCCGAAGTGTTCGCAGATTTTGTCAATGCAGCTGCGGACGTGCCCGTGCACCAACGATTTTGTCCGCGCAACGATGACGGTCAGAATCGTTCCGACAACGGGCCTCACCCCGTACCCGTCAGCGGCACGGCCATCGACCGCCAAGCGGTGCGGTTCATCGTGGATCGCGCAGCGGACCAGACCGCCGAACGGCGCATGATCGACGACAAGGAGACCACCCCATGAGAGAAAACCGCCTGCGCACGATCTGGAAGTCGGGCGGCGCCGCCGTCAACGGCTGGCTCGCCATTGCCAACAGCTTCTCTGCCGAGACCATGGCCCACCAGGGCTGGGACACGCTGACCATCGACCTGCAGCACGGCGTCATCGACTACCAGGCGATGGTCCCGATGCTGCAGGCCATCTCGACCACCGACACCGTGCCGGTGGTGCGGGTGCCGTGGCTCGAACCGAGCGCGCTGATGAAGGCGCTCGACGCCGGTGCCTACGGCGTCATCTGCCCGATGATCAGCACCCGCGAAGAGGCCCAGCGGCTGGTCGCGTACACCCACTACGCGCCGCGCGGCACGCGCAGCTTCGGCCCGGTGCGCGCGCTGCTGTACGGCGGCGCCGACTACCCGCAGCATGCGAACGACACGGTGGTCGCGTTCGCGATGATCGAAACCGCGCAAGCGCTCGACAATCTCGACGAGATCCTCTCGGTCGAAGGGCTCGACGCGATCTACATCGGCCCTTCGGACCTGTCTTTGTC
>JANMAO010000098.1:0-4006 GCA_031359875.1 Lysobacter sp.
AGGTGGACGCCAAGACCGGCAAGATCGTCCGTACCGAGATCGAAACCCCCAAAGCCCAGGCCAAGGAAAAGGTCGCGGACAAGGCTGAAATGAAGGCCAAGATGGAAAGGGGCGAAATGGAGAGTGGCGCCATGGAGAAGAAGGAGAAGGGCGAGATGGAGAAGGGCGAGATGGAAAAGTCCAAGGCGAAGAAGAAGTAAGGAAAGCGTGGCAGCGTTCCTCCAAACCCGCGATTTGAAATCCTGCAGGTGAGGCACGAACGCTCCATGATGGATTGACCAGACGGCGCCTTCGGGCGCCGTCTCGTTAACCGGCCCGCCGATTTCCGGCAGCCGGCCGAAGTCGTTGCGGCGTGTCCGCCGTCCCCTTTGGTCGCCTTATCGCGTTGAGTGCAAGTGTCCCCAGCAAGAAACGGCTGGCGGATACACGCGGGCGCCCTGCCATGCCGGGCCGGCCCGGTGATTACACGGCAAAGGGGGCGACGGATTGGCCACACAGGTAACGACGCGCCTGCTCGCCGAAGACGAGTACCCGCACTGGTCGACACTGGTGGCGAACTCGCCCGACGGCAGCATCTATTCGTTGCCGGACTATCTCGACACACTGTGCGCGGCGACGGGCGGGCGCTACCGCGTCCTCGTCGCCGAACGCGACGCCCACATCGTCGGCGGGATCGCGCTGTACGAGCGCTCGTCGCGATTGGGATGCTACGTGTCGCCACGACTGCTGCTGTACTACAACGGCTTCGTGCTGTTGCCGCACGACACGACCTACCCCTCGCATCGCGCCGCCCGGCAATTGCAGACGCTCGCAGCGCTGGAGCAGGCGTTGTCCGGGCTGGGCCATGCGCAGCTACGGATCAAGAGCCGCAGCACGCTGGCGGACATGCGCGTGTTCCAGTCGCGGGGTTGGTCGGCCGAACCGGGTTACAGCTACGTGGTGGACATTTCCGACCTGGCGCGGGCGTGGGCGCGCATGGACAAGAACCTGCGCCGACTGGTCTCACGCTGCAGGGAGCAGGGCCTGACCGTCACCGCGGATGACGATTTCGATGCGTTCCATCGCCTGCATGTGCAGACCCATGATCGCAAGCGCGCGCCCGTGTACCTGCCGCGCGATGCCTTCCGCGTCTTCATCGACCGGTTGCGTGCGAAACAGTTGTGCCGCCTCTACCACGCACGCCTCCCCGATGGCCGCGTCGTTGCCTCGCAACTCGTGTTGCTTGGGCCGCATCCGGTTTCGCACAGCGTGTGTGCGGCCGCCGACGCCGAATTCCTGACGCTCGGCGCGTCGGCCTTCCTGCGCTGGCAGGTGTTCGAGGACCTCGCCCGCGCTGGTTACCAGGCCAACGACCTGACCGATGCCGCGCTCAATCCGGTCACCCATTTCAAGAGTCAACTCGGTGGCGACCTGGCCCTGAGCCTGATGGTGGCGCGACCGGCCAGTGTGTCGTGGCGCATCGGCGAACTCGCCGCATCGCTACCGATGCGGATGAAGCGCCGCATGTTGCGGATCGTGCGGCCCGCAACGCGGGAACCCGCATGACGATGTCAATCACGACGGGATCGACCAGGTCCGGCGCCGAGCTGATCTGCGATGCGTTGCAGCGCGCGGGAGTCAACTGCGTGTTCGGCCTGCCCGGCACCCAGAACGTGCCGCTTTACGAAGCCCTGCGCACCAGCGCCCTGCGCACGGTGGTGGCGACCCACGAGCTGTCGGCCGCGATGATGGCGAACGGCTACTTTCGCGCCTCCGGACGCGCCGCGGCGCTGGTCACGATTCCCGGACCCGGCTTCACCTGGGCGCTGACCGGACTCGCCGAGGCCGCGCTGGATTCAGCCGCGCTGCTGCATCTGGTCGGCTCGCCCGCAGCAACGCCCGGCGCGCGCTTCCAGCTGCAGGCGCTCGACCAGGCGGCGCTGGCGCGTCCGCTGGTCAAGGCGATCCATCGGATCGAACACGCCCGGGATGTGGCCGGCGTCCTGGCCACTGCACACGCGCAGTCGCTGGCGGGCGAGCCCGGGCCGGTGCTGGTCGAGATCGCGCAAGCGCTGCTCGAGGCGCGCGAGCCGACCTCCATTCCGAATGTGTTGTCGGACCACATTTCGTCCGACGACCCGGCATCCCTTGCCGGACGCAGTGATGTCGACGCCGCCATCCATGCCCTCGCGACCGCAAGACGCTGCGTGATCTTCGCCGGGCAAGGCAGCCACGCGGCCGCGCCGCTGCTGATGCAACTGGCCGAAACGCTGTCGGCGCTGGTCGTGACCACGACCTCGGGTCGCGGTGTCGTCGCCGAGGATCATCCGCTGTCGCTGGGCTTCGAGCTGGGCGGCAACGGTGCAGCCACCCTGAATACCCTGATCGATGCGAGCGATCTGGTCCTCGCGATCGGATGCAAGTTCTCGCACAACGGCAGCCACGGCTTTCGCCTGCGCATCCCCGCCGAAAAACTGATCCATGTCGATGCGTCGGCCGGCGTGCTCGGCGCGAACTATCCCGCCCGACTCGCGATCTGCGCCGATGCGGGCACGTTTCTGGCGTCGGTATTGGCGGCGCTGGAGCACCACGCGCAGCGCGCCCCGGGCTTCAGCGCCGACGAGATCGCCAAGGTGCGCGCGCAAGGGCGCGCGGAGGCGACCACGGAGCTGGTCGAGCCGCGGATCCATGGCACCGCATCGGGCAAGCCCGAGGCGTTCTTCGCCGCCCTCCGCCGGGCGATGCCGCGCGCGTCCTGCCTGGTCACCGATTCCGGCCGGCACCAGGTGCTCGCGCGCCGTCACTTTCGCGTGCTGCATCCGCGCGGCCTGATCACGCCGACCAACCTGCAGTCGATGGGGTTCGGCATCGGCGCGGCGATCGGCGCTTGCCTGGCCGATCCGGCGCGACCAGTCGTCGCGCTGATCGGCGATGGCGGCCTGGCGATGTCCGGACTGGAATTGTTAACGGCAGTGCGCGAGCGTTTGCGCCTGACCGTGATCGTGTTCGTCGACGGCGCGTACGGCCTGATCCGCGATCAGCAGCTCGCGGCGTCCGGCCGCAGCCACGGCACGGAATTCCCGGGACCCGACTGTGCAGCACTGGCCGCGGTCGTGGGCGCAGCGCACGTGCGCCTGCGCGGCGATGCCGAGGCGGTCCTGACAGCGGCGCTCGCATCGTCCGGCGTCACCCTCGTCGAGGTTGCCGTCGGCGACACGCTGCCGATGCACTGGATGCGCGTCAAGAGCATTGCGCGGAATACGCCGCTCGGGCGCATCGCAAAGTCATGGCGGCGACGTGTTCTGCGCAGGCCCTAGGAAACGCACCGGGTGTCCGTTGAACCGGACTTCCGTGAACGCTCTCGATGGGGATCGCTACGCTCAATCCATCCTGTCTTTCCCCGACTCCGATTGTGAATCAACGCGTTGTGAATCAACGCGGATGCAGCCACGTCGGCAACAGCGAGTAGGGATCGACGCGCACGCTCTCATCGAAGCGCACGCCGTGCTGGTTGAGCAGGCGTTGCAGGCGGCCATCCTTGAAGCTGTCGAGCGTTTCCGTGCAACCGCCGATGAACTCGCCGCCGACAAACACCTGCGGGATCGTCCTGCTGCCGGTGCGGGCAGCGAGCACAGCGCGGATCTGACCGCCGCGGTCGTCGCGCTGGTACGCGGTTGAGTCCAGGTCGACGGAGCGATACGGAATCGCGCATTGCGCGAACAGTTTGCGCAGCGACCAGCAGAACTCGCACCACTCCAGCGCAAACAGCACCAGCGGTTGTCCGCGATCGGCCAGCACCTGCGCGACGAAGGTTTCCACCTCGGCCGAGGCCGCCGGGGCAGCGACAGCGCTGCCGGATGTCGGAGCCGCAGGCGCAGGCATTGGCGACGGCGCTGCGTCGAAGCGGCAGCCCGGGGTCGAGCGCGAAATCTCCAGTTCCTCGGCGGACATTTCGGCGCTGACGCCTTCGAACAGCGGCGTGCTGAGGTAACGCTCGCCGGTGTCGGGCAGCATGCACAGCACCGTG
>JANMAO010000131.1:0-7206 GCA_031359875.1 Lysobacter sp.
TTTCATGCAGCGAGGTATCCGTGAACGCGGCGCTGCTGGTTTCGACAATGGTGACGGACGTCGGGCAGCGGTTTTCGATGCGACCGAAGCCCGCCATCATCGGCATGTCGCCGGGCAGCATGCGGATCCAGCCGTCGCGCAATTGCGGCGCACACCCGCGGGCGCAAGCGCTGCCCGATAGGACGCACAGCAGCAGGGCGAGGCAAGACTTGAGGCCCCGGTCGAGCGTTTGATTCGTTTTCATCGCACTATGATACCGACGCGTTTTGCCGGGATCATGGCTTTGTCGGAATCACGGTTTGTCCGCATCGTGCGGAGCCGAGATGATTCCAGTTGCCGCGCACCCGCCCTCTTCTTGCAGTCATCCGAGGTCACTCATGAGCAGCCTGGTCGAGTACATCGCAAACGGTCCGATCCATGAACTGCGTCTGGCGCGCGCGCCGGTCAATGCGCTGAATCCAGCGCTGTGTCGCGACCTGACGGAGGCCATCGCAGACGCGATCCATACCGGTGCCCGAGGCATCGTGCTCTCGGGCGGGCCGAAGGTGTTCTCCGCAGGACTCGATGTGCCGTACCTGCTCACGCTGGGCGATGATCGGCAGGCGCTCACTGCGGCGTGGGAAGGTTTCTTCGAAGCTGCGCGGGCATTGGCACGATCCCCGGTGCCGGTGGTCGCCGCCATTGCCGGACACGCTCCGGCAGGTGGCTGCGTGCTGGCGCTGTGCTGCGATTACCGGGTGATGGCGCACGGCCCCTTCCGGATCGGCCTCAACGAGACCCAGGTCGGGCTGGCCGCGCCGGAAGGCATCCTGCAATTGCTGCGACGCGTGGTCGGCGCACATCGCGCGGAACGGTTGCTGGTGTCCGGGGAACTGGTCGACGGCGAACGCGCGCTGGCCATCGGCCTGGTCGACGAGCTGGCCGAGATCGAACACGTGACCACGCGTGCGCGCATCTGGCTGGAAGAACTGTTGCCGTTGCCGCGGCAACCGATGCTGCAGACCCGCGCGATGGCGCGTGCCGACCTGGTCGCGGCGCTGCAGCCGGAGCGCATCCAGCTGGACCGCTTCATCGACGGCTGGTTCTCTCCGGATACGCAGGCGGGATTGCAGGCGCTGGTGGCCAGGCTGGGCAAGTAATTTCAGTCCTGCCAACGCCAGAACAGCCACTCCCGCATTGCACTGCGTTACGAGGTTCCCCGCGCCAGCTCCGCATCACCAGTCGCGATCGCACGCGATGGCTCGCTGATCCAGCCACTCCACGAGCCCGTATACAACTTCGCGCCCTTGATGCCGGCGCGCTCCATGGCCAGCAGATGATGGCAGGCGGTCACGCCGCTGCCGCACATCACGATGACCTGCTCCCCAGGATGCGTTCCGAGCAGCTCCCGGAACTCCGCGGCCAGTTGCACGGGCGGCTTGAAGCGTTTGTCGACCATGTTGTCGGCGTATGGTCGATTGCGCGCGCCGGGCACGTGCCCGCCGATCCGGTCGATATGCTCGTTATCCCCACGAAAACGATCGGCGGCGCGCGCATCGAGCAACAGGTCACCGGCATCCAGCCGCGCCTGTACCTGGTCCGCGTCCAGCAATCGATTGCGGTCGAATTCCGCGCCGTATTGCGCCTGCATCGGCACCGGCACGCGGGAGTCGACCGGCAGTCCGAGCGCCGTCCAGCGTGCCCAACCGCCGTCGAGTACCGCGACTTTCTCGTGGCCGAGCGTGCGCAACAGGAACCATAAGCGTGCGGCGAATGCCCCGTCGCCATCGTCATAAACGACGACCTGATGCCTGGGCGTGATGCCCCAGCGACCGAGCTTTTCGGTGAAGTCGGCGGCGCCGGGCCAGGGATGCCGACCCTGCCCGTGCTTGCTGGGATCGGACAGGTCACGATCCAGGTGGGCGTAGACCGCGCCCGGCAGGTGACCCTGCTGGTAGGCAAGCTCGCCAGCAGCCGGATTTACCAGGGAAAAACGGCAATCGACGACGGCGAGGTCGTTGCGACCAAGCGCGATCGCGAGTGTTTCTGCAGGCACCAGCGTCGTCCATCCGCTCATCTTGTTGTCTCCAGTCGGTGTCGCAGGTTGAGCAGGATCGACGCGCTTACCCCCCAGATTCGTCGTCCGGAACCATCTGGATCAACGAATTCGAGTACCGAACGCGGACGTCCCTGAAACTCGATGCCGACCCGCTTCAGATTGGAAGGCGTCATCAGGAAATCGAACGGCATCTCGAACACTTCGTCGACTTCGCGAGGGTCATGGTGGGGAATGTAATCGGGCGCGACAACGGCCACCAGCGGCAATACCCGGAAGCCCGTGATTGTGGCTAGTGGATCGAGGTAACCCAGCGGCTGGATCTGCGTGGGCAGGATGCCGACTTCCTCGGTGGTTTCCCGAATCGCAGCAGCGCAGGCATCGACATCGTCCGGCTCGATCCGGCCGCCGGGAAAACTGACCTGACCCGCATGAAGTCGCAAAGCTCCGGTGCGCCGCGTCAACAGCACCCGCAGTCCCTCGACGCGCGGCACCAGCCCGACCAGGACCGCAGCGATGACAGGCTCCACTGCCAGCCGCGGGCCCAGTTCTTCAACCAGCTCTTCGATATTCCAGCTGGGCCCCGTCGGCACCGCATCCAGCGCATGCAGCGCGGCCTGGATGCGAACTACCTCGGGCGAAAGGGGGGTCAAGTGCGGCTGGCGACAAGTGCTTCGCGCAGCGGCAAGACGGCTTCCATCAGCCGCAGGCGCTCGTCGTCATTCATTTGCGGCCAGCGCGCAATCTCGGCCGATGTCCGATGGCAACCCTGGCATAAGCCGTCGTCACTCAGACTGCAGACACCAATACAGGGACTGAGGACGGCGCGATAGGCAGTAGACACGGAGAGAAAAGTCATCAGTCAGGCTTTTGGCATGGGGCACTAGAGGCATGAGCTATTAGAAAAAAACCCGGCCGCAAGCGCGAGCCGGGTTTTTCATGAAGCACTCTTCATGGGGCACGAATCGGCGAACCGATCCATGCGCGACGCTTACTTGACGCTGGTCAGCTTGACCTCGAACACCACCGCAACATTCGGCGGGAAGCCGGTGCGCGGATCAGCGCCGTAGGCCTTGTCGGAAGGCAGGGCGATCTCCCACTTGGAGCCATTGGGCATCTGCAGCAGCGCTTCACGCATTGCCACCATCTCGACCTGGCTGACCTTCATGCCCGCCATCTTCTGCGCAGGCTGCGCGGTGGCCGGACGCTGACCCCACGGGTAGGGGCCGGCCACTTCCAGATCGACGGTGCTGGCCTGGGTCGGCTTGGCACCGGTGCCGGCTTCCAGAATCCGGTACTGGACGCCGCTCGGAAGGACCTTTACCCCGGCCTTGCCCTTGTTCTGGGCAATGAATGCATCACTCTTGCCCTTGTTTTCGACGGCCGCCTTCTCGAACGCGGCCTTGGCCTTGGCCTGCAGCCGCTGCTGCATGCCCTGATAGGCCGCGGTCATCTTGTCGATCGTGACCGCCGGATCCTTCTTGGTGTAACCGTCTTGCAGCGCGCGGGTCATGGTGGAGAGGTCGAGCCCCTCGCCACTCTCGGCCGATTGGCGGCCCAGTTGGTAGCCCAAGGCATAGCTGAGCTGCCCTTTGGCAGAGGAAGTGTCCTGTGCGAGGGCGGCGCCCCCGGTCAGGGTCAGGGCCGCCAGCGTGGCAGCGAGAAAACGCAACTTCATTCGGTACGGCCTCCGTTTGGGAGTCTTGTCGCAGAACGGGGCGGCTGAGCCGCCCCGTCGGACAAGACAGATGACACGCTAGGATAACGGCGGTAGGGCTTAACCGCCACTGACGACCACCTTCCGACCCAGCCCACGCCGACAAGTTCCTTTGGCTGCCGGGCGGGCGCCACCTCTCCGAAGACTCCCGCTCATGACCGATTCACCCTTGCAAGCCAGCCAGTTGCAGCCCGCGCCGTTACAAATCAGTGACAACGGCGCGATTCGCGTGATTACAGTCAATCGTCCCGCCAAGCTGAACGCGCTGAACGGCGCCACCCTGGACGCACTGCACCAAGCCTTTGCAGACGCCGGCGCCGATCCCCAGGTTAGAACTGTCGTGCTCACCGGCGCGGGCCCGAAGGCGTTCGTGGCCGGCGCCGATATCGCCGAGATGAAGACGTTGACGCCGGTCCAGGCGCGCGATTTCTCGCAGCGCGGCCAACGCATGATGCGCGCGGTCGAAACGATGCCCATACCAGTGATCGCCATGCTCAATGGCTTTGCGCTGGGCGGCGGACTGGAGCTGGCGATGTGCTGCCATTTACGTATTGCCGCGGACACCGCCAAGGTCGGCCAGCCGGAGATCAACCTCGGCCTGATTCCTGGTTTCGGAGGCAGCCAGCGCCTGCTGCGGTTGGCCGGTCGCGCGGCGACACTGGAACTGTGCCTGCTCGGTGCCCCGATCGACGCTGCGCGCGCACAGCAACTCGGCATCGTCAATCGCGTGGTCCCGGCAGCGGAGCTCGAGGCAGAGACGATGAAACTGGCCGAACAACTCGCCAACGCCGCACCCCTCGCGCTGCGCGGCATCCTGGACTGCGTCAACTTCGGCGGCGAATGCGCGATCGAGGAAGGTCTCGCCTTTGAGAGCGCGCAGTTCGGCCTGATGTTCGCCACCGACGACATGCGCGAAGGCACCGCTGCATTCCTCGAACGCCGCAAACCGGCGTTCGTCGGTCGCTGATCGGTGCCTGCGTCGCCCATCTGCCGATGCGGCTGCAGCGATGCGCTCGGCGCGCATGCCCACGCTGTCATCGCGGCGCTGGCCGATGACGACTTCGGCGGTGCGCTGCAGGCCGGATTGCTGACCTGCCAGCCCTGCGTGGGCTGCACGCCGACCTGCACGGCAACGTTTCTCGCCGCACGCAACGCACGACGCGACGCGCTGGCGGCGCGCGAACGTTTCCGCGCCCGCGAGGCACGGCGGGCGCAGCACCAGCAAGAGCGCGCCGCTCGTCGTGCAACGCCCACGGCGCCTTCGGATGCGGCCGCTGGCACGCCCACGCCATCGTTGCCTTCCGCGGCTGCGGCTGCACTCGCTCGGGCTAAAGCCAAGGCAGCGGGACGCCGACACGAATGAGCAGCACAGCTCGCAAGACGCCGCGCCGGCGACACACGAAACTGCGCCTCGACGAAATCCGCGAACTGTTCGCACGCCTGTCCGAACTCAATCCGAAGCCGACCACCGAACTCGTTTACTCCACGCCGTTCGAGCTGCTGGTCGCGGTGATCCTGTCGGCGCAGGCCACCGATGCGGGTGTCAACAAGGCGACGCGGCGGCTGTTTGCGGTGGCGAACACGCCGGAACAAATCCTCGCGCTCGGCGAGGAAGGCCTGAAGCGCTACATCTCCAGCATCGGCCTGTACAACGCCAAGGCCGCCAACGTGATCGCGATGTGCCAACGACTGCTCGAACATCACGACGGCGAAGTGCCGCACACGCGCGAAGCACTCGAGGCACTCCCGGGCGTGGGTCGCAAGACCGCGAACGTGATTCTCAACACCGCATTCGGCGAGCCCACGATCGCGGTGGATACCCACATCTTCCGCGTCGGCAATCGCACCGGACTCGCGCCCGGCAACACCGTGCGCGCGGTTGAAGACAGTCTCGTGAAAGTGGTGCCAGCGGAATACCGGCAGGATGCACACCACTGGCTGATCCTGCACGGCCGCTATGTCTGCAAGGCGCGGAAACCCGATTGTCCCCCCTGCCCGATCCGCGATATCTGCCGTTATCCCCACAAGACGACGGAGCCTGAACCGTAAACGCAAACGGCGGACCAAGGTCCGCCGTTTGCGATCAGCATCAGCTGCGATGATCAGAACGCAATCTCGCCCCACATGCCGATTTCCTGGGTCTTCTGGTCGATCTTGGCGTTGTCCTTCTTGTTTTCCTTCTTGTACACCGCCGCCAGCTTGACGCCCTTGCGGATGGGGAACTCGACGCCGACGTTGTAATAGGTGTCCTTGAGGCTGGGGTTGATCTTCTTGCTCAAGTCAGCATTGTCGTACCGCGCGAATGCGGTGATGCCGGACTTGCCGAAGCCCCAACTGCCCCATAGCGAATAGCCCTCCGCGTTATCAGCCGCTGCGCTCAGCACGTTGTTCCAGTTGTTGGCCCGGAAATACTCGCCACCTACGCGAAATGCGTCCTTTGCGTAAGCCACCATCACGTCGGCGCGCGTCGCTGTGTGCAGTGCATTGACGTTCTGGGTTTCCTTGCCGAGCTTGCCAGAATACGCGCCCACCGCAACGACCATCCCATCAATCGGGACGAATCCGACGCGTCCTTCCACGTCCATGCTCTTGCTGCGCGTTGGATTCTTGTAGCCCCCGCCATTCACGGCGGATACGGCGTAGTTGAGCCTCTTGTCAGCGAGATCTCCTCCTACATGCACACCCCAATCAGCCGACGTGCCGTACTTGAGACGGTCGGTAAGTGTGTTCTCGACATAGCGGAACCCGTAGTAATTCTCAGCAAACGGGATCCACGGCAGATCTGCCGAACCCGCTCGCGCCACAAAAGCATCGCTGAACTTACCCTGGATGTAAGCCTTCTTGACGTAAACGTCGGCCGCGCTATCCAAGGCGGAGACATACTGGAAATCGGTGGTCAGATTCACGGACCACACATCGTCGAACTTGTGGTTTATGCCAAGATAAAAACGCTTCACATCGAAACCAACTCCGCTCGCATTGGTCTTCACACCACGATTGGTCTGATCGATGTTGGTCAAATCAAAGAACATCTTGCCGCTGATCTGGGTATCGTTCACCACCTTGGCCAACTTGGCGAGCTTGTCTTCCGTCGCCTTTGCCGCGTCATTGTTCTGCGCAGCGGCGACATTGATGTCGGATTGCGCATCGGTGCGCTGCTGCAACGATTCGAGCTGGGCTTGAAGCGCCACGATTTGCGCCTTCATTTCCTGCAGCTGCTCGGAAGTCACGCCGGTATTCTGGTAGGTAGCGCGCTGTTCGGCGGCACGGGAAGGTTCTGCGATGGCCAGGCCGGCTAGGCCCAGTCCGGTCGCCATGGCTACCGAGAGCATGTTGTAACGCATGGAGTTGTCTCCGTTAGGGAATAAAAAGGACACCTGCCATCGCGGTGGCAACGGCCACGTCGAAGGAGTGTCGTTAAGGTTCCGCTAACAACATGACCGTTTCGAGACAA
>JANMAO010000183.1:0-3274 GCA_031359875.1 Lysobacter sp.
CATGGGCAATGCGTTCGCCGCGTTTCCGGTGATGACCGCCGGCATCGGCCTGCCGCTGCTGATCCGCCAGCACGGCGCCGACCCGGCGATCCTTGGGTCGCTCGGCATGCTCACCGGCTATTGCGGCACGCTGCTGACGCCCATGGCAGCCAATTTCAATCTCGTGCCGGCAGCACTGCTGGAGCTCGACGATCCCAACGCCGTGATCCGCGCGCAGTTGCCGACGGCAATCCCGTTGCTGCTGGTGAACCTGGCGCTGATGTATGCACTGGTGTTCCGATAAGCGGCGTTTTCGTAGGAGCGGCTTCAGCCGCGACCACAACGCGCATGCGTCGCCGGCGTGGTATCCGTCGCGGCTGAAGCCGCTCCTACAATAAGCACATGCCGAAACGAACCTTCCCCATCGCCCTCCTCACCGGCTTCGCCCCGTTCGGCGGCGAGACCATCAATCCGAGTTGGCAGGCGGCCTCGGCGCTGGACGGTGCGCAGATCGCGGGCCACCATCTGGCTGCGCGACTGTTGCCGGTCGAATTCGGCGCCTCATTAGCCGCATTGCGCGACGCGATTGCCGAAATCTCGCCCGCGCTGGTGCTGTGCGTGGGTCAGGCCGGCGGTCGTGCGCAGCTGTCGATCGAGCGCGTGGCGATCAACGTCGACGACGCGCGCATCCCCGATAACGCGAATGGCCACCCGATCGACACACCGATCGTCGCCGGCGGCCCCGCCGCGTACTTCGCCACACTGCCGATCAAGGCGATCCTGGCCGACCTGCATGCCGCCGGAATCCCTGCGGAAATCTCGCAGACCGCCGGCACTTACGTCTGCAACCACGTCTTCTACGGGTTGATGCATAGCTTGCGTGACGAACCGCTTATCCGCGGCGGATTCATCCATATTCCCTACTCGCCGGAACAAGCCACGCATCATCCGGGTGCCCCGAGCGTGCCTGTCGACACCGTGATTGCGGCCCTGCGGATCGCGGTGCGGACCGCGCTGACCACGGTGAATGATCGACGCATTGCCGCCGGTGCCGAACACTGAAGACCGGCTTCAGGGTGTCGTGTCCGCTCACGCTGCATGGACCTGGCCGCGACGCAGACTATGCCTTTGGTACAGGAGTCAGCCTTTGTGAACCGGCACCCCACAATGCCTTTGGTGCGCGAGTTCGAGTCGCGTATCCAGGAGCCGCTATTCCCCTGCGTGGGCGCCAAATCGGCCATGGCCCAGCACGGCATCGGATTTGTGGTGGGCGGGGATCTCCGCTCGCCGGAGGCCGATAGCAGGATCGTCATGGAGTTGCAGGATTTCGCCCGCGACGCCGCGATCGATGCCGTGTTCGTCAGCAAAGTCGTGCTGTTCCCGGCCACGCCTGCGTTGGGCGAACAACACTTCGAAGCTGCATTGTGGCAACGCTTGCAGGCCTTCCATGCGATCGATGCTTCCAGCCACGATTGGGATCCAGATGTCAGCTCCGATCCGGAATCGCCGCATTTCAGCATGAGCATCGGCGGTCGCGGATTCTATGTGATCGGGTTGCATCCGTACGCCAGCCGGACAGCGCGACGTTTCCCTTGCGCGGCGCTGGCGTTCAACCTGCACAGCCAGTTCGAGGCGCTGCGCGCCGACGGCCGTTACGACAAGCTGCGCGATTCGATCACCGAACGCGACATCGCCTTCAGCGGGTCGCGCAACCCGATGCTGGCCACGCATGGCGTGTCTTCCGAAGCGCGCCAGTACAGCGGACGCCAGGTGGGCGCCGATTGGCGCTGTCCTTTCACTGCGACAACCGATGGGCGTCGCGATGCTGCATGAAATCGCGCCGCGCTCGGGCGTGGCGTTCGAATTGGCACGCGGGCAGCGCCTGCGCGTCATCGATCCGGAGGGCGAACAGGTCGCGGATCTGCTTGCCTACAACCGGCATGACATCGGCGAAGTCCTGTCATCCGGTCGCAGCCTGGATTACGCCAGCTGCATCTACCTGACCACCGGCCACAGCCTGTATTCGAACCGCAGCAACGTGCTGCTGAAGATCGTCGAGGATACCGTCGGGCGCCACGACTTCCTGCTGACGCCATGCTCGGCTGAAATGTTCCGCATCCTCTACGGCGACAGCGAGCCGCACCGAGGTTGTTTCGGCAACCTGGCGGCGGCGTTGGCACCATATGGTGTGGTGCCCGATGCGATCCCGACTGCATTCAACATCTTCATGAACGTTCCGGTCGATGCACACACCGGTCGCTTGCGGGTCGATCCGCCGCTCAGCCGCGCCGGCGACTACATCGTGTTCGAAGCCTGCATGGACCTGGTGATCGGATTGACCGCTTGCTCGGCAGGACAATCGAACAATTTTCGCTACAAACCCATCCACTACGAGGTGCTGGATGCGGGCTGATGCATCGCCCGCGATAGCCCGCTCCCACCAGTTGGAACATGTGCGGGCGGGAAGCTTCGAGCAGCTTCCCAAGTGGCTCAACCTGATCCCGATGGTGGTGCAGTGGATCTGGTTGGGCATCCGCTACCGCAGCTTTACCCTCCCCTCCAGTGCCAACCCCGGCATCACGTCCGGCGGCATGGTGGGAGAAGGCAAGCTCGAATACTTCGCCGCGATGGGCGATATCGCCTTGGCGGCGACGGCCGAACACATCGGCGTGGAAAACCGCCCGGGACTCGACGCCGATGCGGTCATCGCCCGGATGCACACGGCAGGACTGCAATTTCCGATCGTGGCCAAACCGGACGTCGGCTGGTGTGGCTACGGTGTGCGGCTGCTGGCGTCGCATGGCGAGCTCGACGACTATCTGCGCCGGTTTCCTTGTAGTGAGACATTCCTGCTGCAGCGCTACCTTCCGGAACCGGGCGAGGCCGGATTGTTCTATGTGCGTGAGCCCGACACAGCAGCGGGACGCCTGATCGGCATCCTGCTCCGGGACTATCCCGCCGTAACCGGCAACGGGACCGCTACCGTGGCCGATCTGATCGCGGGTGATGCCCGTCTGCGTCGCGCCACCGCCAATGCCATGCACGAGTGCCGATACGATCCGGCGCACGTTCCCGCACCTGGAGAAACCGTGCGCCTGTCGACCGTCGCATCGACCCGGGTGGGAGGTTGTTACCGCGACGGGACGATGTACGCGACCCCGGCGCTGACCGCGCGCACCGATGCCATCGCCAAGGACATGGGCGTGTTTCTCGTCGGCCGCTTTGACGTGCGCTATCGCACGCTCGAATCGCTGCAGCGCGGCGAGTTCACGATCATGGAAGTCAACGGCGCCGG
>JANMAO010000193.1:0-4223 GCA_031359875.1 Lysobacter sp.
GTTGATCGTGTTCTTCAGCTCGAGGATCTCCCCCTTCACGTCGACCGTGATCTTCCGGGACAGATCCCCCTTCGCGATGGCGGTCGCGACGTCGGCGATGTTGCGCACCTGCCCGGTCAGGTTCGACGCCATGGAGTTGACCGAGTCGGTCAGGTTCTTCCAGGTGCCGGCCACGCCCGGCACGACCGCCTGGCCGCCGAGCTTGCCCTCGGTGCCGACCACGCGGGCGACGCGCGTGACCTCCGAGGCGAACCCGTTCAACTGGTCCACCATCGTGTTGATCGTGTTCTTGAGCTCGAGGATTTCCCCTTTGACGTCCACGGTAATCTTGCGCGACAGATCACCGCGCGCCACCGCCGTGGTCACCTCCGCAATGTTGCGGACCTGGGCCGTCAGGTTGCCCGCCATCGAATTGACGTTGTCGGTGAGTCCCTTCCACGTCCCGGCAACGCCTGGCACCTGCGCCTGCCCCCCGAGCTTGCCCTCGGTACCGACCTCGCGCGCCACCCGCGTGACTTCGGAGGCAAAGGCGTTGAGTTGGTCGACCATCGTGTTGATGGTGTTCTTCAGCTCCAGCACTTCGCCACTGACGTCGACCGCAATTTTCTTCGACAGATCGCCATTGGCGATGGCCGTGGTGACGTCCGCAATGTTGCGCACCTGCGTGGTCAGATTGGCGGCCAGCATGTTGACGTTGTCGGTCAAATCCTTCCACGTTCCGGCGACGCCGGGAACCAGCGCCTGTCCGCCCAGCCTGCCGTCGGTGCCGACCTCGCGCGCCACGCGTGTGACTTCGCCCGCAAAGGCGTTCAACTGGTCCACCATCGTGTTGAGCGTGTTCTTGAGCTCGAGGATCTCGCCTTTCACGTCCACCTCGATCTTGCGCGACAAGTCGCCGCGCGCGACCGCGGTGGCCACCTCCGCGATGTTGCGCACCTGCGCCGTCAGGTTGCTGGCCATCGAGTTGACGCTGTCGGTCAGGTCTTTCCACGTGCCCGCCACCCCGGGAACCTGGGCCTGCCCGCCCAGCTTGCCTTCGGTGCCCACCTCGCGCGCCACCCGGGTCACTTCCGAGGCGAAGGCATTGAGCTGGTCCACCATGGTGTTGATCGTGTTCTTGAGCTCCAGCACTTCGCCGCTGACATCCACCGTGATCTTGCGCGAGAGATCGCCGCGGGCCACGGCGGTGGTGACTTCGGCAATGTTACGGACTTGCGTGGTGAGGTTGGCGGCGAGCAAATTCACGTTGTCGGTAAGGTCTTTCCATGTGCCCGCCACACCCGGCACCATGGCCTGACCGCCCAGCCGGCCGTCCGTCCCCACCTCGCGCGCCACCCGCGACACTTCCGACGCAAACGCATTCAACAGGTCCACCATCGTGTTCAGCGTTTCCTTCAACTGCAGGATCTCGCCGCTCACGTTCACGGTGATCTTCTTGGACAGGTCGCCGCTGGCGATCGCCGTGGCGACCTCGGCGATATTGCGGACCTGTCCGGTGAGATTGCTGGCCATGAAATTGACGTTGTCGGTGAGGTCCTTCCACGTGCCACCGACACCGGGCACCTTCGCCTGACCGCCGAGCTTGCCTTCGGTGCCGACCTCGCGCGCGACCCGGGTCACTTCCGAGGCAAACGCGTTGAGCTGGTCGACCATCGTGTTGATCGTGTTCTTCAATTCCAGAACTTCGCCGCTGACATCGACGGTAATTTTGCGCGACAGGTCGCCACGCGCAACCGCTGTCGTCACCTCCGCGATGTTGCGAACCTGCGTCGTGAGGTTGGCCGCAAGCAGGTTGACGTTGTCGGTCAGGTCCTTCCACGTGCCGGCGACCCCCGGCACCACGGCCTGCCCCCCCAGCCGTCCATCCGTACCGACCTCGCGCGCCACGCGCGTGACTTCGGATGCAAACGAGCGCAACTGGTCGACCATCGTGTTGATGGCTTCCTTGAGCTGCAGGATTTCCCCGCGCACGTCGACCGTGATCTTGCGTGACAAGTCGCCGCTGGCGACGGCGATGGTGACTTCCGAAATATTGCGGACCTGGGCGGTGAGGTTGCTGGCCATCAGGTTGACGCTTTCGGTAAGGTCCTTCCAGACGCCGCTTACGTCCGGCACCTGGGCCTGTCCACCCAGCTTGCCATCGGTGCCCACCTCGCGTGCCACACGGGTGACTTCCGACGTGAACACGCTCAGCTGCTTGATCATGGTGTTGACAATGGCTGCCGACCGCAGGAATTCACCTTCCAGCGGGCGGCCCTCGACGTCCAGGCGAATCGTCTGCAGCAGGTTGCCCTGGGCGACGGCCGTCACCGCGCGGGTGACCTCGGTGGTGGGTCGAACCAGATCGTCGATCAGCGTGTTGAGCGAAATCTGCATTTCACCCCACGCGCCCCCAACCCGCTCGAAGCGCATGCGCTGTCGCGTTTTGCCCTCGCGGCCGACGACTTGTCCGACGCGAGCCAATTCCTTGGCCATCTTCTGGTTGGCCGCGACGATGTCGTTGAACCGATCCGCGATCCTGCCGTCGAGCCCGGTCCAGGTGCTGGGCAGGCGGACCGAAAAATCGCCATCGACCACGGTCTGCAGCGCCCGCATCAGGGCGTTGCGGTCGAGGGTGTCGGCACTTTCATTCGACATGACCGCCGCGTGCCTCGAACCTCCGTTGCTGCCAGCGGGGGTACGCACGCGCTTTTTGGGCGCCCCGGAATCCGTGACCTTCATCGATCTCTCCCGAAGTCGACAAATGATGTTCCCCCAATGGGGGCTGAAGACGCCATAAAATTATGACAGAGTCCGGGTTCTGTCCGGAATTTCAACGAAGATGCCGCGCACCGGGCGCGTCGTGCAGGTGGTGCAGAAGACACGATTCCCGCCAAGGATGCCTCCAAAACGCCCGCGCACCCGTATATTGCCGCATGAAAACCATTGCCCTCCTCGCCATTGCCGTCGCGTTGGCCGCCGTTGGCCTCACTGGCTGTTCGCCGGTGGCGATGCTCAATGCCCTATCCGGGTCAGGCGCCAGTCGAACGGTCACCGCTGTTCCCTACGGCGCAGACCCGCGACAAACACTCGACCTGTACATCCCAGCCGCAACCGGCCGACCCGTGCCGGTTGTTCTCTTCTTTTTTGGCGGCTCGTGGAACAGCGGCGACCGCGCCGACTACCGGTTCGTCGGGGAGGCGCTGGCGTCGCGCGGCATGTTGGTCGTCATTGCGGACTATCGGTTATATCCCCAGGTTCGCTACCCCGAATTCCTGGAGGATAGCGCCAGGGCTGCCGCCTGGACGGTGGCCAATCTCGGCAGCTACGGCGGCGATGCCAAACGCCTCTTCGTCATGGGGCATAGCGCTGGCGCGTACAACGCGGCCATGCTGGCGCTCGACTCGCGATGGCTCGCCAAGGTCGGCGCCTCACCTGCGATGTTTGCAGGATTCATCGGCCTGGCCGGGCCCTACGACTTTCTCCCGATCGGCACGCTCGAGGTGCGCCCGGTGTTTCTGTATCCCGACTCGCCGCCCGATTCACAGCCGATCCGTTTCGTCGGTTCAACGGCGCCACGCACGTTTCTGGCGGCACCTGAATCCGACGCCATCGTCGACCCGGAGCGCAATACGCATCAACTCGCCGATAAACTCGCGGCCAACGGCGTCGCCGTCACCTACAAGCGCTACGCCGGCGTCAACCACGTGACCATGATTGCGGCGATGGGTCGACCCGTGCGCTGGCTGGCGCCGGTTCTGGACGACGTGACGGCCTTCGTCAACGGATCGACTCCAAGCCTGAAGTGACGGTAGCTGGACGTTACATTGGCGGATGGACAAGACGAACGCCAGCAAGGCGGTGACTCATAGTGGGTCAAACGGATTGCCAGCACGATGCTCGCGGCTCACCCGAATGCGAAGCGGGATCGATCACGCCTGGCCCCCGCCCTACGCGGGATACCGTAATCGTACGATCAGCGCATCGAAGCGCGGATCGTCGCGGATGCTCTTCCAGCGCGGGTCGGACCTGAGCCAGACGAGCCAGTGCGAGCGCTCGTCGAATGACTTGTCGAGCCATGCGAACGCGTCGTCTTTCCGATCCATGCCGGCGTAGACCAGCGCGCGTCCATAGGATGTGACGAAGCGGGACCGCGACAGGTCGTCCATCCGGCGCAGCACTGCCTCGGCCTCGCTGTCGCGCCGGGCGAAACCGTACGCTTGGCCGCGAGCGGCCAGCAGCAC
>JANMAO010000049.1:0-44779 GCA_031359875.1 Lysobacter sp.
CCCCTGCAGATCGCATTTGGCGTCAATGCGCTGGCATTGCTGGTGCTCGGAATTTTCTGGAACCCCTTGATGACGTGGTGCCAGCAGGCGTTCGTCGGTTGATCTTGCAATCAATGGCATAGATCGCCATAATTCCGCTCCTGTTGCGGGGTGGAGCAGTCTGGCAGCTCGTCGGGCTCATAACCCGAAGGTCGCAGGTTCAAATCCTGCCCCCGCTACCAGCTCTCGCTGGCGACCAAGGCTCCTCGGAGCCTTTTTCGTTTCAGCAGGAGTGTTTTTCGAGAGCTGGCTCTTGAAAAGCCGGGCTTTGCGGTCACGTCGTAGACGTGGCCGTGCCGAAATCCAGCGGTATCGGACAAGGGGCCCACTGGGCCCCTTGTTGTTTTCGGGGCGCGGGTTTTCAACGTGAACTCCGGAGGATGGATCGGTCTCGCATGACGGACAAGGCAAACGAAATCGCAATGCTGCTGGCCCCGACGGTACAGTCGCTCGGGCTTGAGCTGCTGGGCGTGGAGTACTTGCCCGCGGCAGGCAGCGCGTTGCTGCGCCTATACATCGACGTGCCTGCCGATGCGGGCGAAGAACGCCTGGTCGGCATCGAGGATTGCGAGGCGGTCAGCCGCGAAGTCTCGGCGCAGATGGATGTCGCCGATCCGATCAGCAGCCACTACACGCTGGAAGTGTCATCGCCAGGAATCGAACGGCCATTGTTCACGCCCGCGCAGTTCGGACGTTTCATCGGCGAGACCGCGAAGGTCACACTGAAGCTGCCTCAGGACGGACGTCGGCGCCTGCAGGGCGGCATCGTGCGGGTTGACGACAACGGCATCGTCTTCAACGTCGATGGCAACGCTGGTGTTGAAACGGAGCTGGTTGTCGCCATCGACAATATCGAAAAAGCGCGGCTGGTTCCGGATTGGGCGGCACTAGGGCTCGCGCCCGCAATAGACAAGTCCGGTCGCGATGCGCGCCCGGGCAAGCAGAAGAAACCAACCAAGAAGCCGGCGGCGAAGCCGTCCCGTGCGGAGTGAGTAAATGAGCAAGGAATTGTTGCTGGTAGTGGATGCGGTTGCCAATGAAAAGGGCGTGCCGGAGTCGGTGATCCTGGATGCGCTCGAGGCCGCGCTGGCCTCGGCTGCAAAAAAACGCTATCCGGACCAGGATGTGCTGGTGCGGGTTGCGATCGACCCCAAGGATGGCAATTACGAAACCTTCCGTCGCTGGGAAGTCGTTGCGGACGACGTGGTGATGGAATCACCGGATCGCCAGGTCCGGCTGATGGATGCGGTTGACGAAAGTGAAGGCGCCGAAGTCGGCGACTACATCGAGGAGCCGATCGAGAATCCGGACTTCGGCCGCATCGCCGCGCAAGCCGCCAAACAGGTGATCGTGCAGCGCGTACGCGAAGCCGAGCGCGCGCAGGTCGTCGACCAGTGGAAGGATCGCGTCGGTGAACTGGTGACCGGCATCGTCAAGCGCGCCGAGCGCGGCAATATTTTTGTCGACCTCGGCGGCAATGCCGAGGCCTTCATCCCCAAGGACAAGGGCATCCCGCGCGATGTGTTGCGCGCCGGTGATCGCGTGCGTGGTTACCTTTTTGATGTGCGCACGGAGCCGCGCGGCCCGCAGCTGTTCATAAGCCGTGCTGCACCGGAATTCATGATCGAGCTGTTCAAGCTCGAGGTGCCTGAAGTCGGGCAGGGCCTGGTCGAGATCAAGGCCTGCGCACGCGATCCGGGCGACCGCGCCAAGATCGCGGTGCTCGCTTACGACACGCGTACCGACCCGATCGGCGCCTGCATCGGCATGCGCGGTTCGCGCGTGCAGGCCGTGTCCAACGAGCTCAACGGCGAGCGCGTCGACATCGTGCTGTGGTCGGACAATCCGGCGCAGTTCGTGATCAACGCGATGGCGCCGGCGGAAGTGCAGTCGATCATCGTCGATGAAGAAAAGCACTCGATGGACCTCGCCGTCGCCGAGGACAAGCTCGCGCAGGCGATCGGGCGTGGCGGCCAGAACGTGCGCCTCGCCAGCCGCATGACTGGCTGGCAGCTAAACGTCATGACGCAGGACCAGGTCGCCGCGAAGTCCGAGGGCGAACAGACCGCTTCGCGCGCGCTGTTCGTGGAGAAGCTCGAGGTCGACGAGGAGATTGCCGGCATCCTGGTCGCGGAAGGTTTCAGCACGGTCGAGGAAATCGCCTACGTGCCGGTCGGCGAGTTGCTCGCGGTCGAGGGTTTTGACGAGGATATCGTCGAGGAGCTGCGCGCCCGTGCGCGCGATGCGTTGCTCAACGACGCACTCGCGGTCGAGGAGGAAGTCGACGAGCATCAGCCCGCCGAGGATCTGCTGGCGCTGGAAGGTATGGACGACGAGACCGCGTTTGCGCTCGCCGGTCATGGCATCTGTACCGTCGATGACCTTGGCGAGTTGGCTGCCGACGAGGTTGTCGAGTTCGGTATCGAAGGGCTGGACAAGGAGCGCGCTGCAGCGCTGATCCTCGCCGCCCGAGCCGAGGAAATCGCCCGCCTGGAGCGCGAGGGCTGAGGCATTCGCCAAGGTCAGAGCGCGCCGAGACTACAATGAACAGTTGATTTTCATGCGCAGGCGCTGAGCTTGCGCCACAGGACACGAGATTCGAATGTCGCAACAAACCACGATCCGCAAGCTGGCCGAACTGGTGAATGCACCGGTCGAGAAACTGCTGGAGCAACTGGCTGAGGCCGGTATGCGCTTCGACGGTCCCGATCAGGTCGTGACCAGCACCGAGAAGATGAAGCTGCTCGGCTTCCTGCGTCGCACCCACGGCAAGGCTGACAAGCCTGCCGAGGACGCCGCTGAGCCGAAGAAGATCACGCTCAACCGCAGCCGCAAGCAGGAGCTCACCGTCGGTGGTGGCAAGAACCGCGCCACCGTCGATGTGCTCGTGCGCAAGAAGGTCACGCTCGTCAAGCCGTCCGAGTCCGGGCACCACAACGACGAGCACGCCGAGATCCTGCGCAAGCTGGAGGAATCCAAGCAGCACAACCTCTCCGAGCAACAGCGCCTGGCCGAAACCGACAAGCGCCGTGCCGACGAGATCACCGAGCGCTTGCGCGTGGAAGCGGAAGCCGCGACCGCGAAAGCCGAGGCTGCACGGATCGCAGCGCTGCCGGCCGAGGAAGAAGGCGCACGCAAGCCTGCGCACGGCCATGGGCATGGGCATCCGAAGCCGGCACCAACCCCGCGCGTCGACGACAAGGCCGCGCACAAGCACAAGCCCAATCGCGGTTCACATGCGATGGTGGCCGGCGTTGAGGATGACGACAGCGCCGCTGCACGTTTTGCTGGCCAGTTGCATCTGAGCGCTTCCGAGCGCGCGCGCCGCACGACCAGCGTGCGCGGAAAGCCCAAGCCGCGCCGCCAGTCCGAGCAGGCGCGCAGCGGCGGCGGTGCACATGGCTTCTCGCGTCCGACTGCACCGATCGTGCGCGAAGTCGCGGTCGGGGATGCGATCACCGTTGCCGACCTCGCGCAGAAACTCGCGCTCAAGGGCGGCGATGTGGTCAAGGCGCTGTTCAAGATGGGCGTCATGGCGACGATTACCCAGACCATCGATCACGACACCGCGGCACTGGTGGTCGAGGAGCTCGGCCATACGGTCGTGCACGCCGATGCCGACGACGTCGAGAACGTGCTGCTGGCGCATGTCGAAGACGGGCAGGCAGATCGCCAGCCGCGTCCGCCGGTGGTCACGATCATGGGCCATGTCGATCACGGCAAGACCTCGCTGCTGGATTACATCCGTCGCACCAAGGTTGCCTCTGGCGAAGCCGGTGGTATCACCCAGCACATCGGCGCGTACCACGTTGAAACCAGCAAGGGTGTGATCAGTTTCCTCGATACGCCAGGCCATGCCGCGTTCTCGCAGATGCGTGCCCGTGGCGCGAAATTGACCGACATCGTGGTGCTGGTGGTCGCGGCCGACGATGGCGTGATGCCGCAGACGATCGAGGCGGTGGAACACGCCAAGGCAGCCGGTGTGCCGCTGATCATCGCGATCAACAAGATCGACAAGTCCGACGCGGATCCACTGCGCGTCAAGAATGAATTGCTGAGCCAGAACGTCGTCGCCGAGGATTTCGGCGGTGATACGCAGATGGTCGAACTCTCGGCAAAAACCGGACAGGGCGTCGATGACCTGCTCGACGCGCTGTTGCTCCAGGCCGAAGTGCTGGAGCTCAGGGCGACGCGCGAAGGCCGCGCCTCTGGCGTCGTGATCGAGTCTTCGCTCGACAAGGGCCGCGGCCCGGTCGCCACCGTGCTGGTACAGCAGGGCACGCTCAGCAAGGGCGATTACCTGGTGTGCGGCGTGCAGTACGGCCGCGTGCGTGCGTTGTTCGACGAGACCGGCAAGCAGGTACCAAGCGCGGGTCCGTCGATTCCGGTGCAGGTGCTTGGCCTGTCGGGCGTGCCCGATGCCGGCGACGACTTCGTCGTGGTCGAGGACGAGCGCCTCGCCAAGGACGTCGCCCAGCAGCGCGATGCGAAACGCCGCGAAACCCGCCTGGTTGGCCAGGCCGGCAACCGCATGGAAGACATCATGGCGCAGATGGGCGCCGCGGAAACCCAGCTGAGCCTGCCACTGATCATCAAGGCCGACGTGCAGGGTTCGGTGCAGGCGCTGCGCGAGGCGTTGACCAGTCTGTCGAACGAACAGATCCGCATCAGCGTGATCGGCTCAGGCGTCGGTGGCATCACCGAGTCCGACGCACAACTGGCGGCGACCTCCAAGGCCACGATCATCGGCTTCAACGTGCGCGCCGACGCCTCGGCGCGCAGGGTGATCGACAACAGCGGCGTCGACCTGCGCTACTTCTCGATCATCTATGACGTGATCGACCAGGTGAAGCAGGTCGCGTCCGGCATCCTCGGCGTCGAGATCCGCGAAGAAATCATCGGTACCGCGGAAGTGCGCGACGTGTTCCGCAGCTCCAAGTTCGGTGCGGTCGCGGGTTGCATGGTGGTCGAGGGCGTGGTCAAGCGGCACAAGCCGATCCGCGTGCTGCGCGACAACACCGTCGTATTCGAAGGCGAACTGGAATCGCTGCGCCGCTTCAAGGAAAACGTCGACGAGGTCCGCAACGGCAACGAGTGCGGCATTGGTGTCAAGGCGTACAACGACGTCAAGCCTGGCGACCAGATCGAGTGCTTCGAGCGCATCGAAGTGCAAAGGACGCTGTAGGCGATGGCGCAGAAGTCCTTCCACCGCACCGACCGTGTCTCTGCCCAGCTCCGTCGTGAGCTGGGCACGATCGTGCACGAGGCGGTTCGGAACCATGGGCTGCCGTCGGTCAGCGTGTCGGATGTCGAGGTGACCCGCGACATGGAGCACGCAAAGATTTTCATCACCGCATTGCAACCAGAGCGTTCGAAGGAAGCGATGAAGGCGTTGAAGGAGCTGGTGCCTGAAATCCGTTACCAGCTCGCGCAGTCGGTAAAGATGCGCCGCGTCCCCGAGTTGCATTTCCACTACGACGAATCCGTCGATCGGGGCGAGCGGATCGAGAACCTGTTGCGCGACTTGCCGGATCTCGAACCCGGTGACGAGCCAGAATGACTTTGTAGGCACGCGTAAGCTGCGGGCTCTTCCTTAGGCTCTTCCTTAGGCTCTTCGTAGGAGCGACGTAAGTCGCGATAGCAAGCGGCAAGCAAGTTCAGTCCGTGCGCGTTGGCGCGTTGGAACACCATCGCAATTGAATCCTTCCGCGGCGCCCTACAATGCCCCGATGACCCACAAACCGCGCACACCTGCTGTCAAAAGCGTGTACCGCAAGCTGCACGGCATCCTGCTGTTCGACAAGCCGCATGGGCTCAGCTCCAACCAGGCGCTGCAACGGGTGCGCCATCTGTTCCGCGCTGACAAGGCCGGGCACACCGGTAGTCTCGATCCGCTTGCCACCGGCTTGCTGCCCGTCTGTTTCGGCGAGGCGACCAAGATCGCCGGAGGCCTGTTGGGCGCACGCAAGGCGTACGACACGGTCGCACGCTTGGGCATGACAACCGACACCGACGACGCCGAGGGCCAGCTGTTGCGCGAACGCCCGGTGCCGACACTCACCATTCCGCAAATCGACGCTGCACTGCGCGCGCTGACCGGTCGCATCCAGCAACGCCCGCCGATCTATTCCGCGCTCAAGCGCGGCGGCGAGCCGCTCTACGCCAAGGCCCGCCGTGGCGAAGTGGTTCTGGTCGACGAGCGCGAAGTGGAGGTGCACGCGTTCGAACTGGAGTCCGCGGCTGACCTGCTCGACACGCCTGTCGAAGCCGGTGGGGCGCCGCTGTTGCGCCTGCACGTGGAATGCGGCTCCGGCACCTACGTGCGCAGCCTGGTTCGAGATCTTGGTGAACTGCTTGGTTGCGGCGCGCATGTCGCCGATCTAAGACGATTGTGGGTGGATCCGTTCCGTGAGCCGCGCATGTGGACGCTGGAGGCGCTGCAGGCGTTGGCCGAACGTGGCGAACGCAGCCTCGACGCCTGCCTCCTGCCGATCGAGGCCGGCATGACGTCCTGGCCCGAGGTCCGTATCTCAGCCACGCAGGCGCACAGGCTGGGGCAAGGGCAGGTGGTCGCGGGCGGATTCCGGCCGGCCGGCGCTGTCGCGGTATTCGATGACGCGGGCCGGGCGCTTGGTCTTGGCGAGGTCGACGCGGAGGGCTATTTGCGCCCGCAACGCCTGTTCACGTGGGCTTGCGTGCAACCGCAGCAAACCGAAGCCGTTGCAGGTTAAGACCTTGTTGGGGGAGGCCCCCCGGGCTACAATTCCCCGGCTTTCCAGAGTCATCCCAACGCCTTTCCGGCACATCCTGTTACATCCGCAAGCGGCGGGCCGGGCGGTACTTCGAGCAGCGGCAAGCTCGACGTTTCTGCCGACCACGCATCATTCATAAGGCAACCCAATGTCCATCGAAAGCAGCAAGGTCATCGAAGAAAACAAGCGCAGCGCCAATGACACCGGCTCCCCGGAAGTCCAGGTCGCACTGCTCACCGCGCGCATCACCCAGCTCTCCGAGCACTTCAAGATGCACAAACAGGACCACCACAGCCGCCGCGGCCTGCTGATGATGGTCAACCGCCGCCGCAGCCTGCTCGACTACCTGCACCGCAAGGATGGCGAGCGCTACAGGGCCCTGATCCAGAAGTTGGGCCTGCGTCGCTAAACCCAATCCCCACCGCGGCGCAGCGATGCGCCGCGGTTCTGTTTTGGGCGGATGGAAAATCCGTCACGTGGCATCGAATACGCGTCAACACGAACATGAGGCCGTCACGATCGACGACCGTCCGTATGTGGCATGGGCTACAAGCGGTTCCACCGAAGCAAGACATCAAGGAATTCCAACGTGGCAAAAGTGACCAAGAGCTTCCAGTACGGCAATCTGACCGTGACGCTCGAAACCGGCGAAATCGCCCGCCAGGCCGGCGGTGCGGTGATGGTGTCGTGCGATGGCACCGTGCTGCTGGTCAGCGCGGTCGCCAACAGGACGGCCCGTGAAGGCCAGGATTTCTTCCCGCTCACCGTCGATTACCAGGAGAAGTTCTACGCCGGCGGCCGCATTCCCGGCGGCTTCTTCAAGCGCGAAGGTCGCCAGACCGAAAAGGAAACGCTGATTTCGCGCCTGATCGATCGCCCGATCCGCCCGTTGTTCCCCGATGGTTTCCGCAACGAAGTGCAGATCATCGCCACGGTGATGTCGATGAACCCGGAAGTCGACGGCGACATCCTGGCGCTGCTGGGTGCGTCCGCCGCGCTGTCGTTGTCCGGCGCGCCGTTCGACGGTCCGATCGGCGCCGCCAAGGTCGGCTACAAGGACGGCCAGTACCTGCTCAATCCGAGCAAGACCGAACTGGTCGACTCGCAGCTCGAGCTCGTCGTCGCCGGCACCACCAACGCGGTGCTGATGGTCGAGTCCGAAGCGCAGGAGCTGTCGGAAGACGTGATGCTCGGCGCGGTGATGTTCGGCCACCAGCAGATGCAGGTCGCGATCGACGCCATCAACGCACTGGTCGCCGAAGCCGGCAAGCCGAAGTGGACATGGACCGCGCCGGTCGCGCACGAAGGCATGATCGCCGCGATTCGCGCGGCGGTCGGCGAGAAGCTGGCGCAGGCCTTCCAGGTGCGCGACAAGCTCGAGCGCAAGGACACGATCTCCGGCGTCAAGAAAGAGACGATCAGCGCGCTGGCGGCGGAAGCCGAGACGAATGCCTGGACCAATGGCGATCTCGCCAAGGAGTTCGGCGAGCAGGAATACCAGACGATGCGCAATTCGGTCCTCAAGACCAAAATCCGCATTGACGGACGCGCGCTCGACACGGTGCGCCCGATCACGTCAAGGGTCAGCATCTTGCCGCGCGTGCACGGCTCGGCGCTGTTCACCCGCGGCGAGACCCAGGCAATCGTTGCCGTCACACTCGGTACCGCGCGCGACGGGCAGATCATCGATGCCGTTTCGGGCGAGTACAAGGACCACTTCCTGTTCCACTACAACTTCCCGCCCTATTCGGTCGGTGAAGCCGGCCGCATGATGGGCCCGAAGCGTCGCGAAATCGGCCACGGTCGTCTCGCCAAGCGTGGCGTGCTTGCGGTCATGCCGTCGATGGAGTCGTTCCCGTACACCATCCGCGTCGTCTCGGAGATCACCGAATCGAACGGTTCCTCGTCGATGGCGTCGGTCTGCGGCAGCTCGCTGGCGTTGATGGATGCCGGTGTGCCGATCAAGGCGCCGGTCGCGGGCATCGCGATGGGCCTGGTGAAGGAAGGCGACGATTTCGTCGTGTTGTCCGACATTCTCGGTGACGAGGATCATCTCGGCGACATGGACTTCAAGGTTGCCGGCACCGCCAACGGCATCTCGGCGCTGCAGATGGACATCAAGATCCAGGGCATCACCGAAGAGATCATGAAGGTCGCGCTGGCGCAGGCCAAACAGGGTCGCTTGCACATCCTCAAGGAAATGGAAGCCGCATTGACTGCGCCGCGTGCCGAGCTCAGCGAGTTCGCGCCGCGCCTGATCACGATCAAGATCCATCCCGACAAGATCCGCGAAGTGATCGGTAAGGGCGGTTCTGTGATCCAGGCGATCACCAAGGAAACCGGCACCCAGATCGATATCCAGGACGACGGCACCATCACCATCGCATCGGTGAATGCAGTCGCGGGCCAGGCTGCGAAGGCTCGCATCGAGCAGATTACGTCCGACGTCGAGCCGGGCCGAATCTACGAGGGCAAGGTCGCCAAGCTGATGGACTTTGGTGCGTTCGTCACCATCTCCCCCGGCAAGGACGGCCTCGTACACGTTTCGCAGATTTCCAATGACCGCGTCGAGAAGGTCAGCGACGTGCTCAAGGAAGGCGACATCGTCAAGGTCAAGGTGCTGGAAGTCGACAAGCAGGGTCGCATCCGACTGTCGATGAAGGCGGTCGAGGAAGGCGAGGGCGTGCCGGCTGCGTAAGCTGTTTCGTCATTGCTGCTAGAAAAAGCGGGCTTCGGCCCGCTTTTTCTTTTTCGCGTGTCATTTTCCCCGGCCGCGGGCGCGGCACCACTGTCATCGCAGCCGAGGCTGATCGCGGGCCGGCTTCGGCCCGCTTTTTTTTGGCGCGTCATTGGCCTAGGCCGCGGGCGCGGCATCATTGTCATCGCGACCGATGTTGATCGCGGGCCGGATTCGGCCCGCTTTTCTTGTTACCTGGTTGCTGTCCTGTGTTCGCCCGGATCCAACCGGGCGCTGCCGCTCGCCGGTTCACCAGCCGCTGCCGGTGCGCGGTGTTTCATGCCCACCATCCGTTGATGCATCGGTTGACCGTGGTCGGCGATCAGGATGACTCCGCACAACCGTACGTCCTCGGCCAGATCCATCAGCTGTTGATCGGCATCACGGCCGATTGCCGCCAGTTCGGGATCTTTGGCATCGGTCGCGCCCGCAAGGGTGATCTGTAGATCGCGATGGAACTCGACGAACGCTTGCAGCCGGCGTATCCCATCGAAGAATTGGGCGAAGATGATCCGCTCATCGACGTTCTGGCACATCTGCATGAACTGATCCTGGGTGGCGTCCCACACTGAGCTTTCCAGCACGGCGTGGATCGGTTTGCAGGCCTCGTGCCGGCTCGCGCGCATATGGATGTGCCTGGCTTCGGCAGTATTCTTGACCACGCTGCCCAGGATGGAATGCAGGGCACGTTCGAATTGCCGCACCGCTTCGTCCTCGCGCCTGCGATCGTCGCGTCGTCGCTTGTAGCGATCGGCGACGAGCGCCAACCAGACGCCCACGAATACACCCACGATTCCCGCCAGCGCCTGGACTGAAAAATCGACGAGGATCGGATTCATGGACTCGGCATCGCTGCCTGGTGCAGCGAGACATCTATTCAGCTGTGATGGGGTCGATGATTGTCTTGATTTCGCTGATGGAGTTGGCCGGGAACCCGCCGATACGGGCATGCTCACGAATCAACTCGATGTCTTCGGCCAGATAAACACAGTAGAGCTTGTCACCGGTGACATAGCTATGCGCCCATTGAATACCGGCGCCCAGTTCGTTCAAGACACCCACCGACTTGCGTGCGACCTGCCGGAACTCTGCCGCACTCATCTTGCCGACACCCGGAATCTCGCGTTCGATCACATACTTCGGCATGTCGCTCTCCGAGGGACATCAATGGGAGTCCTGCGGCGATGCCGTAGGGCCTGACATCCACGGGACAAGGCCCGTCGGTCGGCCCTAGCTTGCCGCATCGGCTGACTCCGGCGTTGTGAAAATCCAGGCTCAATACTCGACAGCACGCGTCGTCGCAACGCTCCCGTCAGCGAGTGTGGATACTCAACAGGCAGGAACGTGGGCTCGCGCTGCAATGGGCCAACGCTCCGGTGGCACTAACCAAGCGTTCTCTCCCGGTTGATGAATTCGCAAGCCGGGCTTATCGCTTCGCCGGGGACCTGCCAACAATGACCAACGCGATTCCACCAAGAATTGCGGTGGAGGCAATCAACAGGCGCAATGTAATGGGCTCGCCGAGGAAAATAGTTCCGCCAATAGCGGCAATGACGGGCACGCTGAGCTGCACGCTGGCTGCACTCGTAGCCTTCAACCCGCGTATGGCTGTGTACCAGATCGCATATCCAACACCGGAAGCCAAAGCGCCGGACGCTATCGCGTAGCAAATACCGGATCCATCCAGGGAGCTCCAGGGCAGGGTGACCACGCTTAGTGCTACGGCCATGGGCGCAGCGCGCAAGAAGTTTCCGGCCGTAACGCAGGTCGGGTCGGCAGTCCCTTTTCCGCGCAAGGAATAGACGCCCCATGCGACACCAGCCCCCAGCATCAATGCTGCAGCAGGAAGAGGCGGTGCGGACAGTCCCGGAAGCAGCAGGCCCGCAAGTCCGATGAAAGCGCAAACCAGCCCTGCGGATTGCCGCATTCCCAGGGTTTCGCCAGCCCGGAGTCCATAGCCGATCATCGTTGCCTGCACGGCACCAAAGAGCAGCAACGCGCCGGTTGCAGCCGGCAGGCTGACGTAGGCATACGAGAAGGCGGCTGCATAGACAAAAAGCGCAAGCGCGGATGGCCAACTGCCGGCAGCCGCACGCGTGCCACTACGCAATTGGATGATCAACCAAAGCGACAGCGCACCAGAGAAAATTCGAATGGAGGTAAAACTGGCGGGGTCGATGCTGGTATGCCTCAGTGCCTGTCGGCAGAGCAGCGAGTTGCCTGCGAACGCAATCATCGCCAGCAAGGTCAGGGAAAAGGTTGCGGAACGCGACATCAACGACGTTCCGGTGCGTCAGGCATGGCGGCTTGCACGGCGGCTTGCATGGAACTCCCCTTTGTCAGTTGGAGGAAGGGTTTGGCCTTCACGGATGACGCCCATTTGGTGGATGGAACGGGAGGCCAGCCTTGCAACGGCCCCACGCGCACCGTCTCAAGGTGGCGCCGCGCGTCGCCGAAGGATAGGCCACGAGTGCGATCGCATGGAGGAGGCCAGCGACGTGCTCAACGGCGGCGATACACTCCAGGCCAGGATGCTGGAAGCAGTGAGCCTGCCGCCCGTATAAGCCGCTGCAAACCACGAAGAACGGACTTCGGTCCGCTTTTCGCTGCCCGGCAGATTAACTGGCCGTAACGATGGAGCCCCGTGCCCGGCATTAGAATGGACGATGGATGCGCACGGATGAGCGCTGTCGCCCGGTGTGCCGGCCGACGTCCGTGCCTGCGTTGCCTCGGCGTCCGGTGGCCGGCGTATTTCCAGGACACCGCCAGCAAGAGACGATCCGATGCTTCGCCATTCCCTGTTCCGGCCGCAGCTTCGACTGCTCATCCAACTGCTGTTGGGCGGCTGGTTGTTTGCGTTCCTGGCGGTCGGGATGTGCGCGACCGCGCCAGTCAAGCTGACCATCCTCAGTTACCACGAGGTCGCCGAGCGCAACGATGCGCTGGTGCCGACGTATACGGTAACACCGTCGAATTTCGCTGCCCAGCTGCAAAGGTTGAAGAGCAGCGGCTACCACTTCGTGAGCATCGACGACGTGCTTGCGGATGCATCCGGGAAACGACCGCTGCCGCCGAAGGCCGCGCTGATTACCTTCGACGATGGTTACCGCTCCGTTTATACCCAGGCATTCCCCATCCTCAAGGCGATGAAGGCGCCAGCGGTAATCGCGCTGGTCGGCAGCTGGCTGGAGGTGCAGGCAGGTGACGTCAATTTCAATGGACGCTCGATCCCGCGCTCCGACTTGTTGTCCTGGTCGGAGATTCGGGAGATGACAAAGAGCGGCCTCGTCGAGGTCGCCAGCCACAGCCATTCGCTGCACGGGGGCATCGTCTCCAATCCGCAAGGCAACCTGGAGCCGGCCGCCACCGCGCACCAGTGGCTTGCCGCGCAAGGACGATACGAGGACGAGGCAAGCTACAAGCGCCGTGTCACAGCGGACTTGCGGCTGAACAACCAATTGTTGAAATCCCATCTCGGCAGGAGCCCGCGCATCATCGTGTGGCCCTACGGGCGCTACAACGTCGAGACCTCGCGGATTGCCGCGGCGCTCGGGATGCCGATCGGGCTGACGCTCGACGACGGCCCCAACACCGCGAGCACGCCGTTGCATGGGCTGCGCCGCGTGCTCGTCGAGCAGAGCATGTCCGTTGCCGACCTCGAGCACGAAATCTCGCTGCGCGATCGCTCGATCGTGGACGACGATCGCCCGGGCAAGATCATGCATATCGACCTCGACTACATCTACGATCCGGATCCTGTCCAGCAGGAGAAAAACCTCAGCCTTCTGCTCGAACGCATCGTCGCGATGGGCGTGAATACGGTCTATCTGCAGGCTTATTCCGACCCGGACGGCAACGGCGCGGCTGATGCGGTGTACTTCCCCAACCGGCACCTGCCGATGCGGGCCGACCTGTTCAACCGGGTCGCGTGGCAGATCTCCACGCGCACACCGGTCAAACGTGTCTACGCCTGGATGCCGATGCTCGCGTGGCAACTGCCGGCCAGCGATCCTGCCGCCGGCGACAAGGTCGTCACCCTGCCCAACGTCGCCAACCACCTCGCCATGGGCTATCCGCGGCTGTCGCCGTTTTCGCCGCGGGCGCGGCAGGCGATCCGCGACCTGTACGTAGATCTCTCACGCGCAGCCACGATCGACGGCATCCTCTTCCACGACGATGTCACCCTGTCCGACTATGAGGACGGCAGCTCCTGGGCGCTCAAGGCCTATGGCAAGTGGGGATTGCCGATGTCGGTCGCTGACATTCGCGCCAAGCCCGAGGCAATGGCCCACTGGACCCAGCGCAAGACCGCCTTCCTCGACGCGTTCGCAATGGAACTTGCACAACTCGTGCGTAACGAGCAGCCCGGTCTCAAGGCCGCGCGCAACCTGTACGCGCAGGTCGTGCTCAATCCGAAATCGGAGGAGTGGTATTCGCAATCGCTGTCGAGCTCGCTGAGGAACTACGACTACACCGCGATCATGGCAATGCCCTACATGGAGCAGGCCCCTGATTCGACCGCCTTCCTGCACGCGATCGTCGACAAGGTCGCAGCGCGCCCCGGTGCCATGGCAAAAGTCGTGATCGAATTGCAGACGGTGGACTGGCGCAAGGACGATGCCCCGATCCCCAGCGCTGAGCTGGCCGATACCGTCCGCACCCTGTACGGATGGGGCGTGCAGAATATCGCCTACTATCCGGACAACATGTTCAAGAACAATCCGGATCCAGCCCTCATGCGGCCGGCCTTCGACATCAAGCCCAACAAGCCCCCATTGCCTGCCGTCATGTTGCCCGTCACCGCGCCCTAGCCGACGCTGCCGTAAACCATGATGTTCACCGCATTGCTCCATACGCTATGGCTGGGCCTTCAGGGTTTCGTCTACTACTACCCGTTGTTCATGTCGTACCTGTGGATGATGGGTGCGGCGTTGTTCTACTGGCGCTTCGAGCGGCGCGATGTGGTCGCGGTGCAGGGCACGCCACAGGCGGAACTACCGCCGGTCAGCATCCTCATCCCGTGTTTCAACGAGGGCGCGCACGCCGAGGAAACCATCCGGCACGCGCTGGCGATGGATTACCCGGAGTTCGAGGTGCTCGCCATCAACGATGGCAGCCGCGACAACACCGGCGCGATCCTTGATGGCTTGGTCGCGCAGCATCCGCGGCTGCGCGTGGTGCACATGGACAAGAACCAGGGCAAGGCGATGGCGCTGCAGAGTGGCTGCCTGCTGGCCCGGCACGAGTTCCTCATCTGCATCGACGGCGACGCCTTGCTCGACCCGGCCTGTGCGCGCTGGATCGTGCGGCATTTCATGGAGGATTCCGACGTGGCCGCAGTGACCGGCAACCCGCGCATCCGCAATCGCTCGACGCTGCTCGGCCGGCTGCAGGTCGGCGAGTTCTCCTCCATCGTCGGCATGATCAAGCGCGCGCAACGCAGCTTCGGCCGGTTGTTCACGGTGTCTGGCGTCATTACGGCGTTCCGCAAGTCGGCGCTGCATGACGTCGGCTACTGGAGCGCCGACATGCTCACCGAGGACATCGACATCACCTGGAAGCTCCAACGCGGTGGCTGGGACGTGCGCTTCGAACCGCGGGCGCTGGTCTGGATACTGATGCCGGAAACCTTGCGCGGGCTCTGGAAGCAACGCTTGCGCTGGGCGACTGGTGGGGCGCAGGTGCTGATGAAGAATGTCGACGTGGTCCTGCATCCCAAACAAAATCATTTGTGGCCGCTGCTGCTCGAGCTGTGCCTCAGCATGCTGTGGTCGTACACGTTGCTGGCCTTGACCGTGATCTGGCTGACCGGCCTGGTGTTACCGCACGGGATGGTGCCGCTGGTAGGTTCGCCGCTGATTCCACGATGGGGCAGTGCGCTGCTGGGCACCACCTGCCTGCTGCAGTTCGCCATGAGCAAATGGCTCGACAGCCGTTACGACCACGGCCTGGGACGCAACTATTACTGGATGGTCTGGTACCCGTTGGCGTTCTGGCTGATCAACATCGCCGCGACGGTCGTGGCGTTCCCGCGCGCATTGGCGCGAAGGGGCGCACGTGCGCGCTGGATCAGCCCGGATCGCGGCGCGCACCTGCGTGGTCCTGAAAGCGCCAAGGCAACGGGTGACGGCCGTGCCTGAGAAGATGATCATCAACGCCCGTCGCGAGCTCGGTTGGCGGAGCCGGCTCGTCTCCGACTTGTTGACCGCGTGCCTGTGGGCTGGCTGGATCCTGCTCTGGATTCCGGTATTCCGGAAATTGCATGAGGTGATCCGGCTGCACCTGGATTTCGGGCCTGCGGCCAAGCAGGTCCTCGACACGGTCACGCCGATTTCCATCTTCTATTCGCTCGTCGCGTTGCTCGGTACCAGCGCCCTGCTGCTGTTGTGGTCGCTGCTGCCCAAGCGACAGGTGGGATCGGCGCACGTCTCGCGCTCGATGGTCGATTACGCCCGCTATTTCAACCTTGACGAAAGCAGCATCGTTGACGGCTGCAACAGCAGGATCTGCGTCGTCTGCCATGACGAGGATGGCGGGATCACCGGGATCGAAGTGAAGTCCTGAGAGCAGCGTTGCATCGGCGCGGTGGGCTCAATCCTCAGGTGTTGCCGCTTCGCCGGTCATGCTGGACGTCGTGGATGAACCCATGATGGCGGAAGGCTTCGCGAATGCTATCACGCAAGGCGCGGTGCTCCCATGGCTTGGTAAAAAAGCGATAGATAGCCCCGTGGTTGATCGCGTCTATGAGCGATTCCACGTCAGCATGGCCGGACAGGACGATCTGCAATGTATCGGGATACATATCCTTGATCCGATCGAAGAAATCCGTACCGCTCATGCCGGGCAAGCATTGATCGCACAGGACCACTTGCACCGGATGCAGTGCGAGCTGTTCAAAACCACGGGCGGCCGACTGCGCCGTCAGGATGCGGTAGCCCTCATTGCGCAACTGGTCTTGCAAAGTGGCAAGGGCGTCAACGTCGTCGTCCACCAGCAGCAGCGTCTTCAGCGACGCGCTGGCTGCTCCTTGCTGCGCAGGCAAGCGTTTTCCTTCCTGCACCAGTTGTTCCAGATCCTTCAGTGGCAGTGGCCGGCTGAAATAGTAGCCCTGGATCTGGTCGCAACCATGGCGCTGTAAGTACGCCAATTGCGCTGCCGTCTCCACGCCTTCCGCAATCACTATCAACTTCAAGGTGTGCGCCATGCTGATGATCGTCAATGCGATCGCCGCAGCATCGGGGTTGTGCGTGATGTCCCGGATGAAAGCGATATCGATCTTCAATTTGTCGATGGGGAAGCGACGCAGATAAGCCAGGCTCGAATATCCTGTGCCGAAGTCGTCGATGGAAATCTGCACACCCAGTTGCTTCAGGGCTTGCAGGCTTGCAATGGTTCGATCGGTATTCGCCATCAGCGAACTTTCGGTCAATTCCAGCTCGAGAAGATCCGCGGAGATGCCATGTTCGGAAAGGGCCCTGGCGACATCACTTTCCAGATCGCCTTCGAGGAACTGGCGCGGGGAGACGTTCACCGAGATGGGTAACGGTTCGACCGAGGAGCGCATCAACCGTGCAATCTGCCCGCACGCGCTGGCGATGACCCAAGTGCCCACCTTCACGATGAGGCCGGTCTCTTCCAGTAACGGAATGAAGTCTGTCGGCGATACCAGCCCGTATCCCGGCCGCTCCCACCGCAGCAAGGCTTCGAGTCCACAAATGCGACCGGTGCTCAGTTGCACCTTGGGCTGGTAGTGGAGAACGAACTCACCCCTGGCGACGGCCCTGCGTACTGCTGTTTCGAGGTCGAGCCTGCTTAGCGCCTCGGCATTCATTTCCGCGGTAAAAAAGCGAAACGTATTGCGGCCCGCATGCTTGGCCTGGTACATCGCGGTGTCCGCGTACTTGAGCAGGGTTTCGGGATCGGATGCATCGTCGGGATGGAGCGTGACGCCAATGCTCGCGGTGACCGTCACCTCGTGGCCATCCAGGTCAAACGGAGCGCGCAACACGCGGAGTATCTTGTTGGTGGCGATGGCGATGCCTTGTTGGCCGCCCTGGATCACAAGCAACAACGCGAACTCATCTCCGCCCAGACGACTGACGACATCCCGGGCGCGCACGCATTGCAACAAGCGATGGCCAAACTGACGCAACAGCTCATCGCCAAGCGCGTGCCCCAACGAGTCGTTGACATTCTTGAAGTGATCGATATCGATGAACAGAACGGCGACCATCCATTCCTTTTCGAAGGCCTGGACCAGGGTCGTCCGTAGCGTTTCGCAGAACAACGTCCGATTGAGCAACCCGGTGAGCGGATCGTAATGCGCCAGACGCATCAATTCCTCCGTCCGCTCCTGCACCTGTTGCTCGAGGATCGCGTTATGGTTCTTGAGAAAATCGCTGAATGCCTTCAGGCGCAACAGGTTGCGCACCCTCACCCACAATTCGGCACGGTCCACGGGTTTGGTGAGGAATTCTTCGGCACCGGCCTCCAGTCCAGCCAGGCGTGCGCTGCGATCGATCTGCGCGGTCACCATGATGATCGGTATGGCCGAGGTTGCGGGGTCAGCCTTGAGGGCATTGGCGACCTGATAACCGTCCATGCCCGGCATCATGACGTCGAGCAGGATCAGGTCCGGCGTATGGTTGGCGATCAACGCCATCGCTTCTTCGCCACTGGCGGCACAGACGGTGAGGTAGCCTTCCGGCTGCAGCAGTGCTTCGAGCAGTCTGCGGTTCTGGATTTCGTCATCGACGATGAGAATGGTGGCGGGCAGGCGGACGTCCGCGCCGACGTCGGCGGTCGTGACGACGGTCGTGACGACGGCAGGAGTGGAGGTGTCGTTGAATCTCATGGCACCTGAGCATCAAATGGATTGGTTTGCCCAACCGTCTTCCTGGCCAGCAGTGTATCGATCGCCAGGTACAACTCCTGGTAACGGAGCGGTTTGGCGATATACGCATCGCAACCGGCCAGCCGGCTTTTTTCCCGATCCTCCTTCATCGCCATCGACGTCAGTGCAACGATCGGAATGGATGCAGTGGCCGGATCCTGCTTCAGCAGCCCCGTTGCCGTGAAACCGTCCATGCCCGGCAGCTGGATGTCCATCAGGATCAGGTCTGGCTGCTCGGCGCGCGCCATCATCAAGCCAGTCTCGGCATCGACGGCGCACAGCACTGCGTGACCGACGTTGTGCATCAGCAGGCACGTCAGTTTCATGTTCGCCGGATTGTCTTCGATTACCAGTACCGTGGCCATTCCGGATTCTTATTGATGCACCAATGCATGCCTTACCTCGGCGAGGAAGTCAGTTTTATTGAAGCCGGCTTTTGTGACGATGTGAATGTCGTTGTCCGGATTGCCGTTGAGAAGCACACGGTCCTCCGCAGTGATGTGTTTCGCGGTCACCACCAGGATCGGGATGCTCGCGGTAAATGTGTTGTGCCGCAGAGCTTCGACTACGTCGAAGCCGTTCACCTCCGGCATCATCAAGTCGAGCAGGATCAAATCCGGCCGCAGCCGCTGCGCCAGTGTAATCGCCTCGCTGCCACCATACGCACGTACCACTGCATATGCAGGGGACGGCAGGAATGCGGCAATCACCTCGACGGCTTTGGGGTCGTCGTCCACGACCAATATCGTGTGCGTGTGCTCATGGGTCGGTTGCAGGGCAAGACTGGCCAGCGTGGCTCTCAACTGGGCGCGGCCGATCGGCTTTTGCAGGACGGCAGCAGCGCCACCGGTCAACGGCAGGATCTTGTCGATCACGCTGGCAATCACTACCACCGGCACGCGGGCCAATGTGGTGTTTTGACGAATCTGCCTGAGGAACTCCCAGCCATCGATGCCTGGCAGTTGCAGATCCAGCGTGATCAGGGTGAGGGGTTGTTGCGGCGCCAACTCCAGTGCCGCTTCCGCGCTGGCGGCATGCAGTACGGTAAACCCCTCCGCCTCGAGCAGCAGGCGGACCAGTTCAGCGGAGCGCTCGTCATCCTCAACCACCAGAGCCATGCGCTCCCGGGGCTCGACAACCGGAGTCGTAGCAGCCGCAACCACGTCGTCGCTGCGGGGGAGGGCGCCGGTAGCAGCTTGGACCGGGTTGCGCATTGGCAGCCAGACCACGAAGCGCGCGCCTTCACCTTCCGCGCTGGCGACGGCCACGGTGCCCCCGTGCAGTTCGGTCAGTTGCTTGACCATCGCCAGGCCCAGCCCGGTGCCCTCGAATCGGCGCGCCAGGCTGCTGTCGATCTGGGTGAAGGCCTGGAACAATTTCGCCATGTTTTCCGTGGAGATGCCGATGCCGCTGTCGCTGACGCGAATCTGCAGGAATTCGTCGTAATCGGTATCAGGCAGCGGAAATCCGTGCATCGGCCAAGCGCCCGATAGCGTGCCAACAGCATTGCGTGAGACGCGTCGCGCGCTCAAAGTGACGACCCCGCCGTTGGCGCTGAACTTGACCGCATTTGACAGCAGGTTGTAAACAATCTGTTTGGTCTTGCGCATGTCCAGGAGCATCGGACCCAGGTCTTCGCCTATCTCCAGTTCAAGCTGGATGCGTTGTACCGCTGCTTTTTCGCGGACGATCGACAAACTGTTCGACAGCAGGCTGTGCAAGTCCACCGAATCGAGCTCGAGCGCCATCATCCCGGCCTCGACCTTTGACAGATCCAGGATGTCATTGATCAACGACAGCAGATGCTGGCCGCTGTTGAAGATGTCGCCGATGTATTCCTGCTGGCTGCCGCTCATTTCGCCCATCAATCCGTCCTTGAGCGCCTCGGAGAAGCCGATGATCGCGTTAAGCGGCGTGCGCAATTCGTGCGACATGGTGGCCAGGAACTCCGACTTCATGCGGCTGGCATGTTCCAGCTCGATATTCTTCTCCTGCAGGGTGAGCTCGAAGCGCTTGCGCTCGGTCACATCGCGCGCCGCGGCGAAGACACCTTGCAGCTTGCGTTCGCGGTCGTGGAAGGTCGCGGCGTTGTATGACACCACGGTTTCCTGGCCGTTCAGCGCGCGCACGGTCAGCTCATAGTCACTCACCTTGTTTTCGGTGAGCACCCGTTTGATCGCCGCATCGGCCCGCGCTGGGTCGGTAAAGAAATTCCTGCAGGGCGCGCCGATCAGTTCGTCGCGCGTGCGTCCGGTTAGCGCGATCATCTGCTGGTTCACGTCCGAGATGATGCCTTGTGGATCAGTCATCATCAGCGCGTCGATATTCGATTCGATCAGCGAGCGCGTATAGAACTGTTGGTCGCGCAGGCGTTGGTCAAGCAGCGCCTGGGCCGCCTCGACCTGCTTGCGGGCGGTGTTGTCGGTACCGATCAGCAGATAGCCGATGATGTTTTCCTGCGCGTCGCGTAATGCAGTCACCGAAACGATCGCTGAAAAGCGGCTGCCATCCTTGCGGACGTAGGTCAACTCGTAAATGTCCTCGATCCCGCGCGAGGCCTTGAACACCAGTGCTTCGAACCCCGGGGTGATCGGCGTGCCGAGCTCGAGGCTCAGCGCTTCGGCCCGCGCAATCACTTCCTGCGGATCGGAAATGTCGGCGGGGGTTATCTTGTTCATCACCTCGGCGGCGGTGTAACCGAGCATCCGCTCGGCGCCGACGTTGAAGATCTGGATCACGCCCTTTGCATCGGTGGCGATGCTGGAGAAGTTGGCGCTGTTGAAGATCGCGTTCTGTAGCGCCCCTGCCTTGAGCAGCGCCTCCTCGGCCTGCTTGCGTGCGGTGTTGTCAGTACCGATCAACAGATAGCCGATGATGTTTTCCTGTGCGTCGCGCAGCGCCGTAACCGAGACGATGGCGGGGAACCGGCTGCCGTCCTTGCGGAAATAGGTCAGCTCGTAAATGTCTTCGATCCCGCGCGAGGCCTTGAACACCAGTGCTTCGAACCCCGGGGTGATCGGCGTGCCGAGCTCGAGGCTCAGCGCTTCGGCCCGCGCAATCACCTCCTGCGGATCGGAAATGTCAGCAGGCGTGATCTTGTTGACGACATCCAGTGCGGCATAGCCCAGCATGCGCTCGGCACCCACGTTGAAGATCTGGATCACACCTTTTTCGTCGGTGGCGATGCTGGAGAAATAGGCGCTGTTGAAAATCGCGTCCTGCAACGTGCCCGTTTTCAGTATCTGGCGCCGAACGTCGATGATGCCTTCGGTGACACCGAGCTTTTCGCCCGAATCAGCAACGGTATCGGTCGACATGAATGCTTCCTCGAATACGCAGCATCTGTGAGCGGCCTGTCTTGAGCGGCATGCGATGCAGGGCAGCGCAAGCCAAGCTTATGGGGCGCCAACCGGCATCGGGGCGACGCAAAAGACCCTACGCTTTTTGACATCAACGGGCCCATCACACGGCGTTGACAGACGCCTCCTCAAACCGCCATTCGCCCAACATCTTCGGCTTCACCCGACTCCGGCTGGACGGATCGTGATATCACCTATTCAGGCGGAAAGCCCCACTCGCGCAGGGCCGTGGATCTGGTTCAGAAAAACTCCACGGCAAGGACGCGAACGCATCACCGGTCCGCCAGCCGATAGCCGCGATGGAGTGCGAATACGGCCCAGTTGCGAGCGCTAATTTTCATCCATAAACGGGTACTCATAGCTCCGCGCTGGCACGAACGTCTCCTTGATGCTCCTCGGGCTGATCCAGCGCAGCAGGTTGAGGATCGAGCCGGCCTTGTCGTTGGTGCCGGAGGCGCGGGCGCCGCCGAAGGGTTGCTGGCCGACGACAGCCCCGGTGGGCTTGTCGTTGATGTAGAAGTTGCCGGCGGCGTTGCGCAGCCGCTCAAGTCCTTGCTCGATCGCGTAGCGGTCCTGCGCGAAGATCGCGCCGGTGAGCGCATAAGGGCTGGTGCGGTCGACGAGGTCGAGCGTTTCGAGCCATTTGGTTTCATCGTAGACGTGCAGGGTGAGCACGGGCCCGAACAATTCGTCACGGAGCGTGCGGTAATCCGGATTGGTGGTGACGATGACGGTGGGACGCACGAACCAGCCTTCGGAATCGTCGTACTCGCCGCCAACCAGGATCGTCGCATCGCTGGATGCTTTCGCTTCGTCGATCGCGGCTTTCTGGGTCTTGAAGCTGGAGGCGTCGATTACCGCACCCATGAAGTTCGAGAAGTCGGACACGTCGCCCATCTTGATGCTCTCGACCTGCGCGACCAGCATGTCCCTGACGTGGGGCCACAGGTTGCTGGGCACATAGACGCGACTTGCGGCGGAACATTTCTGGCCCTGGTATTCGAACGCGCCGCGCGTGATCGCGGTCGCCAGCGCGACAGGATCTGCACTGGCGTGCGCGACGATGAAATCCTTGCCACCGGTTTCGCCGACCAGGCGTGGATAGCTCGCGTACTTGTCGATGTTGTCGCCGACCGTGCGCCACATCTGGTGGAACACCTTGGTCGAGCCGGTGAAGTGGATGCCGGCGAGATGCTTGTTGGCGAGGACCGGATTGCCGATATCCGCGCCGCTGCCGGTGACCAGGTTGATCACGCCGTCGGGCAGGCCAGCCTCCTTGAACAGCTGCATCAGGAAGTGCGCGCTGTAGACGGAGGTGCTGGCCGGTTTCCACACTACCGTGTTGCCACACAGCGCGGGCGCGGTCGGCAGGTTGCCGGCGATGGAGGTGAAGTTGAACGGCGACACCGCGAACACGAAGCCTTCCAGCGGACGATGCTCCAGCCGGTTCCACATACCTGGTGAGCTCTGCGGTTGTTCACGCAGCAGCTGCTCGTAGAAAGCGACGTTGAAGCGGAAGAAATCGATCAGTTCGCAGGCGCTGTCGATCTCGGCCTGATGGCAGGTCTTGCTCTGGCCGAGCATCGTCGCTGCGTTGATCACGTCCCGGTACGGGCCCTGCAACAAGTCGGCGGCTTTCAGGAATACCGCTGCGCGCGCTTCCCACGGCAGGTTTGCCCAGTCCTTCTGCGCGCGCAGCGCAGCGGTGATGGCCGACTGCACCTCTGCTTCGCCGCCCTGGTGGAAATCGCCAAGCACATGCGCATGGCGATGCGGCATCACCGCGTGGCCGAGCTTGCCGGTGCGCACATCCTTGCCGTCGATGACCAGCGGCATATCGATTTTCGTCGCCGACAGTTCCGCCAGTTTTGCCTTGAGGCTCGTGCGCTCGGGCGAGCCGGGCGCGTAGCCCTTGACGGGCTCGTTGACGGGAACGGGGACTTTCGAAATGGCGAGGGACATGGGCCGGCTCCGGAAAAACGAACGTCGATTGTAAGCGCCGCACCTGGGCTGGGAACCTGGAAAGGGGAGGACGTCGCACGTTGCGGCGTGGTTCGCGGTTGATGAAGTTCGCTTTTTTCACCACATCCTACGAAGCATGATCGTCGTGGAACAGTTCCGCCTGCGAATCGAACGCGTGGGGATTGGCGAATCCAGACAACGCCACCCCGACGAGACGGTAGCGGGTGCGCGATGGTAACGCCACGCGCTCGCGCAGCGCGCAGGCGACTTCGATCAGTTCCACCAATGTTGCCGGGTGTTCCGGCGGCGTCAGGCTGCGGGTCAGGATGCGGAAATCGCTGGTCTTGAGCTTCAGTACCACCGTGCGGGCGAGGCGGCCGGGGCTCTGTTCGAGCTCGCGCTGGTAACCCGCCCAGGTTTTTTCGGCGAGACGCTCGATGTGCGGCGCCATCTCGTCCAGGCGCAGGTCGTGTTCGAAGGTGTCTTCGGCCGAGATCTGTAGCGTCGGACGTTCCGCTACCACCGGATGATCGTCGATGCCCAACGACAGCTCGTGCAGGCGTCGGCCCCACCGGCCAAAACGTCGTTCGAGATCTGCCAGTGCATACGCGCGCAGGTCGCCGACGACCGCGATGCCCAGGCCAGCCAGTTTCGCCTCCATGACCCTGCCCACGCCCGGCAGGCGTCCGACCGGCAACGGCGTGAGGAAGGCCTCGATCTGATGCGGGCGGATCACGCATTGCCCGTCGGGCTTGTTCCAGTCGGACGCGATCTTGGCGATGAATTTGTTCGGCGCGATGCCGGCCGATGCGGTCAGTAGGGTTTCCTCACGGATCGATGCGCGGATTGACTGGGCGATCGCAGTTGCCGATTCCAGGCCGCTCTTCGGCATCGTGACGTCGAGATAGGCTTCGTCCAGCGACAACGGTTCGATCAAATCGGTATGCCGCGAGAAGATTTCGCGGATGTGTTTCGACACCGCCTTGTAGCGCACGAAATCCGGTGGTACGAAGACTGCCTGTGGACACAAGCGCTCGGCGCGCACCGCCGGCATCGCAGAGCGCACGCCGAACACACGCGCCTCGTACGAGGCGGCGCACACCACTGAACGATTGCCGCGCCAGGCGACGACCACCGGCCTGCCGCGCAGCGATGGATCATCGCGCTGCTCGACCGACGCGTAGAACGCGTCCATGTCGACGTGGATGATCTTGCGTTGCGATTCACTCACACCGATATTCTACGGCGCGGCGAAGCGGCTACTGGATGGTCCAGCCGCCGTCGACGTCGATCGTGTGCCCGGTGATATTGCGCGCAGGTGGCGAGATCAGGAATGCAGCGATTCCAGCCAGTTCGTCGAACCCGATGAACACGCCTTTTGGCATCGGTTTAAGCATGACATCGCTGATCACCTGCGATTCCGGAATGCCACGCGTGCGCGCCTGGTCGGCGATCTGCTTGTCGACCAGCGGTGTCTTCACGTAGGTCGGGCAGATCGTGTTGATGGTGATGTCGGTGTCGGCGGTTTCCAGTGCCAGCACCTTGGAAAACCCGAGCAGGCCGTGCTTCGCGGCGACATACGCGCTCTTGTACGGGCTCGCCACCAGCGAATGGATCGAACCAATGTTGACGATGCGCCCAAAGCCGCGGGCGCGCATTCCAGGCAGCAGCGCGCGCGTCAGGCGCGCCACGCCGACGAGCATCACCTGCACGAGGAAATCCCATTTCGCGATCGGGAATTCCTCCAGCGGCGCGACGTGCTGCAAGCCGGCGTTGTTGACCAGTACCTCGACCGGGCGCGAGACCGCCTTCAGCGCAGCGGCAACGCTGTCGTCGGAAGTGACGTCGAGCACCAGCGCTTCGGCCGAGCCACCCGCGGCGCGGATCCGCGCGGCGACCGTTTCGGCGGCGTCGAGTCCGAGATCGGTAACGACGAGATGGTGGCCCGACGTCGCGAGCTCGCTGGCGATGCCGGCGCCGATACCGCTGCCGGCGCCGGTAATCAGGATGCAACGCTGGGTCATGACTGGTACGGGCTACGAAGACGTGGGTACTTAGCCTAGCAGGGCGTCGCGCAGATGCAGTTCAGACGAAAGTTAAAATATTGCGCGCGTCCGCGCTGGTAGGGTGCGTGCATGAAATCCATCCCCGCGCAGCCACCGCTGCCCTCGTCCTGAGCCTCGCGGGTGCGCGGCCATGCCGTCGCACATCCCACGGAGCCCATCATGTTCAATTGCCAGCGCGTCACCATGCACCGTGACGGCGACGATCTGCTGACAGCCGGTGTAGGCATCACCGGCCTGCGCGCGCCGATACCGCCCGCTTTCGCCGACGCTGCGCATCCGACGCCAGTCGAGCTGCGCCGGCGTGCGATCTGGAGCGACTGGCGCGGGATCGTCGATTTGATGCCGGGTGGCGGCTACGGCGTGCTGTATGGCAGCACCGCCAACGTGCCGGGACGTGAGTTCAGCGCCCATGCGACCGTGCCGGGCGCGGGGCAACTGCATCGCGTGCTGGTACAGGTGCCCGACGCCTTCGACGTGGCGAAGCGTTGCGTGCTGGTGACGGCCTCTTCCGGTTCGCGCGGCATCTACGGTTCGATCGCGGTCGCCGGTGCCTGGGGCTTGCCGAAGGGGTGTGCGATTGCCTACACCGACAAGGGCGCGGGCACCGATTATTTCGATCTCGATGCCAAGGCCGGGGCGCGCCGATGGCACCATCGGCGTGGTGGGCGAGGATCTTGCCTTCGTGCCGGATGCGACGGTCGATGCCTCCGGAGTCGCGTTCAAGCATGCGCATTCGCAGGACAACCCGGAAGCCGACTGGGGTCGGCATGTGCGCCAGGCTGCGGAATTCGCACTGCAAGCGCTCGACCAGGCAATGCCGCAGGCGGCGCCTTTCACCTTCGCAAACACCCGGGTGATCGCGGTTGGGATGTCCAACGGTGGTGGCGCGGTGCTCCGTGCGGCGGAACTGGACGGCAGTACGCCCGGCGAAGACTGGCTGGACGCCGTGGTGGCCGGCGAGCCGAACGTGTACGTCAGGGGCGGACGCCCGCTGTACGACTACGCCACGCAGGCGGCGCTGTTGATGCCTTGCGCCTTGCTCGACCTGCACGACCTCGCCCAGTCGCCGTTGTCGGCGCACGCGAAAACGCTCGGCGCGGTGCGTTGCGCATCACTGGCCGCGGCGGGCCAGCTGCGGGGTGCAGACGTGCAGGCACAGGCGGCTTCGGCCCGCGCATTGCTGCACAGTGCTGGCTGGAGCGATGCCGCGCTGCACGCCGGCGCGCTCTCGGTGGACTTCGACCTGTGGCGGGCGGTCGCGATCACCTACGCCTCGGCGTATGGGCGCTACGGCGTTGGCGCGCATCCCTGCGGCTATGCGTTCGCTGCGCAGAATCCCGACTTCTCCGCGCGTGCGGCCACCGCAGGGGAGCGTGCCGCGTGGTGGGCCGACGGCAGTGGCATTCCGCCTGGTGCGGGCGTGGGCATCGTCGACACCAGGCGCGTCGCGCCCGATTTCGCCTTGCCTGGGCTGCAATGCCTGCGTGCGCTGTGGGACGGGCAGGGCGCTGATGCTGAGCGCGTGCGCAGCGGCATCGCCGCGACCGAGGCATCGCCGCCGCGCGCAGGGTTGCCGGTGATCGTGATCCACGGCACCGACGACGGCCTGCTGCCGCCGGCCTTCAGCAGCGCCCCGTACGTCGCGATGGCGCAGGCTGCTGGCCGCGACGTGCGCTACTGGCAGGTGCGCAACGTGCAGCACTTCGACGCCTTCCTCGCCCTGCTGGACTACGGTGCGCGTTACCTGCCGCTGCTGCCGTACGTGTATGCCGCGCTCGATCAGGTCTCGGCCCACCTCGACGATGCGGCGAATGCGCTGCCGGTCGATGCCGTGATCGCGACCGTGCCGCGCGGCGGCAAGCCGTTGACGGCTGAAAATCTGGCGATCCCGAAATAGAGCGCGGAAACCGAACCCGTTCGCATTGTCTGGCGGAGAATCCGGGGCAGTCGATTTGCCGGCTTCACACCGGTTTTGGCACGCTGTCACCTGACTCCGCGCAGGAACCGCCATGAAGCAACGCCATTTCTCCATGCTCCGCGACTTCCAGCTCGCCGACTGGTTCACGCTGGCCAACGCGTTCTGCGGCACCGGCGCGGTCTTCGCGGCGATGCGCTTCCTGCAGGACGGCGTCGTGCGCGACCTGTTATGGGGGATGGCGCTGATCCCGGCGGCGTTCGTGTTCGACGCGTTTGACGGTCGCATCGCGCGCTGGCGCAAGGTCGCGTCCACGCTGGGGCGCGAACTGGATTCGCTGGCCGATGTGATCTCGTTCGGCGTGGCTCCCGCCGCGCTCGGCTATGCCTGCGGCCTGCAGGGCGGATGGGATTGGGTGGTGCTGTCGTACTTCGTAGGCTGCGGCGTCAGCCGCCTGGCGCGATACAACGTGACGGCTGAGTCGCTCTCGGGTGACGAGGGCAAGGTGAAGTATTTCGAAGGCACCCCGATCCCGACCAGCGTGGTGATCGTCGGACTGCTGGCCTGGGCGGCGTTCGCCGGCCATATCGGCGAAGGGTTGTGGTTTGGCGTGGCCCGAGTCGGGCCGTGGCTGCTGCATCCACTGGTGCTGGTGTACGCGCTGTCGGGTTCGCTGATGATCAGCAAGACATTGCGGATTCCAAAGCCCTGAATGTGCATGCCCTGAACGAGCGGGCCCTGAGCATGCATGCACTGAGCGTGCACGCGTCCAACAGCGCGATGTGACAGTGCAACATTCGCGGCCTAGCATGTACCGCACCAAAGGAGAGATGCATGAGTACGCAATGGCCTGGTGGCGGCTTCGATAACAACTTCGAATCGCTGGCGCGACAGTACTGGGCGGCCTGGGGGGATTCGATGCGTGGCGGCGGCGCGGCAACGCGCAGCGGCACACCGAACTGGCAGGAAGCGATCGATTCGTGGAGCAAGCTTGCGCATGGTGGCCGCGAGGAGGCCAATGCGGCGGTCGAGCGCTTCAACGCGCAGGCGCGCAACTGGTACGGGCAGATGCAGCAGGTCGCCGCGCAGTTCGCGGGACAGGATGCAAAAGCAGCCGACATCACCTCCGAATGGAAGCGCGCGCTCGGCGCCATCGGTGAGAATCCCTTCCCGGAGATGTTCCGCGCCATGCGCGGGCAGGGCGCGCAAGGGCTGGAGCAATGGGTCGAGGATGCTTCGCCCTACCTGGAAGCCTGGCGTCGCGAAAGCAAGACGATGCTGGGCATGCCGACGTTCGGCATCGGTCGCGAGCAACAGGAGCGCTGGCAGCATCTGGCACAGGCACACCTGGACTCCCAACAGCAAGACAGCGCGTACAACGCCCTGATGCTGAAGGCGGTGGAGCGCGCGTATGCAGTGTTCGAGGGCAAGCTCGCCGAACGCGAGGAGCCTGGTCGCCAGGTGACGTCCGCACGCGCGCTGTTCGATCTGTGGATCGACGCCGCTGAAGAGGCTTACGCCGGGATCGCGCTGTCGTCGGAATTCCGCAAGGTCTATGGCGCGCGCGTCAACGCGCAGATGCGGGTGCGCCAAGGCATGCAGCGCGAGGTCGAACAGATGAGTGCGATGTTCGGGATGCCGACCCGCACCGAGGTCGACGCCGCCCATCGCAGGATCGCGGAACTCGAACGCATGTTGCGACGGATGGGCAATGCCGTCGAGGTTGGTGCCGCAGCGCCAGCGCGACCCATCGCGGCAACGAAGCCTTCCGGCAAGCCGGTTGCCAAGCCCGCGCGCAAGCCTGCTGCTTCGCCGGCACGCAAGCCGATTGGGAGGAAAGCGGCAGCGCGAAAGACGGCAGCAAAATCCGCCGTTGGACGTTCAGTGGGTAAACCCACTGCGGTCCCTGTGCAGGCCCGCAAGCCTGTCGTGGGTAAGTCGGCCGTGAGCAAGACCGCTGTGAGCAAGACCGCTGCAGACGCGAAATCCGCTGTTGGGCGTTCCACTGGCAAGCCCGCGCCGACGAGGAAACGTTGACATGAACGGACCACTCAACTTCACACCGCAAGGCCTCGCAGCCGAAGCGATGCAACTGCAGGCCAAGCTGGGCGCAGGCCTCGGCACGCTGCGCGAAGTCGATGATGTCGATTACGGTGCCACCACGCGCGAGGAAGTCTGGCGCGATGGCAAAGTCGCGCTCTATCGCTTCCGCGGCGACACCACCCCGACGGCAAAGGTACCGCTGCTGATCAGCTACGCGCTGGTCAACCGCCCTTACATGGTCGACCTGCAGTCGGACAAATCGATCGTCAGGGGCCTGCTGGCGCGTGGCGAGGACGCCTACATCATCGATTGGGGCTATCCCGATCGTTCCGATCGATTCCTGACGCTCGAGGACTACATCGAACGCTTCCTGGGTGGCGCCGTCGATCACCTGCGACGTACGCACGATCTGGATGCAGTCAACCTGCTCGGGATCTGCCAGGGCGGCGCGTTCTCGCTGTGCTATGCCGCGCTGCATCCGGCCAAGGTGCGCAACCTGATCACGATGGTCACGCCGGTCGACTTCCACACCGACGACAACATGTTGTCCAACTGGGTGCGCGAGCTGGATGTCGACCTGATGGTCGACACGTTGGGCAATATCCCGGCCGACGTGATGAACCACTGCTACCTGATGCTCAAGCCATTTCGCCTGAACCTGCAGAAATACATCGGCCTGGTCGATATCCTCGATGACAAGCATGCCGTCGAGGACTTCCTGCGCATGGAAAAGTGGATCTTCGATTCGCCCGACCAGGCGGGCGAGGCCTTCCGGCAGTTCATCAAGCAGTTCTACCAAGGCAATGGTTTCGTCAACGGTGGCATCAGGATCGGCGACAAGGACGTGCACCTCGGCCTGGTCGAGATGCCGGTGCTCAACATTTTTGCCGAGCAGGATCACCTGGTGCCACCAGCCTCGTCGAAGGCGATGAAAGGCCTGATCGGCAGCCGCGACTACACGGAACTGTCGTTCCGTGGCGGCCACATCGGCATTTATGTGTCCGGCCGGGCGCAGAAGGAAGTGCCGCAAACCATCCACGACTGGTTGTCGAAGCGTTCCCGCTAGCCGTGGCCCCCGTCCTGCAGCGTGGCTTGCGCGGACTCGGCATGCTGTGGGCCGGGCCAAATACGCTGCTCGGCCTGATTGCAGGAACGGCTGGAATTGCCTTCGGTGCGAGCGTGCACTTGAGTCGGCGCGAGCTTGCGATCGTGTTCCAGCGAATGCCGTGGGGGCCCGGTGGTGCGCTCACCCTCGGCAATACGATCCTGCATACCGGGGATACGCTCGACAGCCCCTGCGTGACCTATGCACATCGCGCAGGGCACGGCCATGAACCGGCGATTGTCCTGGCCGACCACGAACGCGCGCATGTCTTCCAGTACATGGCGCTGGGGCCGCTGTTCCTGCCGCTGTACCTGGTCTGCGGCGGCGTCAGCGTACGCAACCGCTTCGAGCGCGCGGCAGATCGTTACGCACAAACGGGGCAGGGTTGGTGGCCATGGGCGCAACCGACGAACGGTAGCCCTCGTTGACGCCTAAATAACCTTCCCGGGGATAGGGTTCATTCGTCGGAGAAAAAGTAACAGGCCCGAGCGAGTTTCAGGCGAAAGCCGCTCCAAGCTCAGCCAGTTTCAGCAGCTCCGGCATGGAAGGCTCAGTCCCCTCCGAGGGTAAAATCTCGCGAGACTGGGCCTTCTTCGTTTCATGGGGCCAAGCGACGTCCGAACCACTGCAAAAAAAAGCCACGCTCTCGCGTGGCTTTTGTCTTGATCTGGTACCGAAGGGGGGACTCGAACCCCCACAGTGTCACCACCGGCGGATTTTGAATCCGCTGCGTCTACCATTCCGCCACTTCGGCATGCCGTCATCAGCACGGGCGCGAATTATAGCCGAGCGGTACAGACATCTGGCCGGGCCTTTTTTGCAGGCCCGGCCAGATGCGCTACGGGATCAAGGCTTGATCTTCGAGATCCGTGTACCCCAGTTGCCCAGGCTGGTACGCGTCGCGCTGCAGGAGCCGAACGGCGCCGCTACGTATTCGGCCAGGTTGCATGTCTGGCCGATGTACTCGTTGGCAATCCAGATGTTATTGCCATCTGCCACTGCCGCGCCGTAATCGCCCCAGCGCGGGCGTGAGCCGCCGACATCCGGGTACTCCGTGAACCCGTCCTGTGGGCCGAGGCCGGCAGCGGCAATGTGGACTTCTCCGGCTCCGGCAATCGCGTCAATCCCGGCGTAGCCAGCGCTGGGGAAATTATCCGGGCCCACCAGGGTGAACCCGATCACTCCGCGCCCGCTGGGTGTCACGGCAACGGCCGGGTAGGTGAGGTTGGTGTTTGCCAGCGCCAGGATGCCGTTAATCACCGACTTTGCCTTGAGCTTGTCGTCGTGAAGTTGCGGGCGGATGACGTACCACGCGATGGAGGCCTGATTGACGCCAGCCACCACCGCGCCCGTGTCGAGGGCGCCCCACAATTTTCCGTTCGCAAATACAACCTGCTGCATCCGCGAATCATTGCTGTTGAGCAGTCCTTCCGGATGGGGAGAGGCCGCGCCGCCGGCGATGTTCGGCCTGCAGGTTGGGCTGGACAGGCATTGGCCGAGCGGATAGTCACCGGCTTTCTGAGCCGACCGCGGTGGCACGCTGTAGGTGTTGACGCCCACCGTGGTGTGGAGCAATTGCACGCCGGAACCATCGCCGCTCAGCGACGCAGTGTTGGTCAACGCCCAGACGCGGATGCGGTTGTCCGAACCGCTGTCCGTGAACACTGCGTTCGAGCTCAACAAGTATTCCGTGCCTCTGCGTCGGCCCTCCCGGTCTTCTTCGTCGTGACCGCCCCCCGGCGAAGTCGCAGGCCAAACGGTGAAGCCCGGGACCTGGCCATCCGCGCCGAGGTCGAGCAGGTACTGCGGGTCACCCGTGTTGAACTGGACGAAGGTCGCCGGGCCACCCGATACCAGGCCGGCCTTCGAGATGGCGATGACCTGCGCACCCGTAAAGCCGCCGGCGAAGAGCGGGAACTCATTGGTGGTCAGGTAGATACCATTCGCGTCCGCGCCGATGTGGGGATAGTCGCCAAGACAAGGTCCGCCCGGACACAGGTGGTTTGGGGTTCCATCGGTGCCGTCGTTCTGCACGGGGAGTTTGTAGATCGTCCAGCTGCCCAGCGGCGTGGGACCATCGCTGACGGCGATATCCAGATGATTCTTGCCAGTGAGGCTGGCCGTGGTGCCGACGTGATCCAAGGTCAGCACGACGACGAACCAGCGCTGCGTATCCGTGTCGAAATATGCGACCGGATCGGTCAGCGAGGGGCCGCGGGCGCCAGTGGTCCGATTGATCGCAGCGGAGTAACCGTAGAACGTGTTGAGATCGATCGGACTGGTTTGCGGTGCGCCTGTCGTATCCCAGATCCTCAGGACATTGTTGACCGCTTCCAGCACGTAGCCGTTCCCGACCGCGAGGGCTTGGTCGGGCGGTTCGACTGAAAACTGGTTGCCGCCATTGGCGAGCCGCTGGTCTCGGAACTTCAGCGCATCGAAACTCAGTTTCAGGGTGGGATTCGATTTGCTCCTGCGTCCTTCATTGACATCCTCGCCCCGGCCCGAGTGTCTGGCAATCGAGCGGTTGATCTGCGTTGACGTGCGCGCAGTAGACGTGGGGGCCAGACTCGATGTGGGACGCACGTTTTGGTCATCGTCCATCGAAGTGTCGACTTCCGGATCCTGCAAGGCATCGCCACCCAGGGGCACGCTGTGGACAGTAGTGTTGCCACTGGGCAGCAGACGGCCCGGCGTGGCAGCCTGGGCCGACGTGGCAAAGGCCGCAATCAGCCCTGTGGCGAGAGCGGAGAGTAGAAACGGACGACTGGTCATGATGGCTCCTTGGGGGACTGGGATGTGCTGGGTTGGGCTCCAAAGCCGTGACGTCGCCGCCCGGCGACGAAGATCGAGGAGCCCCCGGAACACCATGAGTCCACGCTTCACGCATGCGCCCTGTCACCCATGGTCACAGCTAGGAACGCCGGCCGAGGTGTTTAGCGGTCAGACTTTGGACGAAGGAGGAGCGATCGCGGTTCGCCGCAGATGCCCAGGGGCAAGACCAGCTGCCGTCTGCAGGGGTCGGCGGTCAGTGCTTGGCATGGCAGGTGAATGAATCGCGTGTGCCCCGCGTCAGGCGGGATTTGCGTCCGCTTTAGGTTTTTGCTGATTCCGCGACGATCCGGAATTACCGCCGGTTCGGCAGCATTGCCAAGTGCGGGCTAGCCGGCTTCGTCAGTCGCGAGCTCTTTGGGTGCCCGTGCATACCATTCGCCGTCCTGCGGCAGGTACATCGAGCAGCACTCCATCGGCGCCTTGTAGATGTGCAGCGAGATCGCGATGGCATCGGGGCTGGCGTTGCGGATGGTGTGGTATTCGTGCGGGGGGATCAGGCTGCCGGCGCTGCCGGGGCCGGCCTGCATGCCGCCGGCCGCACGGAAGCGGAAGCGCTCGCCGTCCCGCTCCAGCAGTTCGTACTGGGTGATTTCGAGTTGGCCATCCCAGACGCCCTCCACGCACCACAGGCCGGAGTGGTCGTGCACCGGTGTGCCCTGGCCAGGCCCCCAGGTCATGGCGACGACGCTGTAGCCGTGGCGAGGGCTGCGGTAGAGCTCGCGGCGTGCGTAGTGATCGACGATTGGTTCGTGCACGCAATCAGGAAGTTGCACGTCGCGGTCGCGGATCAGCGCGCACAGGGTATTGCGCAGCGCGGCCGTGATCGCGTGCTGGTCGCCGCTCTCGACCGCGATATCCAGCGCCTGCACCAGTTTGGCGTGGCCGGGAAACTCGATGTCAGGGCAGCAGGCGTCGTCCATGGGCGGATTTTACGCTCTACGCAGCTACAAAGATCCGAGGAAATCACCGATTGCCGGGCCGAAGCGGGCGATATCGACCAGGAAGGCGTCGTGTCCCTGCGGAGAAGGCAGCGGCAGGAAGGCGGCCTGGGCGCCGCCAGCGCGCAGGCCGTCGGCTATCTGCTGCTGTTGCTGCAGCGGAAACAGGATGTCGGTGGCGACCCCGATCGCGAGCACCTTGTCGACGCGAATCTTCGCCAGTCCGGCCATGACGTCGCGGCCATCCGGGGCGTATTCGGCCAGGTCGAACCAGTCCATCGAGCGACTGAGGTAGAGATAGCAGTTGGGATCGAAGCGACGCACGAAGCGGCGCGCGTGGCCTTCGAGGTAGCTTTCGACCTCGAATTCCAGGCCAAACGGATCCTCGTCGTCACGGCGATCCGAATCCAGCCGCACGCGACCGAACCGGCCATCCCATTCCAGCGCCGAGCGATAGGTGATCACGCCAAGTTTGCGCGCCATGCGCATGCCGGCTTCGGGGTAACTTGCCTCCGGAGAGCCCGCGTCGTCGTAATGGCCGTGGTTCCAGGCCGGGTCGAGCCGGATCGCCTCGCGTTGCAGCGAGCGGATCGCAATCGAGAATGGCAGCGCGCGCGCGCTGCCGGAAATATTGATGTGGCTGCGCGCCGAGCCCGGATGGCGCAGCAAGTAGGCCAACGTACTCATGCCGCCCATCGAATTGCCGATCACGCAGGCAAGCTGCTCGATCCCGAGTGCATGCACGACCGCGAATGCCGCATCCGCAACATCCTCGAGGGACAGTTCGGGAAAATCGAGGCGATACGGTTCGCCGGTGGCGGGATTGATCGACGCCGGCCCGGTCGAGCCCTTGCAGCTGCCAAGCGAATTGACGCAGACCACGAACCAGCGATCGCTGTCGATCGCTTTGCCCGGCCCGAGCATCGCTTCCCACCAGCCGGGCTCGGGATTCGCGTCGGTCGCGGCGGCATGTGCATCGGGTGACAGGCCGGTCAGGATCAGGATGGCGTTGTCGCGTGCCGGATTGAGCGCGCCCCAGGTCTCAAAAGCAATCCGCGCGCCATGCAGCGTGCCGCCGCGCTTCATTGGGAAAGGCGAGGGAAGTTCAAAAAAACGGGTGCCCGGCGGGATGAATTCGGTCATGCGCGGCAGCTTACCGGTGCAAGGCGCCGATCGTCAGGTCGACAGTCTTGTCGGTCGGCAGATGCACGCGCAGTGGCGGCGACTCCAGATCACCGGACTGCGGCATCGCATTGCCGCTCATCGACAGGCGGGCGATGACTTCGACGTCCTGCATCGCGGACAGCTTCCGCGTCGGCATCGGGCCATCGCGGTCGTCCAGAGTTGCGGTGAATGGCAACTCCTGCACGCTGTGCTTCTCCACTGCGACCGGCATCGGTGGGCCATTCGCCACGCGTGCGATCACGAAGACGCTGGCATCGCCGCGCAGGCGCACGCGCGCCGCCAATTGCGGGTCCAGTTGCACCTTGACCTGCAGGCTGTGCGTGACAGCCAAAGACAACGGTGGGGGCAGTGGCGGCAGGCCGGCCTCGCTACGCGCGGCATCGATCTGCGCGCGCAGTGGCACTGCGGTTTTCGCGTTGACCAGCGCCAGGAGCGGCTCCCACGTTTTTGCGGCGTCGGCCGGCTTGTCGGCCTGGCGTTGCGCGATGCCGAGGAACCAGCGTGCGCGTTGTTCCTGCGGTTGCAGTTCCAGCGCGCGCTCGAGCAGCGTCACGGCTTTCGCATCGAAACGGCGCTGCGGATCGGCCAACGCGCTGGCTTCGGCGGCTTCCACCAGGACGTCGGGTTGGTTGGGTGCGAGGGTGGCCGCACGGGCGTAGGCATCGCGCGCCTTCACCGGCTGCTGGTTCGATGCGTAGGCGCGGCCGAGCAGGCGCCAACCCTCGGCCTGGTTCGGGTCACGCTGCAATGCGGCCTCAAGTTGAGCGACCGCATCCTGCAGCGTCGCGGGGCCACGTTGGTTCGCCGGGTCGAGCGCGGCGGGCGTGCCCAGCATGCGGTACAGCGCGACGCCGGCGAGTAACAGAAATCCGCCCAGCGCAGCGGCGGAGATCGGAGCGTCGCGCCAAAGCGGACGCAACACGATCAGCAGCACGATCAACGCGAGGAATGCAGAAATGATGACGAAGGCGGTCATCACCACTCCTGGGTGTCATCGACGGATAGATCGCTGTCACCGGCATGTCGGCGCACCACGCGCGCGACTACGAAACCGCCGCCAAGCAGCAACAGCGCAGGACCGAACCACAGCAGCCAGGTCTTGCCCTCGATGCGTGGTTTGTACAGCACGAACTCGCCGTAGCGCGCAACCAGGTAGTCGCGGATCGCCGCATCGCTTTTCCCCTGCCGCATCAGCACCAGCACCTCACCGCGCAGATCGTGGGCAATCTGCGCGTTGGAGTCGGCCAGCGACTGGTTCTGGCACATCACGCAGCGCAGTTCGGTCACCAGGGCGTGGAAGCGTTGCTCCTCGGCAGCGTTGTTGAAGCGTGGTGGTGCGGGATCAGTAACTTGTGCGCACGCTGCCGTCGTGATGAGCGCGAGCATCAGGCCAAGCAGCCAGGCCTTCATCGCGCGCGCTCGGCTTGTGCCAATGCCGGCAACAGTTCATCACGGACGATCGCCTCGCTCAATGCGCCGACATGTTTCCAGCGGACGATGCCGTTGCCATCGACCAGGAAAGTCTCGGGCGCGCCGTAGATGCCCCAGTCGAGCGCATAGCGGCTGTCATAGTCGACCAGCACCACCCAGTACGGATTGCCAAATTGTTCCAGCCAGCGCAACGCATCAGCAGGCTCGTCCTTCCAGTTGTAGCCGACGACGCGCACGCGCTTGCTCTCCGCGAATCGCGTCATGACCGCATGTTCGTCGCGACAGGACGGACACCAGCTGCCCCACACATTCAGCACGAACGGCGCCCCCTTGAGATCGGCAAGCGACACCAGCCGACCGGGCTCATGCAGCACCGGTAGCGAGAATTGCGGCGCGGCCTTGCCGATCAATGGCGAAGGCAGTGCCTCGCGATTGGGCTTGCGGCTGAGCCAGACACCGGCCGCGAGCAACAGCGCCAACGCTGCGAAGATCGCGAGCGGCAACCAGCGCATCGTTTTCGATTCGGTGGTCATGCTGCTGTTTCCTTGCGGCGAAAGCGGCGGTCGGTCGCGGTAACGAAACCACCCAGCGCCATCAGCACCGCGCCCAGCCAGATCCAGCGTGCGAACGGCTTGACATGCACGCGTACCGCCCAGCTGCCGCCGCCGAGTGGTTCGCCCAGCGCGACGTAGACATCGCGCGTGATTCCGGGATCGATTGCCGCCTCGGTCATGACTTGCCCGCCACTGGCGTAGCTGCGCTTTTCCGGATGCATCGTGCCCATCGGCACGCCATCGCGAGTGACCTCGACGCTGCCACGGTCGGCGATGTAATTGGGGCCGATGCGACGTTCGACACCGTCGAAGCGGAACGCATGCGCGCCGAGCGTGACCGTCTGTCCCGGCGCAAGTGCGAGCTCGCGTTGGCGGCTCAGGCCTTCGGTCAGCAATGCGCCGATCAGGAATACAGCCAGGCCCAGATGCGCCAGCGTCATGCCCAGCATTTCGGCCGTGAAGCGGCTGCCCTTGGTGCGCAAGCGTGTCCACAGGAAACGCACGGTGCCCAGCAAGACCCATGCTGCGCCAGTGATTCCGGCGGCCACTTTCCAGGCGCCCCGTGGCGCGAGGAAAAATGCGGCGATGCCGATGCCAAGCGCAAGTCCGGCCCACGGCACCAGCATGGCGAAGGGCTTCGATGGCTGCTCGCGCTGCCAGCGCGTCAGCGGCCCGAATGGCAACAGCAGCACCAACGGCGCCATCAACAACGTGAACAGCAACGCGAAGTAAGGTGGCCCGACCGAAATCTTGCCAAGTCCTAGCGCGTCGGCGAGCAACGGATACAGCGTGCCGAGCAGCACCATCGCGCAGGCCGAGGTCAGCAGCAGGTTATTGGCCAGCAACAGCGTTTCGCGCGAAGCCGGAGCGAAGCGTGCGCCGTCGTCGTCATCAGGCGCACGCATTGCGTACAACGTCAGCGAACCGCCAATCACGAGGCCGAGGAAGACGAGGATGAACAGCCCGCGCGTCGGATCGGCGGCAAACGCATGCACGCTCGTCAGGACGCCCGAGCGCACCAGGAACGTGCCAAGCAACGACAGCGAGAACGCGGCGATCGCCAGCAGCAGCGTCCAGCCGCGGAAGCTGCCGCGCTTTTCCGTCACCGCTTGCGAGTGCAGCAACGCGGTGCCGGCGAGCCACGGCATGAAGCTGGCGTTTTCGACCGGATCCCAGAACCACCAGCCGCCCCAGCCCAGTTCGTAGTACGCCCACCACGAGCCCAGCGCGATGCCGATGGTGAGGAAGGCCCACGCGACGTTGGTCCAGGGTCGCGCCCAACGCAACCAGCGCACATCGATCTTACCGTCGAGCAGCGCCGCGATCGCAAACGCGAACGGCACGCAGAAACCGACGTAGCCCAGGTACAGCATCGGCGGATGGATGATCATCCCCGGATCCTGCAGCAACGGATTGAGGTCGTGACCTTCGACGGCGGCGGGGAGCAGGCGCTCGAACGGATTGCTGGTGAAGATCAGGAAGGCGAGGAAGCCAAAGGCGATGACGCCCATTACGCCGAGGACGCGGGCAATGACAGGCTGCGGCAACGCTTTAGAGAAATAGGCGACCGCGGCGGTCCAGACCGACAGGATCAGTGCCCACAGCAGCAGTGAGCCTTCGTGAGCGCCCCACACCGCCGTAAAGCGGTAGACCATCGGCAACAGAGAGTTGGAGTTGGTGGCGACGTATTTGACCGAGAAATCGTGGGTCATGAACGCATGCGCCAGTATCGCGAATGCAGCCGCGACCAGCGCCAGTTGTGCAAATGCGGCCGGACGCGCGATCGCCATCCATGATGCGATACCGCGTTGTGCACCGACCAGCGGAAGCGCCGCCTGTAGTGCCGCGACAAGCAGTGCGAGGATCAGTGCGACCTGACCCAGCTCTGGAAGGATGTGCGCGGGCAGCACTTATTGCGTGTCCGCAGGCGCTTCAGTCGGTGCCTGCACACCATGCTTCTGGTGCGCTGCGCTCATCTTGTCGGCAACTTCCTTCGGCATGTAGGTCTCGTCGTGCTTGGCCAGCACTTCCTCGGCGACGAAGGTGCCGCCGCGCATCCGGCCGGTGGCGATCACCGCCTGCTTCTCGCGGAACAGGTCGGGCAGGATGCCGGTGTAGACGACCGGCAACGTCCCATCACCATCGTCGACGGCGAAATGCGCTTCCATCGAACCCGACGCGCGCTTGAAAGACCCCGCCTGCACCATGCCGCCCAGTCGGAAGCGTGCGTGCTCGCCGGCTTCGCCCTTCAGTACTTCCGAAGGCGTGTACAGGTAAGCGACGTTGCGCTGCAACGCCATCGCCACGAGTGCGGTCGCGGCCGCGGCTGCGATGAGCAGGACAAGCACCAGCAGCAGACGACGCTTGCGGATGGGGTTCATCAGTTCAACTCCACGGAGGTTGCGCGGGAGGCATTGCGGGCGACGCGCAATTTCGCTGCACGCATCTGTTGCCGGAGCTCGATGCGTGGTGCGACGAAATCCCAAAGCAGCACGACTGCGAAGACGCAGTAGGCGGCGACCACATAATTCTGGTAGCTCATCGCTTCGCCTCCGCCAGCTTTGCAACCCAGTCCTTGCCGGCCTCGCGTCGCAGGTTGTCGACGCGGGCACGCGCCAGCAGTGAGCCGAAGAACCACACGTGCGTGCCAATCACCATCGCCCACAATGGCGGCAGCATGCTCGGATCCATGTGCGATTTCCCGAACAGGCTGATCGTCTGGCCCTGGTGCAGCGAATTCCACCACGTGACCGAATAGTGGATCACCGGTAGCAAGGCGACGCCGACGATGGACAGCAGGCCGGCGGCGCGCGCAGCGGCGCGGCGATCGTCGATCGCGTTGTACAGGCCGATCACGCCGAGGTACAGGAACAGCAGGATCAATTCAGTGGTCAGGCGTGGATCCCAGTCCCACCACGTGCCCCACATCGGTTTGCCCCAGATCGAGCCGGTGATGAGCGTGATCAGGGTGAACGCGGCGCCGATCGGCGCGCACGCCATCGCCAGGATCTCGCACAGCTTGATCCGCCAGATCAGTGCGATGGCGGCATACAGCGCCATCAGGGCGAATATCAACATGCTCATCCACGCGCTTGGCACATGGATGTAGAGGATGCGGAAGCTGTCGCCCTGCTGATAGTCGGACGGGACCAGGAACAGCGCGCCGTACAAGCCATACGCCATCACCAGCAAACCCAGCACGTAGGCGACCGGCGCCCAGCGTGCGGCGAAGCGCTCGAAGTACGGTGGCGAGCCGAGTTGATGGAACCAGTGGACGACAGGATTCATTGTCAGCTCAAGGCGATTCGGATGGCCGCAGCGGCGGCGAGCGGAGCCAGCACCACGGCTAGAATCAGGCCCGCGCCGAGCATTAGCAGGGCGCCAGTCGGATCCAGGCCCTGGGCCGCGGCCGCCACGCTGCCCGCGCCGAACACCAGGATCGGCACATAAAGCGGCAGCGCGAGCAGGGCGACAAGGATACCGGAGCGACGCATGCCGACAGTCAATGCCGCCACCACCGCGCCCAGCAGGCTCAGCAGCGGCGTGCCCAGCACCAGCGAGGCCATCAGGATCGGCAGCTCGCTGTGCGGCAAATGCAGGAGTTCCGCGAGGAAGGGCGTCGCGACCAGCAGCGGTAGTGCAGTCGTCGCCCAGTGCATGAACGTGCGCACCAGCACCAGCCACGCCAGCGGCACCGGCGCCAGCATCCATTGCTCCAGTGACCCATCTTCGGCATCGCCGCGGAACAGGGTGTCGAGTGCCAGCAGGCCCGCCAGCAGTACCGCCAGCCAGAGGACGGCGGAAGCGACACTCGCGAGCGCCTTGGCTTCGCCACCCAGCGCCAAGGCGAACAACACGACCACGAGCAGCGCGAACAGCGCCGGTTGCAGTGCGTCGCCACGCCGACGCCAGAGCAGGCGCAGGTCGCGGGTCATCAGCGCTTTGGCCGCAGACCGCATCACGTGAGCTTCTCCAGTACCAGCATCCGCGTCCGCACCGGCGGCGCCGCGTACGCCCCGTGGGTGGTCAGCAGCGCCGCACCGCCCTCGCGCAGATGCGCCTGCACCATCCGGTTGACCAGGTTGATGCCGTCGAGATCGAGATTGGCGTAGGGCTCGTCCAGCAGCCACAACGGCGCCGGCGCCAGCCACAGCCGCGCCAGCGACAGGCGTTTTTTCTGGCCGGCCGAGAGCTGGCGTGTGAGCGTGTCTTCAAAGCCGCCGAGGCCGACGATGCCGAGGGCATTCCCCGGCAACTGTCCGCGCCGGCGCCCATGCAGCCCGCAAAGAAAAGTGAGGTTCTCCAGCGCCGACAGGTCGGCCTTGAGTGCGGGTAGATGGCCCATATAGGACATTGCATGTGCGCGCAGCGATGCCGTCGCGTGCCTCCCGTCGATATCGACCGCACCCGCATCGGCGTGCAGCAATCCCGCCAATACGCGCAGCAACGTGGTCTTGCCGGCGCCGTTATCCCCCTGCACCAGCAGGGCCTCGCCTGCGTCCACGGCGAAATCGAGCGGGCCGAATACGGGCTGCTCGTTGCGCGCAAAACGCAGGCCGCGTGCGGCCAGCAGCGGCGGGGCGGGATGGAGGTGGTCTGGCATCGGTTGAGGCTAGCGGGTCGGAGGAACCCAGTCGACGAAGGGGTGGTCGGCCGCCGTTACGGGTTGGCGCGCATAGAGCCGTAACCGCACCGCTTCGCCGCGTGGCCACCACAGCGTGCCGAGTTGGCCGAATCGCCGTGCCAATGCGTCCTGGTGGTCCGACGGCATGTCGACCACCAACCAACTCGGCTCGCGCCAGGAGCGATCCCGCGCGGATGAAAATCCGGGACGGCAAATCACCCCGGTCTCGATCAGTTGCAGGTGCATCGCCTGATCGGCGGAACGGTTCTGCGGGTCTTGGCGCGGTACCGATTGCGGATTCCAGGCCGACAGCAAACCGAAGCAGCTGCCTTCTGGGAAGGCGCCATCGATGTCGGGCGCGGGCTCTCCAACGTGCAGGTCAAGCCATTCGCCCAGCTGCTCCCAACGATAACCAGCATCGAGATAAGCCTGTACCAGCGCCACGATACGGGCGTTGTCGTCATCACGATAAGTCACCAAGCGCCGCCTGCAACCGTGCTACAAAGTCGGCCATTGTACCGGTGCCAAAGAGCCCATGCTCCAGACCAAACTCCCCAAAGTCGGCACCACCATCTTCACCGTGATGTCGCAGCTCGCGGCCGAGCACCGGGCGGTCAACCTCGGCCAGGGGTTTCCCGATTTCCCGGCGCCCGGACGCCTCGTCGACGAGCTGAGCAAGGCCATGCATGCCGGCCACAACCAGTACGCGCCGATGACGGGCATCCCGGCACTGCGCCGTGCCATCGCCGACAAGACCGAACGTTGCTACGGCTGGCGTCCTGATGCCGACGCGGAAATCACTGTCACCTCCGGGGCGTCGGAGGCGATTTTCGACGCCATCGCCGCGGTCGTGCAGGCAGGCGACGAGGTGATCGTGCTCGATCCCTGCTATGACTGCTACGAGCCGGCGATCGACCTGGCTGGCGCCAAGGCCGTGCACGTCCCGCTGGATCCGGTCACCTTTGCGCCGGACTGGCGGCAGGTGCGCGACTCGATCACGACGCGTACGCGGATGCTGATGATCAACAGCCCGCACAACCCATCGGGCGCGATGCTCACGGCGGACGACATGGCGACGATCGCCGATCTGCTGCGCGATACCGGCATCTGGCTGTTGTCCGACGAGGTCTACGAGCACATCATTTTCGATGGCGCTCGCCATGAATCGGTGCTGCGCTATCCGGAGTTGCGCGAGCGCACATTCGTCATCTCGAGCTTCGGCAAGACCTACCACTGCACCGGCTGGAAGATCGGTTACTGCATCGCGCCGCCGGCGCTGTCGACCGAGTTCCGCAAGGTCCACCAATACAACACCTTCTGCAGCTTCACCCCGGCGCAGCATGCATTCGCGGCGATGATCGACAACGAGCCCGGGCACTACGAACAACTCGGCGCGTTCTACGAGGCCAAACGCGATCACTTCCGCCAACAGTTGCTGACCACGAAGCTGAAACCCCTGCCGGTGCCGGGCGGTTATTTCCAGCTCGTCGATTACTCCGCGGTCAGCGACCTCGACGATTTGGCCTTCTGCCGCTGGCTGACGATCGAACATGGCGTCGCCGCCATCCCGTTGTCGCCGTTCTACGAAACCCCGCAGCGGGGCCAACGCATCGCGCGGCTGTGTTTTGCCAAGAACGAGGCGACGCTGGATGCGGCGATCGAACGATTGCAGAAGCTCTGACATGGACGACCTCCGCGTTTCCCTCGTCCAGGGTGCCACCCGCTGGCACGATCCGGCCGGCAATCGCGATTACTACGGCAGCTTGATGTCACCGCTGCGCGGCGCCAGCGACCTGGTCCTGCTGCCGGAAACATTCACCAGCGGCTTCAGCAACGAGGCGATCCACAACGCGGAAACGATGGAAGGTCCAACCGTCGCCTGGCTACGGGAGCAGTCGCGCGACCTCGGTGCCGCGATCACCGGCAGCGTTCAGATCCGAGATGACGACGGTGCTGGATCGAACAATGTATTCAATCGCCTGTTCTTCGCGACACCCGATGGCGAAATCCAGCATTACGACAAGCGCCATCTGTTCCGATACGCGAAGGAGCACGAACGCTACGCTGCCGGTCGCGAGCGGTTGACGGTGGAGTGGAGGGGCTGGCGCATCTGCCCGCTGGTCTGCTACGACCTGCGGTTTCCGGTGTATTCGCGCAATCGGTTCGACGTCGAACGCCCCGGTGCACTCGACTACGACCTGCTGCTGTACGTCGCCAACTGGCCGTCAGCGCGCGCGTATCCGTGGAAGACATTGCTGCGCGCCCGCGCGATCGAGAACCTGTGCTTCGTCGCCGGCCTGAATCGCGTCGGCGACGATGGCAATGGCCTGCACTATGCGGGCGA
>JANMAO010000075.1:0-3581 GCA_031359875.1 Lysobacter sp.
TCCTTGGCGACGGACACGCCGTCCTTGGTGATCGTCGGCGCGCCGTAGCTCTTCTCGAGCACGACATTGCGACCCTTCGGGCCGAGCGTTGCCTTGACGGCATTGGCGAGAATGTTGACGCCGCGCAGCATCTTGGCGCGCGAGTCCTCACCGAAACGAATTTCCTTGGCAGCCATTTTTTAACTCCGGATGTGTAGGGCGGGTTTTAACCCGCCATGAATTCTTGGGACGTTGCGGCGGGTTGAAACCCGCCCTACGGCAATCGGATCAGCCGATCACGGCGAAGATGTCGTCTTCTTTCACGACCAGCAGGTCGTTGCCGTCAAGCTTGACCTCGGTGCCGGCGTACTTGCCGAACAGCACCTTGTCGCCGACCTTGACCTTGGGCGCGCGCAGCGAGCCGTTATCCAGCGCCTTGCCCTCGCCGACCGCGACCACTTCGCCCTTGATCGGCTTTTCGGCGGCGGAGTCGGGGATGACGATGCCACCGGCGGACATCTTTTCTTCTTCCATGCGCTTGATCACAACGCGGTCGTACAGCGGCTTGATGTTCATTGACAACCTCTCAAGTGGTTGATTGGGTTGGGAAACGGCCGACGATTCTAGCACTCGTTAAGGGTGAGTGCCAAAGGCCGGCGACAGAAATTCCCGGTGCACGGGACTGCGCCTGAAATGGGGGGCGGGGGCGGGGTTTCAAGGGCTGGGAACGGGTCGCCGGGCGGAAGTGACGCCGGGCTTGCTCGTCACCCTCGCGACGGCGGTCCATTCGAGACTTTCAAGGCAACCGCTTTCGCCGGCGGCGAGTCACTTTTCTTTGATAGCGCCCAAAGAAAAGTAACCAAAAGAAAAGGCGCTTTTCCGACACGGCAAACTCGCCGACTCAGTCTCAAAGGGATTTTTCTACGCGACATCCTGTCGCGGAGAAAAACAGCGCACATCCATGTGCGCTGCCCTACGGGTCTGCAAATGACTGCCGTATGTGGAGATTTTTAGCGTCAAAAACAAAGCTGCAAAACAATGCCCTTGCATTTGACGCTAGATACGAATCAAAAGACGAGACATTGCGCTAGACCCCGAAGGGGCAGCGCGCAGGTCGCGCGCCCAGCTTTCATTTAACAGCCGCAGCCGAGCCATGGATGGCGAGTCTGAAAATCGGAGGGAGGGGCAAGTGAATATTTAGGCGCGCTGCGGCGCGCCGTGACGAATCGCAGGCGAATTCACTCGCGGCGCGGTTACTTTTCTTTGCGGCCCTTCAAAGAAAAGTGACCCGCCAACAGCGGAAGCGTTTGATTTAACGCGGAAGACCCTGAAGCAAAAGCAGCCCATCATCCGCCTTCGGCACTCTTCTCCCCGCAACAGCGCTGGGAGAACTACAGGTTCCGCCGCGTCGGCAGCAGCAGGTTGCCGAACAACAATCCCGCGACCAGCGCCAGCAGGATGTTCACCACCGTCAGCATGGCGTCCTGCCCGGCGGCGACGTCGTGCTGCTGCACCAGGTTCATCACCCCGCGCAGGCTGGCGCTGCCCGGCACCAGCATGATGATGCCGGGGACGCGCACCAGTGCGCCGGGCCGCTTCACCCAGCGCGCATAGCCATTGCCGGCGGCGGTCATCGCCAGCGCCGAAAGGAAGATGCCGGCCGGGCTGCCCCAGGCCGCCCCGGCCAGGCGCGAGATGAGGTAGCCGGCAACCGCGGCCAGCATTACCAGCGGATAGTCGCGGCGCGCGGTCCGGAACAGCACCCCGAACGCATACGCCGCCAAGCCCAGGGCCAGCCATTCGACCCAGTCCGGCTGCGGCCGCAGCGCCCGCACATGCGGGGCGAGGCCGACCAGGTCGGCCAGGGTCAGCGCGATGATGGTGCCGACCGCGAGCTTCATCACCGTAGTCAGCGCGCCGGCGAAGCGCGCGGTCCCGGAGACGAGGTGCTGGCTGGTCAGCTCGTTGACGGCGTTGGTCAAGGCCATGCCGGGTAGCAGCACGATCAGCGACGCGATGATCACGGTGTTGAGGTTGAGCGGGGCGACGAAACTGGCGACCGCAATCGCAATGGAGCCCGCCAGCAGCGCCGCCAAGGCGTCCCCGGCTTCTTTGAACTGCGGCCGCTGGCGGGTGGCGACATCGAGCAGCCCAATCAGCAGACCCGTCACGCCGGCGGTGGCGATGTCGAGCCACGGCAAGCGCAGCAGCCCGGCGACCGCGGCCGCCGCCAGCCCGAAGCCGAAGACCTGCAACGCATTCGAGCGCCTGCTGGGTTCTCGATCCAAAGCACGCAGCGCCGCATGGCCGGCGGCCAGGTCCAGGCGTCCGGCCATGACTTCCTCGGCGATCCGATCGGCCTCGCATAGCTTGGCCAGGTCGGTGTCGCCCGGTGGCAGGCGGATCACGCGGGTGGTGTCGCTTTCGCCCGGTGGGCGCTCGGGATCGCTGAACGTGAGGATCAGCCCGGTAGGGTTCGACCACGGTTCGCAGTCCAACTTGAAGCTCGTGGCGACCGCGTTGAGCGCGCCTTCCAGCCGTTGCGCGGTGGTGCCATAGGCGTGCAGGTGCTCGGCCAGCTCGACCACGAAAGCGAGGCGCGCGGCATAGCTGGGTGGCGACGTGGGGATCGATTGCGACATGAACAAAGCATCGCATGCGGCGCCCGGCACCGGCATGCCCGCACTGTGACTGACGCTTCCGGGACGAGTCTGTATTCTCGGCGCGCAGCAATTGCCCTGGATCTGCCGCGCATGGCCGTCAGCAACACCGCACCGAGCATCGACCTCGACGACAGCGCTGGCGGACGCCTGCGGCTGCGCGGTCGCTGGACGCTGCAATACGCGAACGACCTCGGCGCCCTGCTGCGCGACGCACCGCAACAACCGCAACAGGTCGATGTCACCCAGGTCGAACGGCTCGACTCGGCCGGTGTGTTGCAACTGCTGCGCTTTGCGCGCCGCCACGGCCTGGATTTCAACGCCTTCGAATTCCGTCCCGACCACCACGCGCTGGTCGCCGCGATCGAGGACGTCGCCGACGATCGTCCAAAGAAGAAACGGGAATACGGTTTCGCCGCCGCGCTTGGCCGCCTCGGCTTCGCGGTGGCGGACAACTGGACCGAGATAGTCGCGCTGATCAGCTTCATGGGCGAGAACCTCGCCAAGCTGGCGCGCATGGTGAAGGAGCCGCACCGACTGCGCCTGACCGCAACCGTTTTCCACATGGAGCAGGTCGGCCTGGATGCGGTGCCGCTGGTGTTCCTGCTGTCGTACCTGGTCGGCGCGGTGATCGCCTTCCTCGGCGCCAACATCCTGCAGGACTTCGGCGCCACCATCTACGTGGTTGAACTGGTCAATGTCGCGTTCCTGCGCGAGTTCGGCGTGCTGCTGACCGCGATCCTGCTCGCCGGCCGCACCGCCAGCGCGTTCACCGCGCAGATCGGGGCGATGGTCAGCCGCGAGGAGGTCGACGCGATCCGCACGCTTGGCCTGGATCCGGTCGATCTGCTGGTGATCCCGCGGCTGCTGGCGCTTCTGATCACGCTGCCGCTGCTGAGCTTCATCGCCGACATCGCCGGCTTGCTCGGTGGCATGTCAGTG
>JANMAO010000080.1:0-38460 GCA_031359875.1 Lysobacter sp.
GTCTCGCCGCTGCTCGGATCGAAACGACGTAGCCCGGAGGCAGCAATGGACAGCCACAGGCGGCCGTCCGGCGCTTCGGCGAGCGCACGGATGTCGGCAGGAATGGCGTTGCCGCCGGTCGAGGTCGTATGTGGCCATACCGGCAGCAAGGAGCGGCGATCGGACACGAGGAACAGGCCGGCACTGCCACCCGCCCAGAGACGGCCGGAGCGATCGCGCAGCAGCGCATGCAGCGGGGTGGCCGGGCCGACTTGCTTCGCCGGGCTGCCGTCCCGGTCGAGCCGGTACAAGCCGACGGCGGTCGCGTACCAGAGCGAGCCTTGTCCATCGCGCAGCAGCGCCTGCGGCTGCCCGGCGAGCGCGCGCGGGGGCAGGGCGAGCACCCGTGCATGGCGGCCGCTGACCGGATCGAGCCGGTCGAGCCCGCCCACCGTGCCGATCCAGGTCGCGCCCGGCTCGGCCAGCATCGCGAATACCTGGCGGCCGCTGTCCGTGGGACTGCCGTAACGGCGGATGTGGCCGCTGTCGAGATCGAGCCGCGCGACGTACTGTGAATACGTGCCGACCCACAAGCCATGCGCGCCGTCACGGGTGAGCGCGGTAATGAAGCTGTCGGGTAGGCTGCCGGGATCGCGTGGATCCTGTCGGTACAGCGTGAACTGCTGGCCATCGAAGCGATGCAGTCCGCCCTGGGTGCCGACCCAGATGAATCCGTCGGCGTCCTGCGCCAGCGCGGTGACCGTGTTTTGCGCCAGCCCCCGCGCGCCGCCCGCGCGCTCGAAGTAGTAGTCCCGCACCGCAGCGTGCGTTTGCACGGCGCACAGCGACAGCAGCAATGCGGCCAGCGCAACGGCTCGGCGGCGCCAGCAGGCAGCAGGATCAGCGAGGACCGAAAAGCGCAAGGCGCCGCACCCCAGGCGGGTAATGACCGCAGTGTAGGGCATGCATGTGCGGCGGCGGCAACCTGGTTGCGGACGCACGCTGCGCATCGCCGCAGCTACACTGTGGCGCCTGTTCTGCCTGGTCGAAACCGTGTCCGAAACCCTGCCCACGCTGGCCGACGTCGACGCCGCTGCGCGCCAACTCGGCCTCGGTCTCGATGCCGCGGAGTTGCACGGCGCGCTATGCGGCTGGCTCGCAGGCGGCGGCGTGCAGGCGACGGGATGGCTGGCGAACGTACTCGCCGACGATGCCGCGCCGGACGTCGCCACCGACAGCGTGCTCGATCGCCTGCGTCAGGTGAGTGCCGCGCAACTCGACGACCGCAGCTTTGGTTTCGAGTTGCTGCTGCCCACGGCCGATGCGCCGTTATCGGAGCGCAGCGGCGCGGTGTTCGACTGGTGCCGCGGTTTCCTCGGTGGATTCGGGCTGGCCGCCGGCCATGCGCCGCCGCTGTCCGAGGAAGGCAGCGAAGCATTGGCCGATCTGGCCAAGCTCGCCGCGGCCATACCGCAGGATGACGGCGATGAAGACGACGAGGACGCGTTGATCGAGATCGAGGAATTCGTCCGTGTCGCCGCGCTGCTGCTGCACGGAGACTGCGTGCTGGCGCCGCGGCATCGCCAACAATTCAACTAACGGCTCCCCCGCAAATAAATATTGCGGAGGAACCACCGCGACTCGCCCGGAACCAGAATCGATGCGCCCGCTCCTACCGACTACCGCCCAGACGTATGCCCGTCGCCGCAAGCAGTTGATGCGCAGCGCCGACGATGACGCCATCCTGGTGCTGCCGGCCGCGCCCGAGCGCATCCGCAGCCGCGATACGCATTACCCATACCGGCAGGATTCCGACCTGCTTTACCTCACCGGGTTTCCCGAGCCCGACGCGGTGCTGGTGCTGGTGCCAGGCCGTCCGCACGGTGAGTCGATCCTGTTCTGTCGCGAGCGCGATGCCGAGCGCGAAGGCTGGGATGGTCCGCGCAGCGGAACCGAAGGTGCGGTCGAACAATTCGGCATGGACGACGCCTATCCGATCGCGGATCTCGACGAAATCCTGCCCAGCCTGCTGGAAGGGCGGACGCGCGTCTATTACCACTTCGGTCGCGACGCCGAGTTCGACCTGAAGCTGATCGGCTGGCTCAATCGCGTGCGCGCGATGATGCGCATGGGCGCGCAGCCGCCGCATGAGTTCCTCGAGCTCGGCCACCTGCTCGACGAGCAGCGCCTGTTCAAGTCGAAAGACGAATTGAAGCTGATGCAGCGCGCCGCCGACATCAGTATCCAGGCGCATGAGGTTGCGATGCGCGCGAGCCGGGCCGGCGTGCGCGAGTACGAACTGCAGGCCGAAATCGAGCGCGTCTTCCGCATGCACGATGCGGTGCCGGCCTATGGCAGCATCGTTGGCGCCGGCCACAATGCCTGCGTGCTGCACTACGTCGCCAACAGCGGGCAGGCGCAGGATGGCGACCTGGTCCTGGTCGATGCCGGCGCCGAGTATCGTGGCTATGCGTCGGACATCACCCGCACGTTTCCGGTCAACGGCCGCTTCTCGAAAGAGCAGCGGGCGTTGCACGATCTTGTCGAGGCAGCGCAGTCCGCCGCGCTGGCGCAGGCGCAACCGGGAGTCGCCTACGAGGCCGGCCACAATGCCGCGGTGCAGACGCTGACCGAAGGCCTGCTCAAGCTCGGCCTGCTGAAGGGGACGTCCGGGAAGAACATTGCCGAAGGCCAATACAAACGCTTCTACCGCCACAAGACCGGCCACTGGCTCGGCCTGGACGTGCACGATGTCGGCGATTACCGCATCGACGGCGAGTCGCGCCTGCTGGAACCCGGCATGGTTTTCACCATCGAGCCCGGCTTGTACATCTCGCCAGACGACAAGAGCGTGCATGCGAAGTGGCGCGGCATCGGCATCCGTATCGAGGACGACGTGCTGGTCACCAACGATGGCCATCGCGTGCTGACCGACAAGCTGGCGCGCAGCAGCGACGAGATCGAAGGTTTCATGTCATCGGCATAGCGCGCGGCGTGCACTGCGCTTTTTTCCACTGCGAAAGGCTCTGACGAATGGAAATGCTGGCCAACCCGGAAATCTGGATCGCCTTGGCGACGCTGACAGCACTGGAACTGGTGCTGGGCATCGACAACATCATCTTCATCTCGATCATGGCCGGACGGTTGCCGCCGGAGCAGCGCGACAAGGCGCGCAAGCTCGGCATCATGCTGGCCGCAGTCACCCGGCTGGCGCTGCTGTTCGCGATCGTCTGGATCATCGGCCTGACCGCGCCGCTGTTCACCCTGCTGGGCAACGAGTTCTCCTGGCGCGACCTGATCCTGATCGGTGGCGGCCTTTTCCTGATCGGCAAGGCGACCCACGAGATCTACCAGAAGCTGGAGGGCGATTCGGAAGAGGTGAAGGCGAGCGCCGCAGCGACCTTCGGCGGTGTGGTCGCGCAGATCATGCTGCTGGACGTGGTGTTCTCGCTGGATTCGATCATCACCGCGGTGGGGATGGTCGATGAGCGCTGGGTGATGGTGACCGCGATCCTGATCTCGATCGGCTTCATGATCGCCTTCGCCAAGCCGATCAGCGACTTCGTCGAGAAGCATCCGACGATCAAGGTGCTGGCATTGAGTTTCCTGCTGATGATCGGCCTGGTGCTGATTGCCGACGGCTTCGGCCTGCATATCCCGAAGGGCTACATCTACGCGGCGATGGCGTTCTCGGTGTTCGTGGAGATGATCAACCTGTGGATCCGCCGACGCGGTGCGAAGGCCGCGCCGGTGAAGCTGCACGAGGAGTACGTCAAGGACGATCCGCATACGCCCTGAGGGGGTGTGCGCGGGATGAGGGTTCGCGGGCGCCGGCGAACCGACTCCGGTCCAGCACAAAAAAAGACGCGGTCGCCCGCGCCTTTTTCGTGTGCGTGTTCATGGGAAGCCTCGATGCCTTGCTTTTGCTTGCCCGTCATTCACGCGACGGCGGGGTCACGATTCTGCTTCTGCCGTCATTCCCGCTAAGGCGGGAATCCAGGGACTTTGGCTGTAATCGAGCCAAGCCACTGGATCCACCTTCGCGGGAATGACCGCCATGGGTTCGGTTTTGCTGGTCATCGCGGGAATCACGGCAAATGATTCCGGTTGTCCGTAACTCGACTCCTCACCCCAGCGACGCAAACTCTTCCCGCGTCAAATTGACCGGGGCATCGCCGGTACACACCACATCATCCTCAATCCGGATCCCGCCAAACGGCCGGAACGCATCCACCCGCGCCCAGTCGACGCTGTCAGCATGCGCGCCCTGCTTCAACTGCTCCAGCAGCATGTCGATGAAGTAGATGCCGGGTTCGATGGTCACTGCCATGCCCGGTTCCAGCACACGCGTCAGGCGCAGGTAGGGATGACCTTCGGGCTTGGCGATGGTGCCGCCGCGATCGGATTCAGCGAAGCCGGCGACGTCGTGCACCTGCAGCCCGATGCCGTGGCCCACGCCGTGCGGGAAGAATGTGCCAGACACGCCGGTGGTGACCGCGGCTTCCGGCGACACCTTGAGCACGCCGAACTGCTTGAGGATCGTTGCCAGTGCGAGGTGCGCATCCAGGTGCAACTGCTTGTAGTCGAAACCAGCACGGACCTGGTCGCACATCTTCAGCTGCGCCTTGTCGACGGCGTCGATCAGCGACTGGAAATCGTCTCCGGCATGTGCGGAGTAGGTGCGGGTGATGTCGCACGCATAGCCGACGTGGCTGGCGCCAGCGTCGATCAGGAAGCTGCGAAGGGTGGCAGGCGGCGTGCGGCCCAGTTCGGTGTAGTGCAGCACCGCGCTGTGCTGGTTTAGCGCGACGATGTTGTTGTACGGCAGCTCGCCGGAGTCTTGGCGCGCGGCGGCGCAATAGGCGAGGTGGATGTCGAACTCGCTCTTGCCGGCGCGAAACGCGGCCTCGGCGGCGCGGTGCGCGCGCACGCCCATGCGCGTGGCCTCGCGCATCATCGCGATTTCATACGGCGTCTTGAATGCGCGCAGGTACTCGAGATAGTCGATGACCGTCCTGGGATTGTTCGGAACGAATGCGCCGAGCGCACTCTGCGGTTCGCCGAGGATCGTGCAACGGGCTGCATCCTTGGGAAAATACGGGATGGCGTCTTCCGGCTTGCGGATGATGACGATGTCGAAGTGCTCGACCCACTCGCCGTTCGGTGCTGCCGGCACCACATGCCAATAGTCGAAGGGTTGCAGGTAGATGACTTTTGGTTTCACGCCCGGCGTGTACACCAGCCAGCTGCCTGGATTGCGGGTCAGCGGCAGCCATGCCTTGAATTGCGGGTTGACCGCGTACGGATAGTCGCGATCGTCGAACAGCTGGTAATGCAGCGTGCCGCTCGGGACGACGAGATGATCGAAGCCGCCGCGTGCGAGGGCCGCATCGGCGCGGCTTTGCAACACATCGAGGTGCCGGGCATATAGGATGGCGGAATTGGTGTTCATCTGAGTGGGGCGACGTGGGAGGGATTCCGCATTCTGCCGCAAGCAATGACGTGACGCTGGACGATGCTTCCGCGCCACGCGCGCTGCTGCTGGGGTTGCCGGCGTGGGCATGGGCGCTGATCGGGCTGGTGCTGGGCCTCGTCGCGACCGGCGCTATCATCCTGCTCGAGCGCCACAATCTGGAGGCCGAAGCGGACCTGCAGCGCTCCCAGATCGCCAGGCGCAGTGTGAATCAGGTCGAGCGTCAGCTGCAGGCCAGCGGACTGCTGCTGCGGGCCATGCAGTCGACGTACTTGATCTCCGACGATATCAGCCAGGATCGTTTCGAGAGCGTCCACGACAGCCTGCGGCCTGCGGAAATGGTGCCGAGTCTGGTGGCGATGGCGTTCGCAAGACGCGAGGTCGGCACCATTCCGGGAGCAGCGCCGCGCTACTCGTACGAGCGCGTGGCGCCGCTGGCGGGCAACAGCAGCCTGCTGGGTTTCGACGTGGCCACGCAACCCGACAACTTCCGCACGTTGTTGCGGGCGCGCGACACCGATCTGCCGACAATGACGGCCGCATTTGAGCTGCGCCAGCCGACCCGCGACCCACGCGATACGCTTGGCACGGTGGTGCGATTGCCGGCGTATGCACCAGGCCCGATTCCCAGCACCGTCGCTCAACGCCGCCAGCGCGAGTTCGGTGCGCTTGGGCTGAGTCTGCGGGTGCGCCCGCTGCTGCTCGCTTCGCTGCCTGTTGAGGCATTGCAACGCTTCCGTGTACGTGTCACGGACATCACCAACGACCGATTGCGGTCGCTATACGATTCCGGCACCCCTGAGTTGCGGAATGCCCGCAGCTACGGAGGTGGCATCGCGTACGGCGAGCGCCGCTGGCAGCTGCTGCTGCAGCCGCGCGATCGCGGCTATGACGTCAGCCTGCTGTGGGTGGTGGGCGCCAGCGGCACGATCGCCAGCCTGCTGCTGGCGTCGCTGTTCTGGTCGGTGGCGACCACCCGGCGGCGCGCGGTTGGCCTTGGCCGGCAAATGAGCGCGCGCTACCGCGAGAGTGAAGAGCGCTTTCGTTCCCTCAACGATTTGTTGCCGGCGTTGGTGTTGATGGCGCGTGCCGACGATGGTCGCATCCTCTATGCCAACCAGGCAGCTGCGGCGCGGCTCGGTGAACGCATTGACGTGGGTGTCGACCTCGGCATCCTGTTCGAGGACGAAGCGCTGCGACGACGCCTGCTCGAACCCGAAGGCGAGGCCCATTGGAGCAATGTCGACGCCGTGTTGACGTCGCTCAACGGCGATTGTTTCTGGGCGTCGACCTCGGTCGCACGGGTCCGGGTCGGCGAGCGCGACAGGCTGCTGATGGTCGCCACCGACATTTCCGAGCAGCGCCAGCTGACCGAACTGCTCAGCTACCAGGCCACCCACGACACCCTGACCGCGCTGTACAACCGGCGCGAGTTCGAACGCCAGGTGCAGCGTGCGCTGTTTGGCATCGGCAAGGGCGAGCCAACGTTCGCGCTGGTGTACATCGACCTCGACCAGTTCAAGCTGATCAACGACACCTCCGGGCATCTGGCCGGCGATCAATTGTTGAGCCAGTTGGCGCTGGTGATGGCCGAGCAGCTGCGGGGTGGGGATATCCTCGCGCGCCTGGGGGGTGACGAATTCGGGGTTCTGGTCCACGAGACATCCCCCGAAGGTGCGGAGGCGCTGGCGGAGCGATTGCGCGCGCGCATCGAGGGCTACATCTACGTCTGGCAACAGCGCTCCTACACGATCAGCGCCAGCCTGGGCGTGGTGTTGCTCGATCGCCCCGGGATGACGCTGGCCGACGTGCTCTCGCACGCCGATGCCGCCTGCTACATGGCCAAGGATCGCGGCCGCAACCGCGTGCATTTCTATTCGGAACAGGACGACGAGACCGTGCGTCGTCGCGGCGAGATGGAGTGGGCCAACCGCTTGCGCTGGGTGATCGAGGAAAAGCGGTTGCTGCTCGACTACCAGGAAGTGCTGCCGCTGCAGGGACAGCCGACGCAGGGACAACGTGGTCCAGAAGGGCCGCACATCGAATTGCTGATCCGGCTGAGTGACGAGGACGGCCGGGTGGTCATGCCAGGCGCCTTCCTGCCGGCAGCCGAACGCTACGGGATGATGCCGCTGCTGGATCGCTGGGTGATCGGCGAGGCGATCGCGCATTTCGATCAGCTGCATGTCAGCGGCCGCGCGCCGGGGCGCTGTTCGCTCAATCTGGCCGCGACGACGCTGGACGACGACGGTCTGGCCCAGTACGTGCTCGATCTGATCGAGCAGCATGGCGTGGAGCCGTCGCGTTTGTGTTTCGAGATCACCGAAACCGAAGCGGTACGCAACCTCGCGCGAGCGGTGCGTTTCATCGATCGCCTGCGCTCGGTCGGTTGCCAGGTGGCGCTGGATGATTTTGGTGCCGGCATGTCCTCGTTCGGCTATCTGAAGACCTTGCCGGTCGATGTGATCAAGATCGACGGCAGTTTCATCCGCGACCTCGATACCGATTCGATGAGTCGCTCGATCATCCATGCGATTACCGACATCGGTCATCAGCTCGGGCTGGATGTCGTCGCCGAATGGGTCGCCAGCGAAGCGAGCGTGGTCACGCTGCGGGAGATTGGCGTTGACTATGGCCAGGGCTTCGCCTTGCACCGGCCGGAACGGGTGTTGTATCAACGCGGGGTAGACGTGCCCGGCGCGGGTTGAGCACTACACCGAACGCAGCCTGCAATCGCAGTCCTGCCGCGCGCTGCGGCGCGTTGTGGTGTTTTGCATGTGAATGCTGTCGCGGCGCTACTCGAACTGTCCGCCCGGTCCGTCGACCCAGTGCCGCAGGCGCTCGGCCTGGTCTTCCGGGATGGCGATGAAACGAAAGCCGGTCCAGGCCTGGCCGGGCGCGCTGGCGCGATCCAGCCAGAGCAGATGCGCGCCGATCTCCAACGAAACCTCGCGGCCGCGCGCGTCGTACAGGTGGAAACGGAACTGGTACAGCGCATCCTCGATCAGCGGCACGCTCGCGATCAACAGCATTCCTGTTTCCGAGATATTGCCGATGCGCCCAACCACGCTGTCGGTCATGGCATCGATGACCATGACGGTGTCGGAGACCCTGCGCCGGCGTGCGCGGCGGAATTCGTCGATCACGATGCCACCTCCTCGTGGTCACCACTGACATTGGGTTCGCTGTCTCCGCGCCCGGCAAAGCTGCGCAGCGTACTGAGCGTGGCCTGCCAGGCGCGATCGACCAGACGTCCGCTTTCCGCGGCGACGACCCGCGCCTGGCCGGACGCGAGCATCCGCGCGACGCTGTCCAGCGACTGCTCGCCAACGCGGCGACCCCGTTGATTGACGAACAGTGCGTTGTCGGTCATCGGGCTGTACCAGGACATGCGTCGGCGCACGACATCCCCTTGCTGGTTGATCACGAATTCGATCCAGGTGCCGTACGGCATCACCCGCAACTGATCGTGTTGCGCCTGCTCGGCCGGGGTGCGCGGTGGCAACACGGGCTTGCGTTTTTCGATGGTGTCCTCGCCCAGGCGAACCCGAGCTTTCAAGCGCATGGTCAGCTCGGTACGCGAGGCGGGATCGTCCTCGTCATCCTCGAGCGCGCTGGTGAGGCGGCGCGCGATCACCGCAGCCTCCTCGGAGTGGTAACCGACCAGAGCCAGCGCCCCCTCGATATGACTGGTGAGGTCTGGATCCGCGGCCTCGCCGCTGCGGCCGCAACTGGCCACGATGCGTCGGGTCACCTCCAGCTGCCGCCGCCATTCCTCGGATTCCGCACCTTGGCGCAGGAGGGTCAGGGTGAGCACGTCGGCCCACGCCTGGTTGAGCAGCGCACGCACGAATTTTGGCAGCCGCTGTTCGCCGATCATCTCGGTGATGGTCGAGGCCGCCTGGCGTTTGGCGATTTCGAGCTTTTCCTTGCCGCGCGCCGCCTCCACATGCCGACGCTCGGCCGTCTCCGCCTTCCGCGCGAGGATCTGCAATTGCGCCTGCAGCTCCCGGTTGCTGGCATCGAAGACGGCGGTGTCACCGTCGTAGTTTTCGACGACGTGGTCGACGGCCTGTTGCAGCGGTAACAACAGCTGCGGGTCGACGTCGTCCTGGTCGAGCCAACGGGCGCCGGATTCGGCGACTGCGTTCAGCAGTTGTCGCGCCGGATGCTGGGCGCGGATGAAGAAGCTGCGATCCTGCAGCGCCACCCGCAGCAATGGCACTTGCAGCTTGCGCAACAGCGGGGTGGCCGGAGCATCGGCGCGGACATCGCGTTCGACCTGCGTATAAAGCATGTCGAGCAGCTCGAAGGTATCGCTGTCCCGCGGCAACAAACTGGCGCCATGGCCGCGCTGCTGGCGGACCTGGGCCAGGAGCGTCTGCTTGATGTCCAGCAGGTTGCGCTTGCCACCGGGTAACCCGGGGTCCCGCATTGCTCCCAGCGCGGCGACCACCTCGATGGTCTCCAGCTGCTGGCGATGGGTTGCCTGTGGTTCGGGCCGGAGCTTGCCGAGCAGCTCCCGGCGGCCCGTCAACAACTGCTGCAGCAGATCGATCGACGCGCTGTCATCCAGGGCCGGCGAGCGGGTGTCGGCCTGGCCCAGCCACGCGGTATGGGTGAGTTGCTGCTCGCTATCGGCTCTGCGACGTCCGCCGGCTTCGCGCCGACGCCCGGTTTTGCTGGCCGCGGTTTCGCCAACGACGCCCTCGCCACTGCCACCAGCACTGCCACCAGCACTGCCGCCACCACTGCCGCCACCACTGCCGCCACCACTGCCGCCACCACTGCCGCCACCACTGCCGCCACCACTGCCACCACCACTGCCACCACCACTGCCACCACCACTGCCACCACCACTGCCACCACTGCCACCACCACTGCCGCCACCACTGCCACCAGCACTGCCACCACCACTGCCACCACCACTGCCACCACCAGCCTCAGTGCCATCCGACACGCGACCCTTGTCGCGACGCCGTTTCTTGACCGTCCCGATGGCTGCCTCGGCGGCCGCCTCCGCCTCGCCCTGCTCGGTCGGACGGGCGCGGAACGGCACGTAGGTCAGGCTCGGCAAAATGCCGTCAGCCGCCATCGACAAGTTCAGCATCTCCAGCATCTGCGGATAAGCCGCCATCACCCGTTGATCAAACTCGTGGTACAGCAGCAAGTGCGATTCGAGCGGCAGGTGCAGCGACTGGCTGGCATCGCGCATGATCCGGCACAGTGCTCGCGGTCCCAGCGGGAGGCGCTCGGCATCGAACGCGGGCGTTCCGGCGAGCACGCCGAAACGCTGGCCGAGCAGGTGCAGCGTCAGGCTGGCGCGCGCCTCCTGGCGCGTGGCAATCCTGCGCAGCACCGTGTCCTCGTCCAACTCGTTATCTTCGACCAGACTCAGATGCGGGAAGCTGTTCGGGTGGCTATCGTCATGGTCAGCCGCGGCCGCCTCGGGATGCCTGCCGATCGAGGCGAGACTGGCCTCCAGCCCGGCCATGAAGCGCGGCACCAGATCGGAACGATTCGTGCGCAGGGTCCGCAAGGTCTGCATGTATCCGGCTTGCAGGGCGGAGTTGCGGGCTTGCTCTGAAAGCCGGAACAACTGCTGTTCGAGGTCCGACAGCGCCGTGTTGAGATGGCGCTCCAGTTCATCGGACGCGGCATTGAGCAGATGCTCAAGTACCAGTCGCACCCGCCGCGGCAAGGTCGCTGTAGCCAGCGTTTGCGGCGCAGGATCAGGAGTGGGTGGCAATACCGACATGCGGATGCTCAGTCTGGTCCAGTGCCAACAATTAACACGCCACGAAGCCCACGACCAGCGCCGCCCCCGGCTGTGGGCTCCCCGATGTTGTGCTGGTCCGGCCGAACTGGTTGGCGGGGCCGGCTGATCCGCCCTGATCAGTCGGGGAGAAACAAGGCAATCACGTCGTTGGTGAAGCGGCGGCCCCGTTCGGTCGGCACGATGCGATCCTGCACCACTTCGATCCAGTCATGCTGCCTGGCGAGCGCGATTTCATTGGCGATCGCCGCACGCGACAGGCCGGTGCGCGCTTCGAATCCCTCCAGCGAGAAGCCGTCCACCAGCCGCAACGCATTGAGCATGTAGTCGAACGGACGGCGCAGCGGTTCGATGGTTTCATCGCCGCCGATCGCGGCGGCACTGCCGGCCTTGAGCAGGTAGTCGGTCGGATGCTTGACCTTCCAGCGCCGCAGGATGGATTGCTCGCTGCCCAGGGTGAGCTTGCCATGCGCACCGGCGCCAATGCCGAGGTAGTCGCCGAAGTGCCAGTAGTTGAGGTTGTGCGCGCACTGGCGGTCGGGGCGCGCGTAGGCGCTGACTTCGTACTGCGCGTAGCCGGCTTCGGCGAGCCGCGCCTGGCAGCGCTCCTGCATGTCCCAGCTGGCGTCGTCATCGGGAATGCCAGCGGGTGGCCGCGCGGCGAACACGGTATTGGGCTCCAGCGTCAGCTGGTAGTGCGAGATGTGCGAAGGCTGCAAAGCGATCGCGCGTTCGATGTCGTATTCGGCCATCGCCAGCGATTGCCCCGGCAACGCATACATCAGGTCGAGGTTGAAATTGTCGAAGCCGGCATCCTGCGCCAGCTTCACCGCGGCCTCGGCCTGGGCGCTGTCGTGGATGCGGCCCAGGCGTCGCAGGCAGCCATCATCGAAACTCTGGATGCCGAAACTGATGCGGTTGACGCCGGCGGCGCGGTAGTGCTCGAAGCGGCCGTGCTCGGCGGTGCCCGGATTGGTTTCCAGCGTGATTTCCAGCGCGGGGGCAAACCGCAGCCGCGCACTGGCGGCTTGCAGGAAGGCATCGATCGCTTCGGGCGGAAACAGCGATGGCGTGCCACCACCGAAGAACACCGTCTGCACCGTGCGCCCCCATACCAGCGGCAGATCGTGATCGAGGTCGGCGATCAGCGCATCGACATACGCCGCAAACGGCAGCGCGCCGCGGCCCTCGTGCGAGTTGAAATCGCAGTAGGGACATTTGCGCACGCACCAGGGCAGGTGGACGTAGAGTGAGAGGGGTGGGGTGGTGAGCATCGGAGAAGTGTAGGGCGGGTCTTGACCCGCCATTGTGGCCTGAGGCGGTTGCAGGACGGCGGGTCAAGACCCGCCCTACGACAGCTCCGCCAGGCGCTGCTTCAACGCCGCAAGCGCCCGGCCGCGATGGCTGATCCGGTTTTTCAGCGACGGATCGAGTTCGGCGGCACTGCAGCCCTGCTCCGGGTCGAAGAACACCGGGTCATAGCCGAAGCCGCCAGCGCCACGCGGGGTATCGAGAATCCGCCCGCGCCATTCACCCTCCGCGATCAACGGTTGCGGATCATCGGCCGAGCGCAGCAACACCAGCACACAGTAGAAACGGGCGCCACGTTGCGCTTCGGGAACAGCCCGCAACTCGCGCAGCAGCCGCGCGATGTTGCGCGCGGCGTCGCCATGGATGCCACCGTAGCGCGCCGAGTACAGCCCGGGTGCGCCATGCAGGGCATCCACGCACAACCCGGAATCGTCGCCGAGCGCTGGCAGCCCGGTCGCGCGCGCGGCATGCCGCGCTTTCAGCAACGCATTCTCGATGAAGGTGTTCGCGGTTTCCTCGGCGTCACGCACGCCGAATTCCGATTGCGCGTGCAACGCGAATCCACAGCCGTCGAGTAGTTCGCGCAATTCCACCAGCTTGCCGGTGTTGCCGCTGGCGAGCACCAGCCGGTTGCCCGCCACCGTCATTCCGCTGCCAGCGCCTCGCGCTGCGCCGTCAGCAGCTCGCCAATGCCTTGCTCGGCCAATACGAGCAGCGCATCGAGTTCATCACGACGGAAGGCATGGCCTTCGGCGGTGCCCTGCAATTCAATGAAGCCACCGCCATCGTTCATGACGACATTCATGTCGGTATCGCAGGCACTGTCCTCGGCGTAATCGAGATCGAGCACCGGCAGGCCGCGATAAACGCCGACCGACACCGCCGCAACCGCGCCGAAGATCGGATCCTTGCTGATCTCCTTGCGTTTGCGCAGCCAGCGTACCGCGTCGACCAGTGCGACGTAGGCGCCTGTGATCGCCGCGGTGCGGGTGCCGCCATCGGCCTGCAGCACGTCGCAATCCAGGGTGATGGTGCGTTCGCCGAGCGCGCCACGATCGACGCACGCGCGCAACGCGCGACCGATCAGGCGCTGGATCGCCAGGGTGCGCCCGCCCTGCTTGCCGCGGGCGGCTTCGCGATCGTTGCGGGTATTGGTGGCGCGCGGCAGCATGCCGTACTCGGCGGTGACCCAGCCCTCGCCCTTGCCGCGCAGGAACGCCGGCACGCGGTTCTCGACGCTGGCGGTGCACAGTACGCGGGTATCACCGAAAGCAACCAGCACCGAGCCCTCGGCGTGGCGGGTGTAGCCCCGGGTGATCGTGACCGGGCGCATTTGTTGCGGTGTGCGGCCGCTGGGACGCAGGATCCCGGCGGTTGGGACAGGTTCGGACGCCATGAAATTCACCGCGGCAGGGCGCGCAAGTTTACCATCGGCATCTGCGCGACCTAGCCCGCGCGACCTTTGGGAATACGCATGATCCGCAGCATGACTGCCTTCGCCTCCGGCGAGCGCGCCACCCAGTGGGGCACGCTCGGCTGCGAATTGCGCGCGGTCAATCATCGCTTCCTCGAACTCGGCGTGCGCTTGCCGGAAGAGTTGCGCGCACTGGAGCCTGCCTTGCGCGAACGCGTCTCCGCCCGGGTCGCGCGCGGCAAGCTCGATCTCAGCCTGCGATTGCGTCCGCCGGAAGGCGGCGATGCGCCGCAGCTCAATCCGCGCCGGGTCGGGCAGTTGTCGGAACTCGCCCTCGATCTGCAGGCGCGCTTTCCGGCGATGCGGATCGAATTCACCGAGTTGTTGCAATTCCCCGGAGTCCTGCAGACCGGCGCTGCCAATCCGGAAGCGTTGCAGGTCGAGGCGCTGGACTTGCTCGAACAGGTGCTCTCCGATTTCCTCGCTGCGCGTGAACGCGAGGGCAGCAACCTCGCCGCGGTGATCCGCGAGCGGGTCGATGCGATCGCACTACGCGCCGCCGAAGTGCGCGCCCTGATGCCAGTGATACGCGCCGGCCAGCGCGCCAAGCTGCAGGCGCGCCTCGCCGATCTCGCGCAGACCGCCGACCAGGGTCGACTGGAGCAGGAGTTGGTGCTGTGGCTGCAAAGACTCGACGTCGACGAGGAGCTCGACCGGCTCGACAGCCACATCATCGAAATCAAGCGCGTGCTCGTCCAGAAGGAGCCGGTCGGCAGGCGCCTGGATTTCCTGCTGCAGGAGTTCAACCGCGAGGCCAACACGCTCGGCTCGAAGTCCGTCGACACCCGCACCTCGCAGGCGGCGGTCGAGCTGAAGGTCCTGATCGACCAGGTCCGCGAGCAGATCCAGAACATTGAATGATGCCTTCGGACGCCGGCAGCTTCGTCGTGCTTTACCGTTGGCGGATCAAGCCGGGGTTGGAGGATCGGTTCGCGGCAGCCTGGTCCGACGCGACGCAACGCTTGCTGGCACTGGGTTCACTGGGTTCCCGGCTGCATCGCGGCGACGACGGCTTGTGGTATGGCTATGCCCAATGGTCGAGTGCCGTGGCACGCACGAATGCGTTTTCCGCGGCTGACGATACGGACGTTGCGTTGCGCATGCGCGAGGCTATCGAAGAATCCCTGCCGGAGATTGTGATGACACCTGTTTCCGATTACCTGCAGCCGCTGCCGTGATCAGCACGAGCAGGATTTGACCATGCGCGGAATCCTCTACATCGTCGCCGCGCCCTCCGGCGCTGGCAAATCCAGCATCGTCAACGCCTGCCTGGCGCGTGATCCCGACATCCGCCTGTCGATCTCGTTCACCTCGCGCGCGCCGCGGCCGGGCGAGCGCCATGCCGAGCATTACCACTTCGTCAGCGTCGAGGAGTTCCAGCACATGGTCGCTGCCGGCGACTTCTTCGAACATGCGCTGGTGCACGGCGACTTGAAGGGGACCGCAAAGCAGTCGGTCGAGCCGCAACTTGCGGGCGGCAAGGACGTGCTGCTGGAGATCGACTGGCAGGGCGCCCGCCAGGTGCGCGCGCAAGTACCCGATGCGGTCAGCGTGTTCATCCTGCCGCCGTCGCGCGCCGCGCTCGAGCAGCGCATGCGTACGCGGGGGCAGGACAGCGAGGATGTGATCCGGCAGCGTCTGGCCGCCGCACGCGACGAGATGTCGCATTACGACGAATTCGACTATGTCATCGTCAACGAGCATTTCGGCACGGCGGTTGACGAGATGTGCAGCATCTTCGCCGCCAGCCGCCTGCGTCGCGAACCGCAGGTGGCGCGGCATGCGAAGTTGATTGCCGCCATGCTCGCCGGCGACTGACGGCACCCACATGTAGAGCGGAGCTCTGCTCCGCTGCGACGCACAGCCACACCCAACGGCAGCCGAGCAGAGCTCGGCTCTACAGGTGAGTCCGCGGTACCCCCACGCCAAGCAGCCTCCAGCTAACCGACTGATTCATAAGGCAACGCTTGCCCAGCACCGGTCGCAACGCTACAATCCACGCCCCCTCGAACCAGATCGGACGGCCACGGCCGCCGGGAGCCCCATGGCCCGCATTACCGTAGAAGATTGCCTGGAAGTGGTCGACAACCGCTTCGAACTCGTGATGATGGCCGCCAAGCGCGCGCGCCAGCTCGCCAACGGCGTCGAGCCGCAACTCGACAACAGCGAAAACGCTGACAAGCCGACCGTGCTCGCGCTGCGCGAAATCGCCGCGCGCCGGATCGACCAGCCGTACATCGACGCAGTCGACAAGTCCGAGCGTGCGCGCAAGGAACGCGAGGCGCTGGAATGGGCTGCCGCCGAAGTGGTCGCCGACGACGATCTGTCCAAGGGCGACGACTGAGTTTCCGGTCGCACTGACGTTATCGACGGCCCCGCTTCGGTGGGGCCGTCTGCTTTTGTGGCCAGGCCCCGGCGAATTGCCGCCACGCATGGCGCCGCGTAGGCTGGCCATATGAGTGCCGGAGAGCCTGCCCACGCCACGCCCGCGCCCGTCGACGAGACGTTGCCGGACTACGTGCTCGCGTTGCAACGGGCGGCCAGCTACCTGCCGGAGGACCAGCATCGATTGCTGCGCCGCGCCTGGGCGGTGGGCGCCGCGGCGCATGCCGGGCAGGTGCGCCGGTCCGGTGAGCCGTACATCACCCATCCGGTTGCGGTGGCCTCGGTGCTGGCGGAGCAGCGCGTCGACGTCGAGACGCTGATTGCAGCGATCCTGCACGACACCCTCGAGGACACGCCGTTGGCGCGCGACACGATCGCCGGCGAATTCGGCGAGACCGTGGCGGAATTGGTCGACGGCGTCACCAAGCTCGATCAGCTGCAGTTCCAGGATCGCCAGGAAGCCGCCGCCGAAAGCTTCCGCAAGATGCTGCTAGCAATGGCGCGCGATCTGCGCGTGATCCTGATCAAGCTCGCCGATCGCCTCCACAACATGCGCACGCTCAGCGCGCAGACGCCGGAAGCGCGTGGGCGGATCGCCCGCGAGACGCTGGAGATCTACGCGCCGATCGCGCAACGGCTGGGCATGAACCTGATCAAGGCCGAGTTGCAGGATCTCGGCTTTCGCGCGTTGCATCCGTGGCGACATGCGGTGCTGGAAAAACGCATCCGCACCCAGCCGCTGCTGCGGCGCGAAGCGCTCTCCCGGATCGAGGCGCAAGTCGCGCAGCGCCTGACCAAGGAAGGCCTGCAGTACCGGCTGATCAGCCGGATCAAGTCGCCATGGAGCATCTATTCCAAGATGCGCTCGGAAGCCAAATCGTTCGACCAGGTGATGGACGTGTTCGGCTTCCGCATCGTGGTGCGCTCGGTCCCCGAGTGCTACCACGCACTGGGGGTCGTGCACTCGGTGTTCAAGCCGCTGGACGGCCGCTTCCGCGATTTCATCGCGATCCCCAAGGCCAACGGCTACCAGTCGGTGCACACGGTCCTGTTCGGGCCTTATGGGTCGGCGATCGAGGTGCAGATCCGCACCGAGGAGATGGACCTGATCGCCGAACGCGGCATCGCCGCGCACTGGACGTACAAGCACGGCGGTGCGACCAACAGCGCGCAGACCCGCGCGCATTCGTGGATTGCAGACCTGCTGGAAAGCCAGCGTGCGACCGGCTCGTCGCTGGAGTTCCTGGAAAACGTGAAGGTCGACCTGTTCCCGGACGAGGTCTACCTGTTCACGCCCAAGGGCGACATCCTGGCGTTGCCGCGGAATGCGACCGCGCTTGATTTCGCCTATGCGGTGCACACCGACGTCGGCAACCATGCGGTCGCGGCGCGTATCGACAAGAAACTGGTGCCGCTGCGGACCAAGCTTGTCAGCGGACAGAAGGTCGAGGTGATCGGCGCGAAGTCCGCGACGCCGAAGCCGCAATGGCTGGAGTTCGTGATCACCGGCAAGGCGCGCACCGCGATCCGCCATCAGCTCAAGAACCTGCAACACGAGGATGCCGTGCAGCTCGGCCATCGCATGCTCGATCGCGCGCTGGAGGAGCTGCAAATCTCGCTCGACCGGCTGCCGCCGAAGCGGCTGGACTCCTATCTGGCCGAGCATCGTTACCCGCGACTGGAAGCGTTGCTGGCCGATATCGCCCTGGGCAATCGCATGCCGGCGCTCGTGGCGCAGACACTGGCACGCCAGCAATCGTCGAGACCGCAGCCGCCCGACGCGTCACGGACGCCGCCGTATTACGGCGAGCGGGTACCCGGCGATCGCATCCTGATCACCGGCAACGAACGCGGCGTGATCACGTTCGCCAACTGCTGCCTGCCGATACCGGGGGACGAGATCATGGGTTACCACACCGCGGGCCGCGGGATCGTGGTGCACCGGCTGGACTGCCCCAACATCACCGAATACCGCAAATCACCGGAGCGCTGGGTCGCGATCGGTTGGGACCGCGAGGTTTTCGGCGACTTCCACAGCGCGCTGCTGATCCAGGTCGAAAATCGCCCTGGCGTCCTGGCGCAGGTCGCCGCCGCGATCGCGCACGCGGAATCCAACATCGATGGCGTCGAGTACCTGGAGCGCGACAGCGATATCGCCGCGATCCGGTTTTCCATCGAGGTGCACGATCGCAAGCACATCGCCGCCGTGATCCGCCGCGTGCGCAGGCTCAACGTGGTGCACGGGGTGCAACGCCTGTAGCGCCGTATATCGCCGTTAAACTGCCTCATCCGAACTCGACGAGAACGCCCATGGCCCGCCAGTCCATCAGCACCGACCACGCGCCGGCCGCCATCGGCCCGTATTCGCAGGCCGTGCGCTGTGGCGACACGATCTATCTGTCCGGACAGATTCCGCTGGATCCGGCCAGCGGCCAGCTGGTCGATGGCGACATCACCGTGCAGGCACGGCGCGCTTTCGACAACCTCAAGGCGGTGTGTGAAGGCGCCGGAGGCTCGTTCGATGAGGTCGTCCGGGTCGGCCTGTACCTGGTCGACCTCGGCCAGTTCGCGCAGGTCAATGCGGTGATGGCGGAGTATTTCGCGGCGCCGTATCCGGCGCGCTCGACGGTGGAAGTGTCGGGTCTGCCCCGCGGGGCGGTGTTCGAGGTCGATGCGGTGATGGTGCTCGGCTGACCGATGCCGCGAGTCGCAAGATCCGCTCCGACGCTGACCGCAGCGTCCATGGGAACCAGGGGCGAAACGCCACTGGGGACGCTGGCCGGCGTTGGTCCGCGTGTTGCCGAAAAACTCGCCGCGCGCGGGCTGCTGACGCTGCAGGACCTGTGGCTGCAGTTGCCACGGCAGTATGAGGATCGCACCCGCATCACCCCGATCCGTGGCCTGCAGTCCGGTGTCCCGGCACAGGTCCAGGGCGTCGTCGAAGCGGTGGAGCGCGGTTTCCGTTACCGGCCGATGCTGCGCGTGGCGATCGGCGACGACTCGCAAGCGACGTTGGTGCTGCGCTTCTTCCATTTCCGCGCCGCGCAGGTCGCCCAGTTCGCGCCCGGCGTACGCGTGCGCTGCTACGGTACCCCGCGTGCGGGCCAGCACGGCCTTGAAATCGTGCATCCCAGCTACCGCGTGCTCGATACGGAGGAAGGCGTGCTGGGCGACCAGCTCGATCCGGTGTATCCGGCGATCGAAGGCATCGGTCCGGTCAGCCTGCGTCGGCTGATCGGGCAAGCGCTCGACAAGCTGCCCGACGAAGCATCGCTCGAATTGCTGCCACGCGAGATGCAGGAAGGATTGCGGCTGCCATCGCTGCGTGAGGCGCTGTTGATCGTGCACCGTCCGCCGCGAGGCGCCGATATCGGCGCGCTGCTCGCGGGCACGCATCCGGCGCAGCAGCGCCTCGCGCTGGAGGAGCTGCTCGCCCACCACCTCAGCCTGCGCCGCCAGCGCATTGCCCTGCAGCGACATCGGGCCGCCGCGCTCGCCGGCCCGGGGGTGCTGGCTCAACGCCTGCGCGATGCGTTGCCGTTCGCGCTGACCCGCGCGCAGCAGCGGGTATTCGCGCAACTGCGCGAGGATCTCGCCAAACCCATTCCCATGCTGCGGCTGGTGCAGGGCGACGTGGGCAGCGGCAAGACCGTCGTCGCCGCGCTCGCGGCGATGCTCGCGGTCGAAGCCGGCAAGCAGGCTGCCCTGATGGCGCCGACCGAACTGCTCGCCGAGCAACACCTCACCAACCTGCGCGGCTGGCTGGAGCCGCTGGGGGTGCGCGTGGCGTGGCTCGCTGGCAAGGTCACCGGCAAGGCGCGCACCGCGGTGCTGGCCGAAATGGCATCGGGCACAGCGCAGGTCGTGGTCGGCACCCATGCGCTGATGCAGGAAGGCGTGGCGTTCCATGACCTCGCCCTGGCAATCGTCGACGAGCAACACCGCTTCGGCGTGCATCAGCGCCTCGCGTTGCGCGACAAGGGCTCCGGCCGCAACGATCCCGATCACGGCAGGGTTCCACATCAGCTGGTGATGACGGCAACCCCCATCCCGCGGACACTGGCGATGACGGCGTACGCCGATCTGGACGTCTCCGCGATCGACGAACTGCCCCCGGGGCGCACGCCGGTGCAAACCGTCGCACTCAGCGCCGAGCGGCGGCCGGATCTGGTCGAACGCATCCGCGGCGCCTGTGCCGAAGGCCGGCAGGCGTACTGGGTATGCACACTGATCGATGATTCCGACGAGGTCATCGCGCAAGCCGCGCAATCCACCTTCGAAGCGCTGTCGGCGGCATTGCCCGAGCTGCGGATCGGACTGGTGCATGGCCGCATGAAGGCCAACCTGAAGCAATCCACGATGCGTGCGTTCAAGGACGGCGCGCTGGACCTGCTGGTGGCGACGACCGTGATCGAGGTCGGCGTCGACGTCGCCAACGCCTCGTTGATGATCGTCGAGAACGCCGAGCGCCTGGGCCTGGCGCAACTGCACCAGCTGCGGGGCCGGGTCGGTCGCGGCAGCGCGGCGTCCAGTTGCGTGCTGTTGTACCAGTCGCCGCTGTCGCAATTGGCGCGGCAGCGGCTGGAAACCATGCGGCAGACCCACGACGGCTTCGTCATCGCGGAAAAGGACCTGGAGCTGCGCGGCCCCGGCGAGCTGCTCGGCACGCGCCAAACCGGTCTGCCCGGCTTCCGGCTCGCCGATCTGGCCCGCGACGCTGCCTTGCTGCCGGTGGTGCGCGAACTTGCGGATCGCCTGCTGGCGGAGGCGCCGGAGACGGCAGAGCGCATCGTGGCGCGCTGGGTGGGTGGCGCAGCGCAGTACGCGGGCGCCTAAGCCGGAATTGCAGGCCGGGCAGGGAGGGTTGCGCCATGCCGCCGGCACCGGCTAAAATAGCCGGCTTATCCTGCAGCAATTGGTTCCGCCATGAAGGCCGACATTCATCCGGGTTACCACGCAGTCGTGTTCCAGGACATGACCTCCGATTTCAAGTTTCTGACCCGTTCCACCCTCTCCAGCAAGGAGACGGTGAAGTGGAAGGACGGCAACGAGTATCCGCTGATCAAGGTCGATATCTCGTCGGCCTCGCACCCGTTCTACACGGGCCACAGCAAGATCATGGATACGAGCGGCCGCGTCGACAAGTTCCGCAAGCGCTACGCGGTGAAGTAATTCGCCGGGGTGCTGCTGCTCACGACGGCTGCCGCAAGGCAGCCGTTTGCATTTCAGGACAACCATTCAAGACTGCCGGCAGGCGGGGCTGCGTGTGATAATTACCGCCTCCACGGCGAGGCCGCGGCTGCGGTCGACTCGCTGGATCGCTCGCTATTGAAATCCCCTCTGCGCCCGTTGCATCGTCGCGGGCCCGCATGCTCCCAGGAGTGCGTCGTGTCGTTAGAGAAAAAACCTGCGTTCGACCAAGTTACGCTGACGGTCAAAGACACGTCCGACGGTGACAAGTCGGTGACTTTGCCGGTCGAACGCGGCACGCTGGGAAACCCCTGCATCGACATCGCGAAGTTGCCTAAGGAAACCGGCTGCTTCACCTACGATCCGGGGTTCACCGCAACCGCCGCCTGCAAGTCGGCCATCACCTACATCGATGGCGATGCCGGCGTGTTGATGTATCGCGGCTACCCGATCGAACAGTTGGCCAAGCATTCCAGTTTCCTCGAAGTCGCATACCTGCTGATGCACGGCGAGCTGCCGTCGGCGACGGAGTTCTCGAAGTTCGACAACGAGGTCACGCATCACACGATGATGCACGAGGCCTTCCGCACGTTCCTCTACGGCTTCCGCCACGACGCGCATCCGATGGCGATGCTGGTCGGCATGCTTGGCTCGATGGCGAGCTTCTACCACAGCTCGCTTGATCTTGAAGACCCCGAGCAGCGCCGGCTCGCCGCGGTACGCCTGATCGCAAAGGTGCCGACGATTGCGGCGGGCTGTTATCGCTACTCGATTGGTTGGCCGCTGCGTTATCCGAAGAACAACCTCGAATATGTCGATCGCTTCCTGCACATGATGTTCGAGGTGCCGAGCGAGCCGCTGGCGCTGAAGCCGGTCGCTGCACGCGCGCTCGACCTGCTCTTCATCCTGCACGCCGACCACGAGCAGAACGCCTCGACGTCGACCGTGCGTCTTGTCGGTTCCACCGGCTCCAACCCCTATGCCTGCGTCGCCGCCGGCGTCGCTGCTTTATGGGGTCCGGCGCATGGCGGCGCCAACGAGGCCGTGCTGAAGATGCTCGGCGAGATCGGCAAGCCCGAAAACGTGCAGTCCGCGATCGACAAGGCCAAGGTCAAGGATTCCGGCTTCCGCCTGATGGGCTTCGGTCATCGCGTCTACAAGAATTTCGACCCGCGCGCCAAGATCATCCGCGAGATGACGCATCAGGTGCTCGCCGAACTCGGGGTCAACGATCCGATGCTGGAAGTCGCGTTGAAGCTCGAAGAAGCGGCGTTGAAGGACGACTACTTCATCCAGCGCAAGCTCTATCCGAATGTCGACTTCTATTCCGGCATCATCTACAAGGCGCTGGGCATCCCGACCGAAATGTTCACCGTGATGTTCGCGATCGCGCGCACCGCCGGTTGGGTCGCCCACTGGCTCGAGCAGCAAACCGACCCCGACGCCAAGATCGGTCGTCCGCGCCAGATCTATACTGGTTACGCCGAGCGTGATTACGTCGGCATCGACAAGCGTTGAGCGCAGTCCCGACCGACCGTCCCCTGTAGAGCCGAGCTCTGCTCGGCTGCTCTCCAATGCAAAGGTCAACCGCAGCCGAGCAGAGCTCGGCTCTACAGACGGAAGCGGCCGCTATATACGCTGCTCGAAATCGGCAATTTCGTCCGCGGCCAGCAGTTCGCGCAGTTGCGCGAGCGATGCCCGCTGCATCGGCTTTTCATCGAGGCTCGACAGCGGTGCTTGCCGCAGTGCGGCAGGCGGCAGCACGGTGAGATCGAACGTCAGCCCTTCGGCGCCGAACAGCCATACCGGAAAATCATCGCTGCGTTCGCGGTCCAGGCGCAGCCGGCGGCTGCGCAATTCGGCAGGAATGACGTGTTCGGCCAGGAAGCGCGGCACGGCCTCGGCATCTTCGGCATACAGCTGCAGTGCGACTGGCGAATTGCCGTCGGCAGTGCCATCCAGCACCGGTCCCACCAGACGTGCGTCGAAACCGGCGAAGAACTCCAGCGCGCGTAGCGCGGCTTCGCGGCGTCGGCGCAGGTCGAGCGTTTGCGCGTCGCCCCGGAACAGACGCTGGTATTCGCGCAGGGCGTCTTCGATCTCGCGGTTGCGCGGCAACGAGGCGTCGTCAACGATCCCCAGTCGCTCGGCGGCCTTGAGCTTGGCCTGGTGATAGTCGCGGATGCCGCCTTCGGCCATCAGCCGCGCGGCTTCATGGGCGAGGCGATGGCGGCGCTCGCGGATGCGGGTCTCGGCGTGCTGGCGGGCGTGATGCATGGCAGCCTCCCTCTCGAACCCCGGAAGACTGTATCGCAAGTTGGCGGCAAGGCGCGATAGCCGAGGCGAGCCGCCACGGCGCCGTCGTAGGCGGCGCGTCAGAAGATGTTGAACGCCTCCTCGTCCTGGGTCTGTTGTTGCGGACCGTTGTCCACGTAGTTTTCCATCCGCTCGAGGTCTTCAGCCTTGACGTATTCAGTGACGCCGCCGCTGGATGTCGTCGGCAACAGTTGGCCACCGGCACTGACCGCGACCTTGACCATGCCGTCGGGCGGATCGTTGCTGACGATGGGCTTGCCCTTCAGCGCCACGCGCATGTATTGGATCCAGATCGGCAATGCAGCCTTGCCGCCGTATTCGCGGTAACCAAGCGAACGGAAATCGTCGCGCCCGACCCAGACCGTGGTGACGTAGGGCCCACCAAAACCGGAGAACCAGGCATCGCGGTGGTCGTTGGTCGATCCGGTCTTGCCACCGACATCTTCGCGACCAAGCACCTTGGCCGCGACGCCGGTGCCCCGCTGGACCACGTCGCGCATCATCGAGACCAGCTGAAAGGCGACGCGTGCATCGATTGCGCGCGGCGCCAGCACGGTGTCGGCCGGCGGTGCGACAGGCTTGGCGACCGTCGCAGTGGATGGCGGCTTGTCATCGGGCTTCGGCGCTGGCGCCGAAGCATCCGAGCTGAGGTCAAAACCGGCGACAACGCTCGACGTGGGCACAACCGCGCCGTTGACGACCTGCACCCCGCAAGACGGGCATGCGGTGGCCGGCTTCTCCTTGAAAACCAGCTTGCCGTTGCGATCCCTGACCTCGTCGATGAACCATGGCGTGATCCGGAAGCCGCCATTGGGGAACGCGGAGTAGCCGCGCGCAATCATCATCGGCGGCAGCGACGCGGTACCGAGCGACATCGACAGGTTCGGCGGCAGCAGCGCTTCGTCGAGGCCGAAGTGGCTGATGTAACGACGTGCGTAGTCGACGCCGATCGCGTCGAGCAGCCGCACTGATACCAGGTTGCGGGACTGCACCAGCGCTTCGCGCAGGCGCATCGGCCCGGCGAAGTCGCCGCTGTCGTTCTGTGGTCGCCACACGTGCCCGCGGCGATCCTTGAACACCACCGGTGCGTCGAGCACGATCGAGGCCGGATTGAAGCCGCGCTCGAAGGCCGCCGCGTACAGAAACGGCTTGAAACTCGATCCCGGCTGTCGGAGAGCCTGGGTGGCGCGGTTGAATTTATTGCCGGCGAAGCTGAAACCACCGACGAGCGCCCGCAGCGCGCCGTTATCCGGCTGCAGCGAGACCAGCGCCGATTGCGCGCGCGGCACCTGGTCCAGGGTATAGCGCGGCAGCGACGAGGCCTTCGTGACCTTGCTATCGCCATTGGCGTTGGCCGCTTGGGCGACATCCTCGGCGCGACGCACGCGGACCAGATCGCCGCGCTGTACCAGCGCCGACGGGCTGCGCCCGGTCCAGCGGCTGCTGGCGGCGTCGAGTGTGAGTTTGCTGCCATCGGCGAGCACCACGTCGGCCGTGCCGTCGCCGCTGCGCACGACGATCGCCGGAATGCGGTCGCCCTGGATCGCGATCGTGCGCAGGTGTGCGCTGGCGGCGGCATCGTCACCGGATGCCAGATCAAAATGCTGCTCGACCTGGTTCCAGCCGTGGCGATGGTCGTAGTCGGTCAGGCCGTCACGCACGGCCTGGGTCGCGGCGTCCTGAAGCGCCGGGTCGATCGTGGTCGTGACGTGGTAGCCCTGGGTCAGCACATCGCCGCCGAAGCGCGCGAGCATTTCCTGCCGCACCATTTCGGCCACATAGGGCGCGGCCACTTCAACCGGGCGCTCGTGCGGCGTGGCGTGCATCGGCATCGCCTGCGAAGCGGTCTGATCGGCGCTGCTGATGAAGCCCAGCTCCTGCATGCGCTGCAACACGTAGTCGCGGCGGATGCGGGCGCGATCGGGATTGGTGATCGGATTGCCGCTGGACGGGAATTTCGGAATCGACGCTAGCGTGGCCATCTCATCCAGGTCGAGCTGGCCAAGGTTCTTGCCGTAGTAGTACTCGGCTGCGGCAGCAACGCCGTAGGCGCGGTTGCCGAAGAAGGTCTTGTTGAGATAAAGCTGGAAAATCTCGTCCTTGGACAGTTCCCGCTCCATCTTCATCGCCAGCAGCATCTCGGCGAGTTTGCGGGTATAGCTGTACTCGGAACTCAGGAAGAATTGCCGCGCGACCTGCTGGGTGATCGTCGATCCACCGGGCACGCGCTTGTCATGGGTGGTGGCGAGCAGCCATATGGCGCGCGCGATTCCGTTGTAGTCGATGCCGTGGTGCTGGTAGAAGCGGTTGTCCTCGATCGCGATGAAGGCCTGCTTCTGGCGTAGCGGCACCTGCGCGATCGCGACCGGGTAGCGGCGGGTCTCGCCGAACAGCGCCATCAGGCGGCCGTCGCGGGCATAGACGTACATCGGCTCCTGCAGCTCGACGTGACGGAGCGATTGCACGTCCGGCAGCTTGGAGGAAATCAGGTAGTACAGGGTAGCCAGCGCCAACAGGCCGAGCACGGAAACGCCAGCGAAGGCAAGCAGCCCCCAGCGCAGCAGGCGACGAAAACGGGGCATCGGGTGGGGTTCCTCGCGGCTAGCGTGTTGCAGGTGTCTTGGCTGCGGAGTATAGAGGAGCGGCGCGCAGCGACTGCGCGCGGCCGGTCCGGGAAGACGATGGTGGTCTCATTTCAGGACGGTTGAGGGGGTTGGCAGGCCGGGGGGATTGCCATGAAGTGAAAAGTCCGTTATTTAATGCAACGGGGCACGTTGTGCGCGTAAGCGCCCGTAGCATAAGGGGAGAAAACGTGGGACTGATCACAAAAAGCCAGCCGCCTTTGGTCGGTGTCGATATCAGTTCGACCGCAGTGAAGCTCCTCCAGTTGTCGCGCACCGGCAACCGTTACCGGGTCGAGCATTACGCCGTCGAACCCCTGCCGCCCAACGCGGTGGTCGAAAAGAACATTGTCGAGGTGGAGGCGGTCGGCGAAGCCATTCGCCGCGCCATGGCCCGCTCTGGAAGCAAGGCCCGGCACGCTGCGGCTGCCGTTGCCGGCTCGGCGGTCATCACCAAGCTCATCCCGATGCCCGCCGACCTCGATGACGACGAGATGGAGTCGCAGGTCGAGCTGGAAGCCGTCAACTACATTCCCTATCCGATCGAGGAAGTGAACCTCGATTACGAGGTGCTGGGCCCGATGCCCGGCAACGCCGAAATGGTGCAGGTCCTGCTGGCGGCCTCGCGATCGGAAAATGTCGAAACCCGGGCCTCGGCGCTGGAACTCGGCGGCCTGACTGCGCGGGTGATGGATGTCGAGGCTTTCGCGATCGAGAACGCATTCGCCCTGCTGGCCGACAGCCTGACCGTGCCTCGCGATGGCGTGGTCGCAATGGTCGACGTCGGGGCCACGATGACGACGCTCAACATCCTGCGCAACGGTCGCAGTTTGTACAGCCGCGAACAGGTGTTCGGTGGCAAGCAACTGACCGATGAAGTCATGCGCCGCTACGGACTCAGCTATGAGGAGGCCGGTCTCGCCAAGCGCCAGGGCGGCTTGCCGGAAAGCTATGAAATCGAGGTGCTGGAGCCGTTCAAGGAAGCACTGGTCCAGCAAATCAGCCGCCTGCTGCAGTTCTTCTATGCGGGCAGCGAATTCAATCGGGTCGATCAGGTCGTGCTCGCCGGCGGCTGCGCATCAATTCCCGGTGTGGCCGACATGGTCGAAGAGCAGTTGGGTGTCCCGACCGTGGTAGCCAACCCACTGGCGCAAATGACCCTCGGCCCGCGCGTCCAGGCACATGCACTGGCCCAGGATGCACCGGCGCTGATGATTGCGTGCGGCCTCGCCCTGAGGAGCTTCGACTAATGGCACGGATCAATCTGCTTCCGTGGCGCGCCGAACGGCGCAAGCTGCGCCAGAAGGAATTCCTGACCATGCTGGGCCTGTCGGCCATTGCCGGCGTGGTGCTCTGGTTCCTGATCAACACCTATTACAACAACCAGATCAGCGGCCAGAACGAGCGCAACGCCTATCTACAAGGCCAGATCGCGCAGGTCGACAAGCAGATCACCGAGATCGACAAGCTCGACAAGAGCAAGACCAAACTGCTGGCACGCAAGCAGGTGATCGAGCAGCTGCAGGCCAACCGCTCGCAGATGGTGCATCTGTTCGACGCGCTGGTCCGCACCATTCCTGACGGGGTGATCCTCACCTCGATCAAGCAGGAAGGCGACAAACTGACGCTGGAAGGACGTTCGCAATCGAACGCGCGGGTCAGTACCTACATGCGCACCCTGGAAGGCTCGGGTTGGATGACCAAGCCGGACCTCTCGATCATCGAGGCCAAGGCGGGTGACCCGAGCCTGCCGTATACCTTCACCCTGAGCGTACTGCTCGCCAATCCGAACGCGCCCAAAGACGCGAACGGCGACGGCGTGCCGGATGCGCCTGCCGTAGCCAGCCAGCCCGCTCCCGCGACATCCGCGCCCAGTACCACGGTGCCGCCCGCAGTTACCCCGACACCGACGACAGCGCCGGCGCCTGCGCCTGCCGCCACCCCGGCACCTGCTACGCCCGCTAGCGGAGGAGCTGCGCCGTGAAGAAGAAGATGTCGCTGAAAGACCTCAGCTTCAACAACACTGGCAGCTGGCCGCGTGAGTTCAAGCTCGGGTTCGGAGCACTGGTCGGGCTGTTGATTTTCGGCCTGTTGTGGTGGCTGTTCGTACGCGACAAGTCCACCGAACTGGATGGGCTGGAGCGTCAGGAAACCACCCTTCGCGCGGAATTCGAAACCAAACAGGGACGCGCCGCCAACCTCGAGCCTCTGAAGCTGCAGCTGGCGCAGATGGAGCAGCAGCTGCAGCAGATGTTGCGGCAACTGCCGAGCAAGACCGAGATGCCCGATCTGATCGTCGACATTTCGCAGACGGCGCTGGCGACGGGTATCTCCAATGAGTTGTTCCAGCCGGGACCGGAGACGCCGAAGGAGTTCTACGCCGAGAAGCCAATCGCGTTGCGGATGGTGGGGACCTACCACCAGTTCGGCGCATTCGTGAGCGGCGTCGCCTCACTGCCGCGCGTGGTGATCCTGACCATGCACGACATCTCGCTCAAGCCAAAGAATTCCGACAAGGCAGGCATCCGGGCGAATACGCCACTGGAGCTCGCGGGCACGGTGAAAACCTATCGCTATCTCGATGCCGAAGAAGCCGCCGCACAGGAAAAGGCCGCTGCTGCTGCAGCGCCGGCCGGGAAGGGGGAGCTCTGACATGCCGAAGCGCGCTTTCAACCCGATTTCGCTTGCCCTCCGTGCATCGTTGTTGCTTGCCTTGGCCGGTGGGCTGGTTGGATGCGGCCGTGGTGTGACCAGCACTCCCGGAGATGCACCGAACCTCGAGAAATGGGTGGCCGAAGTCAAGAATCGGCCGGCCCCGCCCTTGGAGCCGTTGCCGGTGATGCAGCAGTTTGAAACCTTCGAATATGCCGCCCAAAGCCTGCGCGATCCGTTCAGCAATGCGTTCAGTGATCAGAGCGGCGGTAGTGGTCCGCGACCGGATCCGAACCGGCCCAAGCAGACGCTGGAGCAGTTTCCGCTCGACAGTCTCAAGATGGTTGGCACGATCGGGCGGGAGGGGGCACTCGTGGCGCTGGTCATGGCACCCGACAAGGTGACTTATCGTGTGCACCCCGGTATTTACCTGGGACAAAACGACGGCCGCGTAACCGCGGTCCACGAAGACCGGATCGAACTCGTCGAACTGGTGCCGGACGGCGCGGGTGGTTGGTTGGAACGCCCGGCATCTGTTGCGCTCGCAGAAAAATGATTGGGGGAATAGGACAATGACCGTATTCAAAGCCACAAGCCTGCGACCCGCCCGCCCCCTGCCCACACGGGCGAATTTGATTGGCCTGGCGGCGGGGGTGCTCGCGGCCGTCGGTGGCGTCCATGCCGCATCGCCTCCGGCGCATGCCGGGCTCGCGACCGTGCAGGTTGCGCCAGTCTCCAGCATGGATCCGGCGAAACAGCTGCCGGGCGCCATCAGCGTGTCGAACATCGATTTCAAGCGCGGTGACGGCGGCGCGGGCCGGCTGATCCTGCACTTCAGCGGTGATGGCGCCAGCCCCGACCTGCACAACCAGGGCGCGTCGGTGGTCATCAACGTGGGCAACGCGCAAGTTCCGGCAGCGCTGCAAAAGCCCCTCAACGTCACCGATTTCGCCACACCGGTCCAGCGCATCGATGTCAGCCCGAGCGGCACCGGAACCCAGGTTGTCCTCAGCACCAGCGGTCCCTACGAGTCGCGGGCCTATCAGACCGGGCACGATTACATCGTCGAAATCGTGCCGCGCACTGCTATCCCGGCAAGCGCGGCTGCGGCGAACGGATCCGGCCCGGCGATGGGCGCGACTTCCGCCATGGGCGCCACGACGTCGACCACCCGCACACGTGGTGCCTACGCCGGACGCCCGGTCACGTTCAACTTCCAGGATGTCCCGGTTCGCACGGTGCTGCAGCTGATCGCCGAGGAATCCAACCTCAACATCGTGGCCTCGGACACCGTGCAGGGCAATGTCACCTTGCGCTTGGTGAACGTGCCGTGGGATCAGGCGCTGGACATCGTGCTGCAGGCGAAGGGTCTGGATCAGCGCCGTAGCGGCAACGTGGTCTGGATCGCGCCGCAGTCCGAAATTGCCAAGTACGAGCAGGACAAGCAAGACGCGCGCATCGCGATCGAGAACCGGGCCGAAATGGTCACCGAATATGTTCCGATCAGCTACGCGAATGCCGAGGATCTCGCCAAGCTGCTGACCGACGAAGCCAAGACGAGCAGCGGCGGCGGCGGGGGCGGTGCCGGCCAGAGTCGCGGGTTCCTGTCGCCACGCGGCAGCATCAGTTTCGACCGCCGCACCAACACCCTGCTGGTGATCGACATCCCGCAGCGGGTGGCAGCTATCAAGGATTTGGTCAGGCAGCTTGACAAGCCGGTCGACCAGGTCGTGATCGAGGCGCGGATCGTGATTGCGAACGAGTCATTTGCGCGAGAGTTGGGTGCGAAGTTCGGTGTCAGCGGCAAGAACGACAATGTCTACTTCAACAGCACGGTTGCCAATAACACCGCCACCCAGGATTCGTACAGCAAGGCGAGAAACGCAAATAGTGCAGTGCCGCCTCCGAACCCGCTTGTGCAGGGAACGCTGACCAAGGGTCTAAATGTCAACCTGCCGTCCACCCTCGCTGGCGCCGGATCACTGGCATTGTCGATCCTCAATGGTGGCTACGCGCTCGACGTCGAGTTGTCGGCACTGCAGACCGAAGGCCGTGGTGAAGTCATCTCCAATCCGCGCATCGTGACCAGCAACCAGAAGGAAGCGGTGATCCGGCAAGGTCAAGAAGTTCCTTACCTGACCATCACGGGTGGCACGGGCGGCTCCCAGATTCCCCAGGTGCAATTCAAGGAAGCGCTGCTCGAGCTCAAGGTCACGCCCACCATTACCAATGACGGTCGCGTTTTCCTCAACATGAATGTGAAGAAGGACGAGGTGTCTGGCTTCACCGATACCGGCTTCGGCCAGGTACCGAACATCGCCAAGCGCGAGGTCAACACCGCTGTGTTGATGGAGGACGGCCAGACCGTGGTCATCGGTGGCGTCTACGAGTTCAAGGACCAGCACGACTTGTCGAAGGTCCCGTTCCTGGCCGACATCCCGATCATCGGGAACCTGTTCAAGAAGCGTGGCACCACGAAGAGCAAGGCGGAACTGCTGATCTTCGTGACCCCGAAGGTGATACGCGTCGCCCAGCGCTGATCGGCGCAAGACGGATGCAACGAAGGGGCCTGCGGGCCCCTTCGCCGTTTCCGGCCATGCCTGGCCACGAGGCAACCGTGAACGTGAACGAGAGATCCCGCCGCTGAACCAATTTGTGGCGCATCGGTCAAACTGCGCCTTGACGCACTTGCCTTGACCCTACCGCCATGGACAGCCGCAGCGCCGACACCTCCCGTCTTCACGACGCCTTCCGCGCCCTGCGCGATGGCCTCTCCGCCGAGATCGTCGGCCAGGCCGGACTGATCGAGCGCCTATTGATCGCGCTGCTCGCCGATGGCCATCTGCTGGTGGAAGGCGCGCCGGGCCTGGCCAAGACCAGCGCGATCCGTGCGCTGGCTGCACGCCTCGAGGCCGATTTTGCCCGGGTGCAGTTCACCCCCGACCTGCTCCCGGCCGATCTCACCGGCACCGAGGTCTGGCGGCCGCAGGACGGCCGCTTCGAGTTCCTGCCTGGTCCGATCTTCCATCCCGTATTGCTGGCCGACGAGATCAATCGGGCGCCCGCGAAGGTGCAGTCCGCGCTGCTGGAGGCGATGGGGGAGCGCCAGGTTACCGTCGGTCGCCATACCTATCCGCTGCCGGCGTTGTTCCTGGTGATGGCGACCCAGAATCCGATCGAGCAGGAAGGCACCTTCCCGCTGCCCGAGGCGCAGCTTGATCGATTCCTGATGTATGTCCGCATTGGCTATCCGGAGGCCGCGGCCGAAACCGAAATCCTGCGTCTTGCACGCGAGCGCGCGCGCGATGCCATGCAGTCGACCGCGCCGCCGCCGCCGCGGTTGGCGCTGGCGGATGTGTTCGCCGCGCGCGCCGCAGTGCTGGACCTGCACTTTGCGCCGCAACTCGAGCGCTACCTGATCGAGCTGGTGCTGGCCTCGCGCGATGCCACGCGATATGACCCGGAACTCGCTCGCCGGATTGCCTGGGGCGCGAGTCCGCGCGGCTCGATCGCGCTGGAGCGTTGCGCGCGTGCGCGGGCCTGGTTGGCGGGGCGCGATTTCGTTACGCCCGAAGACATCCGCGCGATTGCCCCCGACGTGCTGCGCCATCGCGTGTTGCCGAGCTACGAAGCCACCGCCGAAGGCTGGGACGGCGACAAGCTGGTTGCTGCGCTGCTCGACAAGGTGCCGTTGCCGTAAACATCGCTGCGATGAAAGGAACGCATCCCATACAGGCCGACGGCATGCTTTCAGACGGCAGGGCTTCTGATGGCAGGCATTCGGACGGCAGGCATTCGGACGGTATTGTCCCGACCCTGGCCGAGCTGGTCGCATTGCGCGGCGCGGTACAAGGCCGGCGACCGCCGATACGCGGTCGCCACGGCGTCAGTGGCCACGCGCTGTCACCACTGCGCGGACGCGGCATGGAATACGCGGAGTCGCGCGAGTACGCGATCGGTGACGATGCCCGCCATATCGATTGGAGGCTGACCGCGCGCAGCGGCAAGCCGCATACCAAGTTGTTCCAGGCCGAGCGCGAACGGTTGACGCTGATCGTGGCCGACACCGCGCCGGCGTTGTATTTCGGTACGAGGGTGCGCTTCAAGTCGGTGCAGGCGGCGCGTGCCGGCGCGATCGCGGCATGGGCGGCGATTCGCGATGGCGACCGCGTCGCCGCCTTGCGCGGTAGCGACCAGGAAGCGCCAGTACCGCCCGCGGCCGGGCCGCGCGGCGCCTTGCGCGTGCTCGACGCGCTGGTGCGCTGGTATGCCGCACCTCCCGTGGCCGATGCCGGCCTGACCGTCGCGCTCGACCACGCACGGCGGCTGTTGCGGCCCGGTTCGCGCTTGATCCTGCTGGCCGATGCCGCCAGTGTCGCTGCGGTGCCGCCGCAGCGTTGGCCGGCGTTGTCGATGCACAACGAAGTGATCGTGCTGCTGCTGGGCGATCCGCTCGAACAGGAGCCGCCGAAAGCGGCGTTGCCGTTCGTGGCGTCCGGTCATCGCATTGAACTGGATCTTGCAACCGCGGCGCAGCGCCAGCGCTGGTGCAACGAATTCGTCGTCCCGGTCGAAGCGGCGTTGGCGCAGTTGCCGGCGCGTCGCGTGCGCGTGCAGCTGTTGTCGAGCGATGCTCCGAGCGAATCGTGGCTGCCCTTGCTCGGCCGGACATGCGCGGCATGACCATGCCGGCCGACGGACTGGTGCTGCGCGACATCCATCAGCCGCCAGCGCCGCCATGGTGGCCACCGGCGCCGGGCTGGTGGATCGTGGGGGCATGCGTGCTGCTCGCGCTTGCCATCGCGGGGTGGTTCGCGTGGCGCCGGCGGCAACGACGGCGCGCATTCGCACGCATGTTCGATGACGCGGTCGCGCACGCCGCAACGCCTGCGGCCAAGATCGCCGCCATGTCCGAATTGCTGCGGCGTGCCGCGCGGCGTATCGATCCACATGCGGACAAACTGCTGGGCGATGACTGGCTGCGCTTTCTCGACCGCGGCCTGAAACTGCCGGTGTTTGCCGCCGGCGCCGGCACTGCGTTACGCGATGGCGGTTATCGCCGCGATGTTTACCCGGGGGAAGTCGACGCATTGCGGCAACTCACGCGCGCGCGCTTCCTCGACTGGATGGCGGCGCGATGAGCGCGCTGCTCTCCGCGCTGTCGCTCGACGGCTTCGTGTGGCCCTGGTTGCTGCTGGCATTGCCAATGCCGTGGCTGGCGCGCTGGTGGTTGCCGCCCGCGCGCAGTACGGCGGCAGCGTTGAAAGTGCCCTATGGCCAGCGCCTGGATGCGATTGCCGGCGACAACGGGCCGGCTCGCACTCGGGGCGTCGGCGTCCTCGCGTGGCTGGCGTGGGCCCTGTTGTGCGTCGCGGCCGCGCGGCCGCAGCAGCTTGGCCAGCCGACCCAGCCGCCGCAGGCCGGCCGCGACCTGATGCTGGCCGTCGACCTCTCCGGCAGCATGAGCGACGAGGACATGACGCTCGGCGGGCAGACGGTCGATCGCCTGACCGCGGCCAAGGCAGTGCTCGCCGACTTCCTCGATCGCCGCGCGGGCGATCGGGTCGGTCTGCTCGTCTTCGGCGACAAGGCCTATGCGCTGACACCGCTGACGCTGGACCTGGATTCCGTGCGTGGACAACTCGACGACAGCGTGGTGGGGCTGGCCGGGCGTGCGACTGCCATCGGCGATGCGATTGGTCTTGCGGTCAAACGCCTGCGATCACAGCCTTCGTCGCAACGCGTGCTGATCTTGCTGACCGATGGCGTCAGCAACGCCGGCATCCTGGATCCGATCAAGGCCGCCGAACTTGCGCGCGGTGAAGGCGTGCGCATCCACGCGATCGCATTCGGCGGCGGCGGCGGCGTGTCGGTCTTCGGCATCCCACTGCACCTGCCCGGCGACGAAGACATCGACGAGACGACGTTGCAGCGCATCGCCAAACTCACCGGTGGCAAGGAATTCCGTGCCCGCGACACCGAGGAGCTCGCCGGCATCTACGCCGAAATCGATCGCCTGGAGCCGGTGCAACGGCCCGGACAGAGCGTGCGCCCACGCATCGAACGCTACCCATGGCCGCTGGGCGCCGCCCTCGTTTGCGGCTTGCTGGCATTGGCGGGCCCGCGCCGGGTACGCGTATGAGTTTCGACGCCGTCAATCTCAATGTTGTGAGCCTCGCGTCATTGCACTGGTTGCGCCCGCAATGGCTGTGGCTGCTGCTGGCGCTGCCGGTGCTGGCCTGGTGGTGGCGCGCGCGCGATCGGCAACGCAGTGTCTGGCGCGACGTGGTCGATCCGCACCTGCTGCCGCATCTGCTCGAAGGCCATCCGGGCGCGCGTGCGCGTGGCGGTTGGTGGCTCGGCTTGCTCGGCCTGGCGCTGGCGATCTGTGCGCTTGCCGGCCCGTCATGGCAACGCGTCGAACAGCCGCTTTGGCAAAACCGCGCACCACTGGTGATCGCGCTGGATCTGTCCAGCGCCACCCTCGCCAACGACCTGCCGCCGTCGCGCCTGCTGCAGGCGCGCGCCAAGATCGCGACCTTGCTGCGCACGCGCGCCGGTGGCCAGGTGGGCCTGGTCGCGTTCGCCGAGGACGCCTACACCGTCGCACCGTTGACCGATGACGCAGGCAATGTCGCGCTGTTCCTCGATGCGCTCGAGCCGGACGTGATGCCGGTCGATGGCAGACGTGCTGATCGCGCGATTGCGTGGTCCGCAAAACTGCTGCAGCAAGCCGGCTTCGATCACGGCGATATCCTGTTGCTTACCGATCATGCCGACGCCTCGGCGCGCAACGCGGCCGCCGCAGCGGCACGCGATGGCTATCGCGTGTCCGCGCTGGGCTTGGGCACGGCCAGCGGCGCAGCCTTTCGCGATGCCGACGGACGCATTGCGCAGACTCATCTGGATGACGCGTCATTGCGTGATCTGGCCTCGGCCGGTGGCGGTGCATATGCCGCGCTGGGCGCAGGCAATGGCGATCTCGCGGCGCTGGGCGTGCTGGATCCGTCGCATGCCGGTGCGATGGCGGCGCATGGGGAGAAGACCAGCATCTGGCGCGACCAGGGCTATTGGCTGTTGTTCCCCGTACTGCTGCTGGCGCTGCTTGCATTCCGTCGCGGCGGTGCGCTGTCGGTATTGTTGCTGGCCGCATGGCTGCCAATGCAGCCGGCGCAGGCCGCAACCAGCGACTGGTGGTTGCGCCCGGATCAGCAGATGCACGCACGCCTGGAGCAGGGCGCGCAGGCATATCGCAAGAACGATTTCGCCACGGCGCAAAAACAGTGGAGCGACTTGCCCGGCGCCGATGCCGCCTACAACGGTGGCAACGCGCTGGCCAAGCAAGGCAGCTACGACGCAGCGATCGCGGCCTACAACCAAGCCTTGCGCCTGCAGCCCGGGATGCCCGATGCGCTCGCCAACAAGAGAGCAGTCGAGGCAGCGAAGAAACGCAAGCCGCCACCGGGCAAGCAACAAGGCAATCAGGACAAGCAGGATTCGCAGCAGCAATCCGGGCAGCAGAGCGGTCAGCAAAACCAGCCAGGCCAGCCGCAGTCCGGACAGCGACCGCAGGGGCAGGCGACATCACCCCAACAAAGCGCAAAAGCGCAGGGCGAACAAAGCCGGCCGCCATCGTCACCGGCACGATCTTCACCTGCACGATCTTCGGAGTCGCAGCAGGGGCAACCACCTCCCGACAAGCCGGCGGATTCGAAGGCACAACGCGCAGCCGATGCCGCCCAACGGCAAAGCATGCAGCAGGCATTGCGGCAGGCAGCATTGCAGCAAGCGCAGGCACGCGGCGGCAACGACAAGCCGGTGCAGAAGCAGCGCGCGGAAACCGCAGCGGAACGCGAGCGCCGGCTCGCCAACGAAGCCTGGCTCAGTCGCGTGCCGGACGAGCCCGGCGGCTTGCTGCGGGCGAAGTTCCGGCTCGAGTACGAACGTCGCCAGCAAGGAGGCAACTGATGTCGCGCCTGTCCTGCCGTCTTTCCGCGCTGTTGCTGCTGGCCGCGTGCGCGCTGCCGGCAGCGGCACAGACCCGTGCCTGGCTGGATCGCGACCGCGTTGCCCTGGGCGAAACCACCACGCTCAACATCGAGACCGACCAGGCCACGGCGCCATCGCCGGATTACTCACCGCTGCTCGGTGACTTCACGGTCACTGGCAACACCAGCAGCCGGCAGTTTGAGATGGTCAACGGCGTCAGCCAGACTCGCGTGTTGTTCGCGGTCGCCTTGCAGCCACGGCGCGAGGGCCTGATCGGTATTCCGCCGTTGCTGGTTGGCAGCCGGCGCACGCAGCCGCTGAGCCTGACGGTGACGGCAGCCGCAGCAGCGCCCGCCCATGGCGGCGGCACGGTCTTCATCGAAAGCGAGGCCGATGCGCAGGAGCCGTACGTGCAGCAGGCGGTCGGCTATACGGTGCGGCTGTACTACGCCACGCCGCTGGTTTCCGGCCAGCTCGACCAGGCCACGCCGGACGGCGCATCACTGCAGCGGGTGGGCGAGGATGCGCAATATGCCCGTGAGATCGGCGGGAATGCCTACACCGTGGTGGAACGCCATTACCTGCTGATTCCGGAACGCAGTGGCACCTTGGCGATCCCCGGCGCGCAGTTCCACGGAAAGGGCGCGGGCGGTTTCTTCGATGATCTATTGGGTGATGGCGAGCGCAACCTGCGCGCAAACAGTGCGCCGCGATTCCTGAAAGTGCGCGCGGCTCCGGCAGGCGCGCCGCAGCCGTGGCTGCCGTTGCGTGGGCTGGGCTTGCGTTACCTCGCCACGCCGCAAGGTGCGCGCGCCGGCGAGGCGATGACCGTCACCGTCGAGGCCACGGCCGATGGCGCCACTGCCGCGCAGATGCCTGAGTTGCAGCTACCGGTCACCGATGGCGCGCAGGTGTTCGCAGACCCGGCGCAGCACGATGAAACCTTTACCGACGGGCGCCCGCAGGTACGGATGGTGCGCAGGTTCTCGATCGTGCCGGCGCGGGCTGGGACATTGCGCATCAGCGGTCCGCGAATGAGTTGGTGGGACGTGCGGGCCGGCATCGCGCGCACCGCGTCGCTCGCCGACATCAGCGTGCAGGTGGCGCCGGGTGCGAACGGGTTCGGCGCCACGCCGGTGCGGACGACGGGCGTCGAAGCAACGCCGGCGCAGTCGAGTGACGGGATCAGCGTCCCCGGGATCCAGGGCGAAGTGCGGCCGTGGGCGCTGGCCACGGTGATTTTCGCGGTGCTTTGGCTGGCGACGCTGATGTGGGGACTGCACCGGCACGCGCC
>JANMAO010000116.1:0-1682 GCA_031359875.1 Lysobacter sp.
TCTTGTCGTACACGCTGAAAATCGTGCACTCATGGTGAAACTGTTGATCCACGGTGCGGCGAAACTTCATCAGGTTCTCGCACTGAGGACGCCATGCTGATGTGAACGGCGATCACGAACCGCGCCTATTCGGCGGTGAGGACGCATATTTCCATTCCCGGTTGGTTGACGTGATGGTCGCTTGAAGGCGGCACAGTTGCACCGATCAGTTGTTCGCCTGCATGGCTGCCCTCCGGGCGGCCAAGCAGGATGACCAACGTCAGCGAGCGGTGCATCGCATGATCGAGACCTCGTTGGCCTTACCCCCCCGTTGCGCGGACGGCTTGCGATCTGTCGTAAGCTGCTTTTGACAGATATCGCGCTGCGACTTCGCCTTGCGTTGACCCACGACCAAGCTGGCGGCTCACACCGCCGGGCGGGTTACCCCGCCGACCCGCTGTTGTCGAGGGATCTGGGCACGGGCACTCGAAACGAGAGTCCGCGGCGGAGGCTCAATCCAATCGCCGCTTTGCAGATCGACGCAATCTAGGTCGCACCGGTATCACGTCAGACCGGAGTTCCGGAGGTGGCGGCGTGCCGGCCGTTTGGCTTGATCTCCTCTTGAGCTTGCGTCGATGCGGTGCCGGCGACCCGCGCTGGCCGCGAGCGGCCAAACCACTCATCTGGCGCCTCTCGGTTTGGGCACGGTTTTGCACGACCCACACCGCCACGCTGGCGAGCGCCACCAGTGGCATCAGCAGCCAGGTGACCGGATTCCAAGCGACTTCCCTTATGAACTTGATCGCCTCGCGGATCAAGTCGATCTCAGCGACGGTAGATCTGGCATACGGCAGGTCAGTACCTGGCTCGGGCTTCGATGGAGTGATCCGTATGGAGCCCGCCGCGCCGCGGCCCTTCTCGAACGTCGAACCGTCCGTCGGTTCAAGCTGTTGAAAAGTACCATCATCGGCCCCCGAGCTAGCCGGCGTAACCCAATGCTTTGCCTCCCGGGCCCACTGGAGCGCGGTCTTGGCCGCCTCCTTCAGATCGGGGTCGATATCCGTGCTGCCGTCACCATCGATCGCGGGCACCGTTCCGGTGACTTTCGAGCGTGCATTGCGCACGACGAGTTCGCGCGCTGCATCATGACTCTGTAATCGCGCGGGATCAGAAGCTGCCGGGCTGGTCGGATTGTGCTGTTGCGGCGGTGGCGTCCCCGACCGCGAGACTTCAGCCTGTGTCGTGGCGGCTCCCGGCAGCGACGAGACTGGTGTTGGAGCACCGTGCCCGGATTCGGTGGTCAACTCCGGCGACCGCGATGACGGCGGGGTTGCTTCATCCAAGAGAACGGGGGCGCCGACCGCGGCCGAAACAAGCAACAAGGCTTGCAGGAGTAGGGCCGACGCCAAGGTGTGAGAGCGGCGAAGCACTTTTGGTCTGTTTGACGACTCACCTACGGACCGGCTCATGCCCGCTCGCTCCCCGAGCCAGCGCGGATGGAACGATTCCACATCGGCTGAAGTTGATTGCGACAAGTTTACAGGCGGCACGACCCTAGCTGTCATGCGATGTTCTGCCCACAAAACTCCTGACAGACTCTCAGAAGCGGGCTCACGCCGTGGCGTCGAAAACGCCAGAGGCTCGCACCAATGACGGGTCGGTCATCTTCGGTGCTGCCGTTCACCTTGTGGGTCAACACCGTT
>JANMAO010000168.1:0-23261 GCA_031359875.1 Lysobacter sp.
CGCGAACACCACGCGCTGGAATTCCAATCCGTCCTTCGGCCAGCAGGTCATCCTGCTGACCAACTCCAACAAGGGTGAGTCGGACAACCTGACGCTGTCGCTTGCCAAGCCGTTCGCCGACAACTGGTCGGCCAAGCTTGCCTACACCCACAGCCGCGCCAGCGACGTCAATCCGGGCACGTCCAGCGTTGCCAACAGCAGCTTCCAGAACCGCGACTGGGTCAACCCGAACGACGATTACGCCGCCGTTTCCAACTACTCGATTCCCGATCGCGTGATTGCAACGGCGACCTGGCAGCACAACTTCTTCGGCGACAACGCCACCCAGATCTCGGCGTTCTACGATGGGCACAGCGGCGCGCCATACAGCTGGATCTTCGGCAACGATGTCAACGGCGACTCCTACACGCATGACCTGGCGTACGTCCCGAGGGCCTCGGATGTCGTGTTCACGCGCACCACGCTGGCCGTGCCCGGCCTGACGAATTCCTTCTTCCAGTACATCGGCAATGACAGGAAGCTGGCCAGCCACCAGGGTGAGATTTTCGATCGCAATGGCGGGCGCGCACCGTGGATCAGCCAGCTCGACCTGTCGTTGAAGCAGAAGCTGCCGGGCTTTGCCGAGGGTCAGAAAGCCGAGATCCGCCTGGACTTCTTCAACGTCCTCAACATGCTCAACAAGAACTGGGGCGTCGAGCACCGGGCCAACTTCCCGCTGGAACGCACGTTGGCCAACTACGCCGGCGTCTGCACGGCGACGGTCACCCTCGATTGCCCGAGTGGTTCGGCCGGCAAGTACCTGTATGACATTTCCGGTTCGCAGTACAACCAGGGCGGCAAGTACAGCCCGCAGGCCCTGCCGGTGAACGAGAATTTCAATCCGTCGCAACGCTGGTCGGTCCTGGCAACGCTCCGTTACACCTTCTGAGCAACCGTAAAAGGTCATGAAAACAGCCGGGCAAGTCCCGGCTGTTTTTTTGTTCGGAGTGCGCTGCGGACGTTACGACGGGAGCACCCACCCGATTGTGAAACGCGCGCCCGTTACGCTCGTTTCACGATGTGGCTGTCGCGCCTACCGCGACTTTGGTCGGATGGCGCTCGCCGGACATCGTGCTGCGTCCGATCGGGGCGCGGTGTCGCGCAACGCCCGCCGAAGCGGCGCGAGATCGCCGTCATTGGGCAAGGGCGGGATGTGCAGCAAATACGCGAGCAGCGGATACACATCGACGTTGGGGAATGGTTTCAGTTCCAAGCCGCACACGAAGGCTGGGCCATGGGCGACAAACAAGGCACGCATCCCGGGTGCGGCGTTGTCGTAGCCATGCTCCCCGTTGACGATACCGTGGTGATCGGGCGTGAGGCCGGTGACCAGTGTGTAGTGGTTCGGATCAGCGACGGTGCCCGCCGACATCAAGTCGCGCGCAGTCGCCGTCAAAAGCGCAGGGCATCGATCTTCTGGCGACGACGTGCTGCCGCCGGCTGTGCCCAGTCGTTGTTGAACAGCGCGGGCTCCCAGCTGCCATAGGTCGGATTGGGAAGGACGAACCAGCGCTCGCCGATCCATTGCAGGTAGGGAGCCACGGCGCGGGTCCGACCTTCGGGCGTGTTGGCCAGTACCGTCGCCATGTCCCCGATCTGATCGCCCACCTGCAACAGCACCCGATGATGGCGACCGATGGAACGTCGGCGGCAACTTTTCTCCGATCCGTTTTCCTCGCAGCCATCCAGGATCGAACCCAAGCCCAGGAACTGCTCGCGGTTTGCGATCGGGAAACCCAGCTTCCTGAGGTTGTTCAAGGTCGATTCGCCCAGGTCTTCAGCGCGGTTGCTCAGGTAGTAAACCGTGATGCCGCGGGCGGTCGCGTCCCGGGCAAAGGCCAATGCCCCGGGCACCGCGGTCGCCGCTTCCTCATGCACCCAGTTGGACCACGAGAATTCGTCAAAGGACTTGTGATCGCGGATCAGTCGAGCTTGATAGGGCGAGTTGTCGAGCACGGTTTCGTCGACATCCAGGATCACGGCAGGCGCAAGCCCAGGGATCGGCGTATCGCGGTCTTCCCGCACCAGGGCGTCCCAGCGCCGATCCTTCAGGGCGCGATCGAGCTGGTGTCCTGCGGCCAGCCAGACTTCCGTCGCGATCAATCGATATTCTTCCGAGGTCTGCTGCCAGACCACCGCGTTGAGGTTGTCATCGGCAGGCGGGCCTTGTGGTGCAACGGCGATTGCAGTTGCAGGCGCGGAGTCGCCCATCGGCGTTGTCCCGGGCATGCTGCGACATGCGCCAAGCACCAGGAAGCAGGCCAGGCCGACAAGGGATTTGGACGGGGACATGCGGTGACTCCGATAAGGCAACCGGACAACTAAGGCAGACTCTAGTGACAGGCGTGTTGCACGGCAACATGCCTCCGCTTCGTATCAAGTTAAAGTCAGGGTGCGGCGGTTACCGATCGCGCACATCTTGTCGGTGGCGTCGAAGCGGTCATTCGGGGGCTGGGCGAAAGCGTCATCCCACGGTCGCATTGACACCTGACCATAACGCCTTGGACACCTATCCGCACGGATGCGGCCTCCTGGGGATCAATCGATGCTTCGACATAACTCGCGCCGGCGCGCACTCGCCGTCATGGTTGCCTTTGCGTGCACATCGCTCAACGCTGCGGATTTCGTCCATCCCGATCACGACGAGTTCAACGCGGTCCTGAGCGCACCTTTCGCCGCCAAGAGTGGCCGCTGGCCGGTTTCGCTGCAATTCGACTATCCCTACGCCGGTCACGCCACCAGTGCGGCCTGGGCACTGGATGCGATCGCACCCGACGGCACCGTCGTCAGGAGCTGGCGCGGCATCGCGCCGCTGGCCAGCACGCGTGGCAGCGCGAACGTGGTGTGGGACGGTCGCGACGCGCGAGGTCGTGCGCTCGCCGCCGGTTACTACCAATTCCAATTGCGCGCGGCGCCGACGGTCACCCGTCCGGCCGACGCGGGCCGCCCGACGGCCGACATCGTCGCCGATTCGCTGGCGGCGTTCCCCGACGAAGTCATGCAGCAGAAGATCGCGGTGATGATCGGTGCGATGCCGATCCCGCGCATGCCGGTGTTCTCCGGACTGGGCGTGGGCACCCGCAGCGGCATGCGATCCGCGGCGGCGCAATCGCTGTCTGCAGGCACGCCGACGATGACGCAGGCAGTGGCAGCGGGCGGCGGCCTGCCGTACACGATCTACTACGGCAACCTGCACAGCCAGACCAACCACAGCGACGGTGGCGCGCCGGTGGCGCAGTGCACCGGGGCATCGGCGCCACAGACCGGCGTCTATGGCCCGGCTGACGCCTACGAGATGATGCGCGCGCAGGCCGGCGGCGATTTTCTGCTGACCTCCGAGCACAACCACATGTTCGACGGCTCGGACAGCACCAACGCATCCGCCGTCCCGGCGACCGCCATCAACCTGTTCCACAGCGGCCTGCAGGCCGCCTCCGACTACCGCGCCGCGCATCCGGGATTCCTGGCGCTGTACGGGCTGGAGTGGGGCGTGATCAGCAACGGCGGACACCTCAACCTGATCAACGTCGACGCCCTGACGGAATGGGAACTCAACGGCTCCGGCCAATTGATCGGCGAGGTCAACACGCCCAAGAGCGACTACCCGTCGTTGTACGCGACGATGAAGTCGCGCGGCTGGATCGGCCAGTTCAACCATCCCGCGACCAGCGGCCAGTTCCTGGTCAACGGCACCGCGCTCGGCTATGACGCCAATGGTGCGCAGGTGATGGTGCTGGCCGAAGTCCTGAACAGCTCCGCGTTCTCGACCAACCTCACCCAGACCGAAACCGGCCGCAGCAGCTACGAAGGGGCCTGGAACATCCTGCTGGAGCGTGGCTATCACGTCGCGCCCTCCAGCGACCAGGACAACCATTGCGCCAACTGGGGCTTGAGCTTCACCAACCGCACCGGCGTGCTGCTGCCGACGTCGGCGACATACAACACCATCAACTTCCTCGATGCCCTGCGCGCGCGCCGCGTGTTCGCCACCGAGGACAAATCCGGACAGCTGGTGCTGACCGCGAATGGCCATGTGATGGGCGAGACGTTCACCAACGCCGGGCCGCTGACGCTCACCGCCAACTACGCCAGCAGCAACGCGCAGACCGCGCAGCGCGTGCAATTCTTCCAGGGCGTGCCCGGCAGCAACGGCACCGTGACCCAGCTCACCGAAGGCAGCGGCAGTTACAGCTTCACCCCAGCCAGTGGCGACCACTTCTACTACGCGCTGGTGACCCAGGCCAATGGCCTGCGGCTGTGGTCGGCACCGATCTGGGTGACTGAAGGCACGGGCACCGGCGACACCACGCCACCGGCCGTGAGCGCGACCGAGTCCGGCACCAGTGGCACGATCACGCTGTCGGCGACCGCGTCTGACAACGTCGGCGTGACCAACGTCGAGTTCTATGTCGACGGCGTCCTCAAGGGCAGCGATGCATCCTCGCCGTACGCGCTTTCGCTGGACTCGACGACGCTCGCCAACGGCAGCCACAGCCTCACGGCGAAGGCCTACGATGCCGCCGGCAATGCCACCACGTCCACGGCGACGAGCTTCAGCGTCACCAACACCACCACCGACACGACACCACCAACGGTCAGCACCAGCGAGTCGGGCACCAGCGGCACGATCACGCTATCGGCGACCGCCTCCGACAATGTCGGCGTGAGCAAGGTCGAGTTCTACGTCGACGGCGCGTTGAAGGGGAGCGACACGACCTCGCCGTACGCCGTCACGCTCGATTCGACGACGCTCGCCAACGGCAGCCACAACCTCGTCGCCAAGGCTTACGACCCCGCCAACAACGTCGGGACTTCGACCACGGTCGCGTTCTCGGTGAGCAACACCACGACCGCGACGGAGCGGATGGTCAATGGCGGCTTCGAATCGGGTGCGGTCAACTGGACGACCTCCAGCGGGGTGATTACCAGCAGCGCCACGTACGCCGCGCATGGCGGCACGTGGAAAGCCTGGCTCAATGGCTACGGCAGTACCCACACCGACTACGCCTTCCAGCCCGTCACCATCCCGGCGACGGTCACCAAGGCGACACTGACCGTGTGGCTGCGCGTGGACAGCGCGGAGACCACGACGACGAGTGTCTACGACACGCTGAAGGTGCAGCTGCGCAGCACCGCGAACGCGATCCTGGCCACGCTTGGCACGTATTCCAACCTCAACAAGGGCACCAGCTACGTGCAGCGCACGTTCGACGTGACCGCGTACAAGGGCCAGACCGTGCGGGTGGACTTCGAAGGCGCCGAGGACGCGTCGCTGGCGACCTCGTTCCTGGTGGATGATGTTTCGCTGACCACGCAATAGATCCATCACCTCGCAATGCAAGAAAAAGGCGCCTAAAGGCGCCTTTTTCTTGCATGCAATGAATGGTCATGCAGGTGATACCGGTTGCGGGTGCATTGGCAGCGAATCCCAAACAGTTCGAACAGCGGATGCAATGAGCTTAGGGGCGTGTCTACCGAACCGGCAGCAGTCCAGGCTAAAGATTGGCAGCGACAAGCAGTTGCGCTTCGCGGGTGCCTTGGCGCCGACTTTCCGCCTCCCTAAATACTATGCGGTAGCATTGGAGCTACCCCCCCTCAAATACATCGGCCACACCATGACCAGTCTAGGCTCCGTACTCAGAAACGAAATTACGCGACTGTCACGAAAAGAAGCGCGAGTGCTGGTCGAGCCTCTGAGAAAAGCGAACGCTACCTATCGCAGGGACATTGCCGCGCTCAAGCGCCAGGTTGCCTTGCTGCAGCGTCAGATCGCAGCGTCCAGTCGAGCCCGCCCGAGAACCGCAGAGATGAACGCGGAGACCAAACCCGCCCGCTTTGTAGCCAAAGGCCTGCGCTCGCTACGTACGCGCCTGGGTTTATCGGCAACGAGTTTCGCAACGCTGGCCGGCGTCAGCGCTCAGTCGATCTACAACTGGGAGACTGGCAAAGCCGTACCAAGGCCGAATCAGGTGACGGCGCTCGCGGGCCTGCGTGCGCTGGGCAAGAAGGAAGCGCAGGCGCGTGTGCTTGCGCCCGCGAGTAAGGCGCCCAGGAAGAAGAAATAGCGCGATGGAGGGGATTGCTAAACTCCCCCGGTGAACAAACGTTCGATCGACTGGATACAAGCCTTGCGCGGCATCGCGGCCATGATGGTGGTGCTGACGCACGCGCGTCATTTTCCGGAAGGAACGCAGTGGGAAGGGTTGGCCCAGCGGCTCATGTTTCCGGGGGCGATGGGGGTCGACCTGTTCTTTCTGGTCAGCGGCTTCATCATGGCCTACACCACGGCAGGGTCTGACGGAACTGCAGGTTATGTCGGGCGCTTTTTCATCAAGCGATTCGCGCGGATCTGGCCGGTTTACGTCGTGCTTTCCATCATCGCAGTACTGGTGCTGGACGGCGCCGGGTTCTTTGTCAGCGACTGGCCGGTCGTGGCCAGGAGTTTCCTGTTCCTGCCGGTCAATGCAACGCAGCTGCCCTATCTTGGCTTGGCTTATCCCCTGGGTTGGACGCTGAATTTCGAGGCGTATTTTTACCTCGTGTTTGGCCTGTCGATGCTGTGCGGAAAGTGGCGATGGAATGTCTTCTTTGGCTGGCTGATCGCGTCACTGGTGATCCTGCCGGTGATGGCCACCGGAATCGTGTCGCTGGATCCCGCGCAATCACATGGATTTCCTGCCTGGATCGAGCAGATCACCAATCCGATTGTCTGGGAGTTCGCAGCCGGCGTCGTGATCGGCTTGGCGTACCGGTCTCCGATTCGATGGGGGACGCCAACCAGCCTCGTCGTTGCCTGCGTCGCCACGATCGCCTTCGCAATTTACTGGACCATTTCCGGCGCCGCCGCGTTCCACGGCATTGGCCAGTGGGGCGGGCCATTGGCGTTGGTCATGTTCGCAATGGCGTTTGCCAGCAAGCAAATGCACATCCCGGCTCCGCGCGCATTGGTTTGGCTGGGGAAGGTGTCATTCTCGCTCTACCTGACCCATACGCTGACGTTCACCGCATGCATCGCACTGATGAAGAAGGTGGGGTTCGAGCCGTTTACCCACACCTGGTATTTTGTATTTGCGGCGATCGTGTGTGCGCTGCTGGTTGCCGATGCTTCGTGGCGAGTGCTTGAGAACGGTTTGTCCGAGTGGGTCAAGACGATCCTGCTGCGCCAATCATCCAGGCCCATCTATGCCGAACCTGTTGCTGCGATCAGTGGCGATTAGGCCTATGACTCAACGATCCTTTCCGATGTAGGCGCTGCGTTCCTCAGCTGCGCTTCGTGCCGTTGGTTCGGCTTGGCCGTCGGGGCATCGTCAACTCAGGAGTGTGGTCAGGGCGGAGGGATGCAGTGCCCAGCCAAAAAGACCTGCGAGTCCCATCAGCACGCCCCCGGAAGTCGGTATGAGCGCCACCCAGAACAACCAGCGCTTATGGGTCAGTGCGGTGAGGGCGAGCAGTGAAATGGCAATGGCCAGCAGGGCGTCAGACAGGTCGAACTGATCGTCATGGACATTCAGTGCGTCGTACGTTTTCTGATCGTCCTGCGCCTGCGCAAGAACGGCCTGCTTCTTGTTCGCCTGGTCCTTGGCCAGCGTCGTGTAATTCGCGATCGCGGCGGCGTAGGCGGCTTGCCGGCCGCTAGGGCGATCATCCGCGCTCAGTTTGAGTTGCATGAGCGTTGCGTTGGCGACTTCCTCGCGCAGATTGCGTGCCTGGTAGTAACTCCAGTGGTCGACCCGGTCGGCCTGCGCCTGCTGCATTGCCTGGACAATGTTGTCATCCTTGACCTTGCACACCGCCATGAACGTGGCGAGGATCGCGACCGTCAGGGCGACCCATGTGTTCAAGCGAGCGTTCCGGGCATCGCGGGTGCCGGCCGTTGGCTCGTTCGCGCCCTCAACGGCGTCCATCGGGTTCAGTTCCATGGCGGAATCATAGTTCAACGACTCGGGAGGATCGTCATGGCCTGCCCGCCTACCGCGCTATCACCACCTTTGCCGTATCGTCAGCGCGTGCGCGAAGACATTGATGCAGCGCGTTTTGAAGGGCCTTCCCGTCCCTTATGGACGGAGCCGTCGCCGTGCAGCCGTCCCGTTCCAGCTTCGTTGAGTCCTGGCGTGCAGTGAAAGTTTCCAATCTCACCCCCAAGGCATGTGCCAGTTTCGCCCTTGCGCTCGGGTTGACCACGCTTGCCGGATGGGCGTTGCACATGCCCGCCCTCGTCCGGCTGCAGCCGGGCTGGACGCCGATGGTGGTCAACACAGGCATCGGCTTTGTGCTTGCCGGCTTGGGGCTGTGGGTTGCCGCCGCCAATCGGCGGGGAAGTTCGATCATTTCTGCAGTGCTCGGCGTGCTGGTGGTCGTGCTGGCGGTGGAAGAACTCGTGGTGCTTTTCTTCGACCTGAATCCTGCACTCTCCCTGCCCGAACTGCATCGGCTGCTCGAGCCCGAGTATCCGCACCCCGGTCGGATGGCTCCCAATACCGCTTTGGCGTTGCTGTTGTTCGGAGCCGGGCTGGTTGCACTTGCGCGCGCGCCGGCGAAATGGGCCATCGGATGGGCTCGCGCCGCGGCGGTTGCGGTGGCGACGATCGGGCTGTTCGGTGTCCTGGGGTATGCGCTGCAACTGGAATATCTGTACGAGTGGAGCGGCGTGGTGCGCATGGCTGCCCATACCGGACTCGGCATGATTGCGCTCGGAATTGGCCTGGAGTCCCATGTCAGAGCCCGGCAGGCTGCAGTCGCCACTGAGACCGATCAGGAAGGTGCTGCCGTGTTCCGCACCGCCGCGCTATTGCTGCTGGTGATCGCCAGTAGCGCGGGCATCGTGGGCTTTTCCTTTCTCCAGGAGCAGGTAGAGCGACAGCAGCAGGACGCGCTGTTGCAGATCACCAAGGACCGGATTGCGTTGTTCAAGCAGGCGATCGCCAACCGCAGCACGCGCGCCGATGTGGCGAGCAGCAACTTTTTGCTGGTGGACACGCGTGCGTTCGCCGCTCACGCCGAGCTGGCAAGGTTGGAGGCGTTGCGCGGCTGGGCCGAGATGCTGCGTTCGAAAGGATTTTCCTACGTAGCCCTCGAAGCCAACGGCCAGCACGTGGCGCTCACTGGCCACGCAGCGCATCCGGAACTCGTCGTGGCGATTTCCGGAGTGTCAGGTGGACAGCTGTTGTGGGATCACGGCTTCGTGCTGCGCCAGTTGTTGCCCGTTGGCGATGGATTGGGCGGCACGGATGCACTCGTGACCGAACAGTCCCTCGACGTGCTGACCCAAGCCCTCGTGGCAACGAACCGCTGGGGTGAGACGGCGGAGATGGCCGTGTGCGACGGCGATGCAACAAGCCTGCATTGCTTTCCGTTGCGCAGCCGGCCAAAGCCGTTCACGACCCCCCGGGTGGTAGCGGGGCAGCGTTTGCCGATGGATCATGCGTTGCGCGGCATGACCGGAACCATCGTGGCGCTTGATTACCGCGGGCATCGCGTGCTGGCGGGCTATGGACCGATCGGCGATACGAGCCTCGGCCTCGTGGTCAAGCGTGATATCGCGGAGATCTATTCACCGATCCGCCATCGGTTCCAGCAAACCCTGTTCTTCCTGATTTTGGTGGTCGGTGGTGGGTTGTGGGTGATGCGCCGCCAGCTGGCGCCCTTGCTCACGGCACTCGAAGACTCCCGGGGACAAGCACGGGCCGGTCTGGCCCGGGTCGAAGCGGCGATGGAAAGCAATCTCGACGCATTTTTTGTCCTCGAATGCATGCGTGATGATCAGGGCGCAATCCAGGACTTGCGCTACACGATGCTGAATTCAGCCGGCGAACACATGCTTTGTCGAGCGCGCGACGAGATCCTCGGACATGGCATGTGCTCCCTGATTCCGGTGCTGCGCACCGACGGTTTGCTGGCGGCTTGCATCGGCGTTGCCACCACCGGTGCGCCGGCCATTCTGGAGCGCGGTTCCGTGTTGCGCGAGATGCATTGGTACCACATGCAGCTGGTCAAGCTGGGCGATGGCGTTGGCTTGACCGTGCGCGACATCACCAGCGCCCGCCAGGCGGCGGAGGTCATTCGCCACCAGGCCCAGCACGACCCGTTGACGGGTGTCGTGAACCGCGCCGGCTTCGCGGCGATCCTCAGCGGTTCCCTCGCTGAGGCACGGGAATCCGGTGAGCTTGTTGTGATCGGCCTGCTGGATCTGGACCGATTCAAGGACATCAACGACCGCCTCGGCCACGCGGCGGGCGATCAGTTGCTGGTGCAAACAGTGGCGCGGCTGCGTACCTGCGTGCGGCCCGACGACACCATCGCGCGACTGGGCGGAGATGAATTCGTGGTGATGTTGCGAAACATCAACTACCCGGACGGCGTCGAAGTTGTTGCCAAGAAGCTGGTCGCGCAGATTGCCGAGCCGGCTCTGCTCGACGGGCATGCGGTCGAGGTTACCGCCAGTCTTGGCATCAGCGTGTTCCCCACCGACGGCACCACGTCGGACGAATTGTTGCGGGCCGCCGACCATGCCATGTACGAAGCCAAGCGCGGCGGTCGCAATCGCTATGCGTTGTCGACAGCTTCACCGGGGGCAAGTGGGTAAGGCGCCATCCGGACTTTCGCGGATTCAAGGATGACAAGTCGGGGAGCAATGCCGATGCAGTAGACGCAAGGGCGTCCGTCGCGCCGTCGGCGATTGATCCAAGTCAAGGTATCCGCGTACCGGTCAAGGCAGGCTGGCGCCGTGACCTGAAGTATCGGCATATCACCCAGGGACAAGCCCATGAAGCGCTGCGATATCGATGACGGCAAGCGAGATTCGGCCCGCGCGCCGAAGTGGTTGTTGCGGGTGGCCTTGGCAGGGCTGGTGTTGTACTCGGCAAGCGCGCTGGCGGTTCCCTCGTTTGCCCGGCAGACCGGGCAGGCGTGCACGGGTTGCCATGTTGGCGGCTTCGGGCCGCAGCTGACGCCGTTCGGGCGCCAGTTCAAATTGTCCGGGTACACACTGAAAGTCGGCGACGGCGCGAACATCCCGCTGTCGGCCATGCTCGTGGAGTCGTATACGCACACGCAGAAGGCGCAGGTGGACGCACCGGCCAAGCACTTCAGCCGCAATGACAACATCGAGCTGCAGCAGGCGTCGGTCTTCCTCGCCGGGCGCATCAGCGAACATCTGGGTGTCTTCTCCCAGGCGACCTATTCGGAAAACGGCGGGCTGCTTGGTTGGGACAACACCGAGCTGCGCTACGCGCGTGCGTTCGCCGGCGCCAAACATGGCGGCATCTGGGGCCTGACCGTCAACAACAATCCCAGCCTGACCGACGTTTTCAACACGGCGCCGGCCTGGCAATACCCGTACATGGCGCCGGATCTCGCGCCAGGCGCACCGGCGGCGCCGATCCTGTTCGGCGGCCTGGGTGGCCAGGTCATCGGTGCCAGCGCGTACGCGCAGATCGATGGTGCGTGGTACGTCGAGCTGGGTGGTTACCGCTCGTTGTCGCCCTCGTTCCTCCGGCACGTCAACGCGGACTTCGGCGGACGGCTGTCCGGCTTGGCGCCCTACGCCCGGATCGCCTACACAAAGGATATTGCCGGCGGCAATTTCGAAGTCGGTGGCTTTGCGCTCAACGCCAGAAAGGGACTGGTGGGAGAGGACCTCGCCGGCCATGCCGTGGCGATCGACGGCGGCCCCTCGGATCGCTTCCGTGACCTCGGCGTGGATGCCAGTTACCAGTACTTCGGCGATGGCAACCACACGGTGACGGTCAACGCGCTGTACGTGGACGAGCGCCAGCACCTGGATGCGACCTTCGCCGACGGCGGCGCGGAACACGCGAGCGGTTCGCTGCGCGCGCTCAACCTCAACGCAAGTTACTGGTTGCACAACACATGGGGCGCCACCCTGGGTGCTTTCACCAGCGACGGCAGTACCGACCACATCCTGTATGGCGACAACGGCACGCCCAATACCCGCGGTGGCATCGTCGAAGTCAACTGGAATCCGCCCGAACACCACGAAGGCGGTTCGATGGGGGGCCACATGTGGCCCCATATGCGCCTCGGCGCGCAGTACACGTTCTACACCCGTTTCAGCGGCGCGGTGAACAACATTGACGGCGCAGGCCGAAGCGCCAGCGACAACAACACGATGTTCGTCTACGTCTGGCTGGCGCTGTGATCGGCAGCCGACTTCCCTGATTCAGCGAGGTTCATGACCATGCGTATTCTTCTCCCACTCCTCCTGCTTGCCTCGGGCGTCGTTCACGCCGAGACATGTGACATCAACCTCAAAGCCAACGACGCGATGAAGTTCGACCAGCGCACGGTCACCGTCGACCAAACCTGCAAGGCGATCACGATCAACCTGGCGCATGTCGGCAAGCTGCCGGCCAAGGCCATGGGACACAACGTGGTGGTGACGTCGTCCGACGCGTTCCAGGCCGTGGCGCAGGCCGGCGCCAAGGCGGGACTGGCCGGCGACTACGTGCCCGCCAGCGATCCGCGCGTCATCGCCTCCACGAAGATCATCGGTGGCGGCGAAACGACCAGCACCACGTTCGCGGGCAGCCTGCTGAAAGCCGGCGGCGCGTATACGTTCTTCTGTTCCGCGCCGGGGCACTGGATGTTGATGCGGGGTCAACTGGTCGTCAAATGACGGGCCTGCCGGACGGCGAACCTGGCATGTCCACGCCGCACATTTGGTCAAAACTTCTTTCAGTTCACGACAGGCGATCCAGCCGCAATCGGTCGCGGTGATCGGTGGTTCGCCAGACGGCCACATAGGTGGCCGCGAGCGCGCCCAACCCGGATCCGCCGGCGAGCAGGAACAGGACGAGGATCTGGTACTTCGCGGCCTGGAAAGGCGCCATCCCGGCAAGGATCTGTCCGGTCATCATCCCGGGCAGCGTGATGATGCCGGCCGCGGACATCTGGTTGATGATTGGAATCATGCCGCTGCGCAGCGCGCTGCGTTGCATCGGTTTCAAGGCTGCATAGCGGTCCACGCCCAGTGCCAGCTGCGCCTCGATCGCGGCACGCTCACGCACGACGCCGGTGTTAAAGGCGTTGAGGCTGATGCTCACGCCGTTCATGACACTGCCCAGCACGATCCCGACCAGCGGAATCAGCACCTGCGGAGAAAACCATGGCGTGGGATGCAAGGTCACCAGCGCGATCGCGGTGACAAACAGGGTCGCGAGCATGGTGGTGGCAGCCCCAACGCCAAATCGCCAGAGACCCAGGAAGCGACGCTCCTGCCGCGAGAAGATTTCGTAGCTGGCGGTGATCAACATGATCAGCACGACGGCCGTGATCAACCACGGCGACTGGAGTGCGAAGACCGTCTTGAGCAGCAAGCCCACCAGCAGCAGCTGGGCGACGGTGCGCGCTCCGGCGATGAGCAGGGAGCGGCCCAGACCGAGGTTCAGCAGCAACGACAGTCCTGCATTGAGCACGACCAGCGTGGCTGCAACCGCAAGTTGGGTATAGCCAACCACTGGGGCAGTCACGTCGACCGCTCCTTCAGTTGGCCATCGCGTAGCTCCAGGTGTCGCGATGCCATCCGCAGCGCTTGTGCCGGGTCGTGGGTGACCAGGACGATCGCGACGTCGCCAGCGAGTTGCTCGCGCAACAATGTTTCGACCAATCCCACGCTGGTGGCATCCAATCCGGATGTGGGCTCATCCAGTAACAGCACGCGATTGGGCGGGCGCAAGGCGCGCAACAAGGCCAGGCGTTGACGCTCGCCCGTGGACAGCCGCGCAATGGGCCAGGTGGCCGCTTCCGCCGGAATGCCGAGCGACGGCAACAGGGTTTCGAAGTCGGTGTCCAACGGGAAATGCGCCGCCACGCGCTCTTCCCACCAGCCCGCGTTCGCGGCCACATACGACACCATGCGCCGCCACTGCGGAGCTGGCATACGCGAGCACGCATGGCCATCGAGCGTCGCATCGCCATCATGCGGGTCGAGGTCGGCGATCATGCGCAGGAGCAGGCTTTTCCCTGATCCGGACTTGCCCGTGATCGACATGCATGCGCCGGGCTCAAGCGTAAATCCGATCGGGCCTACCTGCAGCCGCCTCAGGGCGTTGATCTCAAGCATGCGGCCAGTGTGCGGTTCGGTGTTGCCAGCTTACTGCGAACCGGGTGAGTGCCTCGCACACCTATTGGAAAATCAGCGCGCGAGCACCTGCCGGATTGAAGTGAGAAACTCCGGATCGAGCCGGCTGCCGATGCGTTCGGTGCGCGTCACGATGCGGCCGTCGCGATCGAGCAGCACCAGGGCGCTGGTGTGGTTGAAGTCGCCGTCGGCAAGCTGGCGATAGCGCACGCCGAGCACGCCGGCGACGCTGCGAACGCCGTCGGGTTTCGGACTGGCGAGCGACCAGCGGGTAACGTCCAGGCTGCGCTTGTTCACCACCGACAATAGTGCCGCGGGCGTGTCGCGCTTTGGATCCATGCTGATCAACAGGATGCCGAGCCTGGCCTTGTCAGCCGGCGTCAGCGCATGTTCGACCGCCTTGCCGCTGTCGACGATCAGCGGGCAGGTGACCTGACAGGAGGTATAGAACATCGCCACGACCTGCGGCTTGCCGCGCTTGCTGCGCCAGTCCCAGGCCTTGCCTTGCTGGTCGGTGAGTTGCAGCGGCAGCTGGTACACCGAATCCTTTGGCAACGGCGGCGAGGCCGGTGCGGCGAGTGCGCTCGCGGCAACGAGCAGCAGCAAGGCGAGGGCAACACGAAACTGTTTCATTTGATGTCCTTTGCGCAGCGAAATCCGAGGTTGGCCGTGGTGTCGGAGGCTTCCAGCGAGGACAGCATCGCCACCCGCATCAGCACCGCGTAGTTCTCGCGATCGTTCATCGACAGCGCGCCACCGCCGCAGAACTTCGACGTGTCGCTGTCGCCCTGGTTGCGGTTGTCGCCGGAGACCAGCAGCGAGGAGAAATCGTCGGTCCATTCCCAGACCAGGCCGTGCAGATCCTGCACGCCGTAGACGTTTGGCGCCTGCAGTCCCGCACGAGCCAGCGGCTGGTTGGACGGCCGGGAATACCAGCCGAGGATGCGTTCGAGCCACACCGGATCCTTGCGTGCATCGCGGCGGGTTTCGTCGGCTGCGGCGGCGTACTCCCATTCGTTCCAGGTCGGCAGGCGCGCGCCCTGTGCTTCGCAATAGGCGGAGGCGGCAAACCAGCTCACCTGGGTGACGGGTTGTGCCGGCTGCAGTTTGTCGCGCAGCAGTGTCGGCCCGCTCCAGTGCGATAGATAGCGCGGCTCGGCAAACACTGCCGCGACGCGGTTGCGCTGCCATTGCGGATGCGCCTGCACGAATCCAAGGAACTCACCATTGGTGACCGGCCGTTGCATCAGCTGGAACGGCGCGACGCGAACGCCGTTCTTGCGGTCCTCGTATTTCAGCGCGCTGCGGAAGCTGCCACCCGGCAGCGTCGCGTAGCTCCCATCGCCGGCGAGAACGCCGACGATGGGAAGTGCGAGTAACAACAACAGGGCAGCGTAGCGACGCATCTCCTGCTTCAGTGCTTTGCTTCGTCCGCGGCCGCGGCCTTGCGGTGCGCGGCGACTTCATCCTTGAGGATGCGTCCGCCCGGATTGCCCCAGCTGTTGAGCACGTAGGTGCCGATGTTGGCGACCTCGTCGTCGGTCAGCTGCGTCTGCGCCGGCATGGTCGAGTTGTAGTCATGGCCATTGACGCTGATCGGCCCATTGAGGCCACGCAGCATGATGTCGATGATGCGTTGGGGCGTCGCGGCCAGCACGCTGGATTTCGCCAGTGGCGGAAACACGCCCGGCATGCCTTCACCGGTCGGCTGGTGGCAGGTAGAGCAAGTGCCGGCGAACAGCACCTGGCCGGCCTTGATCTGGTGCTCCACGGTCAACACGCCGGTGCTGGCGGCGGCGGCCGCAGTGGTGACAGCGGCGAGGTTGGGCTCGGCGCGCGGGCCGATGTACATCGCGTCGACTTCCTTGCCGGAGTAGATCGCCTTGTTCTCGGGCCCCGAGGCCTTGAGGATCGCCAGCGCGCCTTTGTTGAAGGCGCGGAAGATCGAGTGGTCGACCAGGATGTAGCTGCCCGGCACCTCGAGATGGAACTGCATGATCGCCGCGCCACCCGACGGGATCAGCGTGGTCTGCACGTTCTCCTGGAAATGCGTGCCGCCTTCGTACCAGACCTTGTCGAAGATCTCGCCGATGACATGGAAGCTCGAGACGAGATTCGGGCCGCCGTTACCGACATAGAGACGCACGCTTTCACCTGTCTTTGCCGTCAGTGCCTTGTCACCGGTCAGCGCACCTTCGCTGCCGTTGAACAACACGTAAGTGGGGCGTTCATCGATGGCCTTTTCCATGTTAAAGGGTTGCAGGCCCTTCTCACGGTACTTGCCCGTGGTGTAGAAGTCGCCCTGCATCACGTAGTACTCGTGGTCGACCGGCGCCAGGCCTTCCGGCGGCTCGATCAGGATCAGTCCGTACATGCCATTGGCGATGTGCATGCCGACCGGCGCGGTCGCGCAGTGGTAGACGAACAGCCCGGCGTTGAGCGCCTTGAAGGTGAAGCGGCTGACATGGCCGGGCGCGGTGAAGCTCGACGCCGCACCGCCACCAGGTCCAGTGACGCCGTGCAGGTCGATGTTGTGCGGCATTTTCGAGTCCGGCATGTTGCGCAGGTGGAATACCACCGTGTCGCCCTGGCGCACGCGAATGAACTTGCCGGGAACCGTGCCACCGAAGGTCCAGAAGGTGTAAGTCACGCCTTCGGAAATCGGCATTTCCTTTTCAATCACGTCGAGTTCGACGATCACTTTCGCCGGCGCATGGCGACCGGTCGGCGGCGGCACCATCGGTGGACTGGTCAGGATGGCCTGCACGTCCGGTCCCTGGGGCGGTCCGAAATCGCCCTTGAGCGAGCCACCGGTGTCGGCTGGCGTCGTCGCAGCCTTGGCCGCGGCGGCCGTGTCGTCGTTGTCGCGATGGCAACCCGGCAGGGCGACCGCGGCAAACGTGATCGCGACGAACAACGCACGACGACAGGTCACTGCTCTCATTGCGGACTCCAAGCCTTGAGGATGCGGATCGATGGCGCAGTCTGGTCCACCCGGAGGGGCGCCGACGTGACCTGAATCAATTCCATGCCAAAAAGTCGATCCGTGCGCCGCGTGGTTGATCCCGGTCAAGGCAGAGGCGCGGGCCATGGTCGAGCCTGTGTGTCATCCCCAGGAGATGACACATGCCACGCCACCAGGTGCTGTCCGGCGCCATCGCCGCGATGTTCGCGATCCCCTTGATCGTGTTCGCGGCCGAGCCCGCGTCGGCGCCGTCACCGCTGCAATTCGAGTGGAACGCGCGGCTTCGCCACGAGGCCGTCAATGACGATGCCTTCGCGCGCGATGCCGATGCGACCACGCTGCGCCTGCGCGCGGGCCTGCGCCTGCATTTCGGCACGGGATTCAGCGCGCTGCTGGAAGGCGAGGGCATCGCCAGCGCCGGTGACGCCTACAACAGCGGCGCGAACGGCCGGACCATGTATCCGGCGATTACCGATCCCAAGGGTATCGAGTTGAACCAGGCGTGGCTCGGCTGGAAAGGCGACCACGCCGGCGCCACGCTCGGCCGCCAACGGCTGCTGTTCGACAACCAGCGCTGGGTCGGCAACAGCGGCTGGCGTCAGAACGAACAGACCTTCGACGCGCTCGCGGGCGATTGGCAGATCACGCCGACGCTGACTGCACGCTATGCCTGGCTCGATCGCGTGCATCGCGTCAATGGCAACGACGCGCTGGATCCATTGGCGCGTGAGCGTGATCTCTCCACGCACTTGTTCAATCTCGCATGGAAGCGCGGCGCGCAGCAGTGGGTCGGCTACGCCTATCTGCACAACGACCGCGACGTGGCGACCGCATCCACTGCGACCTATGGCCTGCGCTGGACCGGGACGCACCTTCACGACGGCAACGGCTGGGGCTGGACGCTTGAATCCGCGCGACAGCGTGATTACGCCGACAACCCACGGACGTTTTCGCATGCTTATTGGCTCATCGAACCGAATCTGGCGTGGCATGGCGTCACCTACCGCGCCGGCTGGGAGCACCTCGGCGGCAACGGCGCGCACGCATTGCAAACGCCGCTCGCCACCCTGCATGCCTTCAACGGCTGGGCCGACAAGTTCGTTGTGACGCCACCAGGTGGCCTTGAAGATCGCTACCTCGGTGCGGGTGGCAAGTTCGGACGCGGATCCCATGCGGGCAAGTTGAACTGGGCAGTCGCCTGGCACGACTACGCGGCCGATACCGGCGGCCATTACGGTAGCGAGTGGGACGCGTCGTTCGGGTTTCCGGTCATCAAGGACGTGATCGGCCTGGTCAAGCTTGCCGACTATCGCAGTGATGGCTTTGCGCGCGATACCCGGAAATTGTGGCTGCAGTTCGAGTGGGCTCACTGAGTCCGGGGAATGCCGCGTACTCTCGTTTGGTGCGAGGAGCATCGGTTCCTTCGCCCCGCGTAGCGGGGCGAAGGTGCCAGAAGGGCGGATGAGGGGTCGCTCCTGGCGTTGACACTCCTATTCGTCGAAAGGCTCGGCCCGTCGAAAAGCCGTACCCCTCACCCTGCTTCACCCCCGCTGCGCAGGGCGAGGGTTATTTCAACCGACGGCATCCACCGGATGCCGCGCATCAATCCGCAACGTATCGGCAAAACCATGATTGACGTCGCGATGTTCGGCTTCATCGGCACGCACCGCCACCACCACCTCGCGCAGGCGGGCATCGGCCGGCAGCTTCCAGTAATCGAGTGCGATCTGCGGCGCTGGCACGTTGTCGACATGGCCGGCGTCGATCTCCGCAAGGTACTGGGTGTAGCTGATCACGGCCTGTTCCTCGAAGTAGCCCACCAGCCGATGCGCGGTGCGCGAGGAGACGATGTACAGCATCAGGAAGAAGGTGAAGAACAATGCCTGCGCGGCCAGCACCAGCATGCGTTCGAGCCAGCTTGGACGCGCGATCTCAATGAAGGTCATCAGGTGCATGCGCTCGTTCTCGGCCTCGTCCATCAAGGTGCGGATCCAGCCTTCGTCATCGCGCATCCAGCGCAGGCAGCGCAGGTGGATCAGCGCCGCGCCGACCATGCCCGGCACCGCGGCGACTGTCTCCAGCACGATCGCTCGATCGCCGTAGCGCTTGGCAAAAAACGTATCTGCCAGAAATCGCAGGCTGCGGGTAATTGCAAAGGCGGTGCGGTCCGACCAGTCGCGGATGTCGTGGTGGGTGTCGAGGGCAAGCGATGCAGGTGGGTGGGTGCGTGGTGTCATGTGGGCTCTCCAGGTTTCGACGTGTGCGCCTCGGGCGCTCCGTCCATGGGCGTACGGTAGCGTCATGGCTGTCGTCGTCCCATGACATGGATCAAACGTCGGGCGACATTCGGCTCGGGGCAGGCATGGCCGCGAATATCCGCGAAGTGCTTCCCGCAATGCAGGCGCTTGCAGTAATCTGAACATGAACGCGAGAGCGCCAATCGCCTGGCCCGGCGCATCCGGCGTGAACGTGGGTGCGTATCCACCGTCTCTGTCATTCATCACCGCGCGAATATCGCCGGCATGCAAAGCTTCCGTTTTCCTCCCGATGGAACACATGAACCGACCTTCCTCGTTCGACTATGCGCAACTGCTGGCCTGCGGCCACGGTGAAATGTTCGGCCCCGGCAATGCGCGCCTGCCGTTGCCGCCGATGCTGATGTTCGATCGCATCACCGACATCTCCACCGAAGGCGGCCGCCATGGCAAGGGCCTGATCCGCGCCGAGCTCGACATCCGCCCGGACCTGTGGTTCTTCGCCTGCCATTTCGAAGGCGATCCGGTGATGCCCGGCTGCCTCGGCGTCGATGCGATGTGGCAGCTCGCCGGCTTCTACCTGCCGTGGCTTGGCGAACCCGGTCGCGGTCGCGCGCTTGGCGTCGGCCAGGTCAAGTTCAGCGGCCAGGTGATGCCCGACGCGAAGCTCGTCAGCTACGAGATCGACATCCGCCGGGTGATGCGCGGCAAGCTCGCGCTGGTCATCGCCAATGGCCGCACGCTGGTCGACGGCCGCGAAATCTACCTCGCCGACGACTTGCGCGTCGGCTTGTTCGTCTCGCCGGAGGGTACCTGACATGCAACCGGCTTCCAACCGACGCGTGGTGGTCACCGGAATGGGCATCGTCTCCTGCCTGGGCAATGACCAGGACAGCGTCGCGGCTTCGCTGCGCGACTTGCGCGCCGGCATCCGGTTCATCCCCGAATACGCCGAGCTCGGCCTGCGCAGCCAGGTCGCGGGCGTGCCGGAGATCGATCTGGACACCCAGATCGACCGCAAGCTCAAGCGCTTCATGGGTGATGCCGCGGCCTACGGCTACATCGCCATGCGTGATGCGATCGCCGATGCGGGTTTGACGGAGGACCAGATCCACGATCCACGCACTGGCGTGATCGCCGGCTCCGGTGGTGGCTCGCCACACTGGCAGATCGAGACCGGCGACCTGCTGCGCAACCGCGGCGTGCGCAAGGTCGGTCCGTACATGGTGCCGCGCACGATGTGTTCGACCGTCTCGGCGGCGCTCGCAACTGCGTTCGGCATACGCGGCGTGAGCTATTCGATCGCGGCCGCGTGCGCGACGTCGGCGCACTGCATCGGTGCGGCGGCGGACATGATCCGCCATGGCATGCAGGACGTGGTGCTGGCTGGCGGCGGCGAGGAAGTGCACTGGGGCATGACGTCGCAATTCGATGCGATGGGTGCGTTGTCCACGCACCACAACGACACACCGCAGACCGCCTCGCGACCGTATGACGTCAGTCGCGACGGCTTCGTCATCGCCGGTGGCGGCGGCATGCTGGTGCTCGAGGATTACGAACATGCCAAGGCGCGCGGAGCGCGCATCCATGCCGAGCTGGTTGGCTACGGCGTGACTTCCGATGGCGTCGACATGGTCGCGCCATCGGGCGAAGGCGCGGTGCGTTGCATGCAGATGGCGATGGCCGGTGTCGATACCCCGATCGATTACCTCAACACGCACGGCACCTCGACGCCACTAGGCGACATCGTCGAACTCGAAGCGGTGCGCAATGCGTTTGGTGACGCGATGCCGCCACTGTCGTCGACCAAGGGACTGACCGGCCACTCGCTCGGCGCCGCCAGCGTGCACGAGGCGATTTATTGCCTGCTGATGATGCAGCGCGGTTTCATGGCCGGTTCGGCCAATATCGAGCAACTCGATCCGCGTGTCGAAGGTTTCCCGATCCTGCTTGCAAGCCGGGATGCGGAACTGCGCACGGTGATGTCGAACAGTTTTGGATTCGGCGGCACCAATGGCACGCTTGTCTTCAGGCGTCTCGAGGCGTAGCTCGTGCGCTGGGCGCGACAGACGGTCGCGCCATGCAGCATCCTTGATCTGGATGCTTGAACTGAACTGGATCCTTGATCCAGGTCAGCGGCTTCCAGCACCGCCCGAACTAGCATGCGATGCGCAATGACGGGATGTACCTGAAGCAGCGCATCAGCGGCGGGTTTCGGCACCATGCCAGCGGCCATCCGCAAGCGTGGTATCCAGCGCCACATCCCACGAAGCAGGATCAAGATCGTGGCGTCGTAGCCATACCGGGTCGAACAAGGTCTGGTCATAGCGCTCGCCGCGGTCGCACAACAGGCTGACGATGCTGCCGCGTTCGCCGCGCGCTCGCATGCGGGCAGCGAGCTGCAGGCAGGCGATGAGATTGGTGCCCGATGATCCGCCGTAGCGGCGACCCAGCAGGGTCTCGAGACGCCAGGCGGCGGCGATCGAGGCGGCATCTGGCACTTCGATGACATCGTCGACGATCTCGAACAGGAAGCCCGGCTCCACACAGGGGCGGCCGATGCCTTCGATCACGGTCGAACGGGTGGCGCGCGCAGCGCGGTCACGTTCGCGCCAGCCGTGCGCGAAGGCACCACCGGCCGGCTCGGCGACACATAATTGCGTGCGCAGGCCGCGGTAGCGCAGGTAGCGGCCGATCGTCGCCGACGTGCCGCCGGTGCCGGCGCCGCAGACGATCCAGGCGGGTTCCGGGTCCGGTTCCTGCGCCAGCTGGCCGAGGATCGACTCGGCGATGTTGTTGTTGCCGCGCCAGTCGGTCGCGCGTTCGGCGAGGCCGAACTGGTCGAGATGGCAGGCCCCCTGCGCCGCATGCCAGGCAGCGCGTGCATGTACATCGGCAGGATCGTCGACAAGGTCGCAGTGCCCGCCGAGCGCCTGCACGTCGGCGATCTTGCGCGGCGCGGTGCAGACCGGCATCACCGCGACGAACGGCAGGCCCAGCAGGCGCGCGAACCACGCCTCGGAGATTGCGGTACTCCCCGATGAGGCATCGACCACGGTTTGTCCCGCCTGCAGGCGCCCGTTGCACAGCGCGTACAGGAACAGCGAGCGCGCGAGTCGATGCTTGAGGCTGCCGGTCGGATGCGAGGCCTCGTCCTTGAAATAGAAACCGATGCCGGGAAATCCGGGGAACTCGAGATGCAACAGATGGGTGTCGGCGGAGCGCGCGGCTTCCTGTCGCAACCGCAGCAGTGCCCGCCGGTTCCATTCGCGCCCGTCGTTGGCAATGGAGGCGACCGCTTCGAATGGCGTGCTGGCCTGGGACAGGGTGCGCGGCATCGTCAGACTCCGGTCAGCAGCGCACGCACGCGCCGGGTGAGGTGTTCGAAATACAGGTCGATGTAGCTGATGCCGTTCTCATGATCGATCAGGTAGGGGTTCATCAGCGTGTGTCGCAGGATCACGAGTCGATCGCCGCCGCTTTCATCGGCGTCCTCACTGCCAAGCATCCCCGGGTCGAGCCCGACCGCGGCGAAGATGCGCTGCAGCTCGCGCGCGCCGAGTGCGTCGGGTCGCAGTGTCGTGACCGAACCAAAAAACTGCTTGAGCTGCAGCGGCTGGCGTGGATCGCAACGCAGTTCGTCGTGCAGGCGACGCACGAAGATATTCGCGCTGGTGACGTCGGTATTGCCGACAGGATTGAGCGCGAGGCAGACCAGGTTGCTGTCGGGCGCGAATGGCACCAGCGCATGCGCGACGTCGCCGATGTCGCGCGCGAACTCCAGCGCACGCACGTGGAACGCCTCGGCCGAAAGCACCGTCTGCCGCAGCAGCCGGCCGAAGTGCGCATGCTCGAGTGGCAGCACCTTGTGCGTCACGTAGACCGCGGCCGCCGCCGCACCCGC
>JANMAO010000224.1:0-16324 GCA_031359875.1 Lysobacter sp.
CACCTACGATCACTGGGCCCGCCCGATCCGGATCGACGAATCGCTGCGTGCCGACTTCCCCGATCGAGTCGTGCGCCCAGCGGCGCAGGAGCCCGCTGGCCACGACAAGGCGTCGCAGGCCCGGCGGTGAACGCCCCGGCGCCGGTCACCCACCGCGGCGGCTGTCACTGCGGCCGTGTCCGGTTCGAGCTCCAGGCGCCGGCGCAGGTGCAGGCGCTGGACTGCAACTGCTCGATCTGCCGCATGAGCGACTTCCTGCACCTGATCGTGCCGGCGAGCCAGTTCCGGCAGCTGTCCGGCGCCGACGCGCTGGTCGAATACACCTTCAACACCGGCGCCGCCCGGCACCGCTTCTGCCGCCATTGCGGCATCAAGAGTTTCTACATTCCACGCAGCCATCCCGACGGAATCGACGTCAACGTGCGCTGCCTGGATCCCGGCACGGTCACCCAGCTGACGGTGACCGCCTTCGACGACGGCAACCGCGCCGCGGCGACCGTAGCCATTGCGCATTTGTCCAAGCTGTAGCCTTATCGTCCACAGGCCCGCCATTTGAGGACGCCATGTCCAACCCGCACCCGCACGATACGGAGCACGTGATCCCGGTGCGTGCGGAGGTGGCGGCGCAGGCGCGGATCAACCACGCCGACTACGACCGCCTGTACGCCGAATCCATCGCCCAACCCGATGCGTTCTGGGGCCGCATGGCGCAGCGCCTGGACTGGATCACGCCGCCGACGCAGGTCAAGGACACCAGTTTCGCGCTCGACGATTTCCACATCCGCTGGTTCGCCGATGGCGAACTCAACGCCAGCGTCAACTGCCTGGATCGGCATCTGGCCACGCGCGGCGACAAGGTCGCGCTGATCTTCGAGCACGACGACCCGGCGCTGCCCGCCGAGCGCATCACTTATCGCGAACTGCATGCGCGCGTCTGCCGCCTCGGCAATGCATTGCGCAATCTCGGCGTGTGCAAGGGCGACCGGGTCACGATCTATCTGCCGATGATTCCCGAGGCAGCCATCGCGATGCTCGCCTGCGCGCGCATCGGCGCGATCCACATGGTCGTGTTCGGCGGCTTCGCGCCGCAGTCGATCGCCGATCGCGTCCAGGACTGCGCCAGCAAGCTGATCATCACCGCCGACGAAGGCCGGCGCGGCGGCCGCAGGATCGCGCTCAAGGCCAACGTCGACGCCGCGCTGCTGCTGCCCGGCACGCATACGGTCGAAACCGTGCTGGTGGTGCGCAACACGCACGCCGCGGTCGCCATGCAGATGCCACGCGACCGCTGGTACGACGCCGTCGTCGACAGCCAGCCGTCCGCATGCGCGCCGGAACGCATGAACGCCGAGGATCCACTGTTCATCCTCTACACCTCGGGCTCGACCGGAAAACCCAAGGGCGTGCTGCACACCACCGGCGGTTACCTGGTCTACGCCAGCTACACCCACGAATGCGTGTTCGACCTGCGCGAGGACGACGTCTACTGGTGCACCGCCGACGTCGGCTGGGTCACCGGCCACAGTTACATCGTCTACGGGCCGCTCGCCAACGGCGCCACCCAGGTGTTGTTCGAGGGCGTGCCGAACCATCCGGATGTCTCGCGCTTCTGGCAGGTGATCGACCGGCATGCGGTCAGCATCTTCTACACCGCGCCGACCGCGATCCGCGCGCTGATGCGCGATGGCAGTGCGCCAGTCAAGACCACGTCGCGCGCATCGCTGCGCCTGCTCGGCACCGTCGGCGAGCCGATCAATCCGGAAGCCTGGCGCTGGTATTTCGAGATTGTCGGCGACACGCGCTGCCCGATCGTCGATACCTGGTGGCAGACCGAAACCGGCGGCATCCTGATCACGCCGCTGGCGGGCGCGACCGCGCTCAAGCCGGGGTCGGCGACGCGGCCGTTCTTCGGCGTGCAGCCGGCGCTGGTCGACGCCAACGGAACGCTGCTCGAAGGTCAGGCCGAAGGCAACCTGGTGCTGCTCGATTCCTGGCCGGGGCAGATGCGCAGCGTCTACGGCGACCCCCAGCGTTTCATCGACACCTACTTCAAGACCTATCCGGGCATGTATTTCACTGGCGACGGTTGCCGCCGCGATCGCGACGGCGACTACTGGATCACCGGCCGCGTCGACGACGTCATCAACGTCAGCGGCCACCGCATCGGCACCGCCGAAGTCGAGAGCGCGCTCGCCGCGCACCCGAAGGTCGCCGAGGCGGCCGTGGTCGGCTTTCCGCACGACGTGAAGGGCCAGGGCATCTACGCCTACGTGACCCTGGTCGCCGACGAAGTCCCTGGCGAGGCGCTGCGCCAGGCGCTGGTCGCGCACGTGCGCCAGGAAATCGGGCCGATCGCGACACCGGATCACGTTCAATGGGCATCGGGCCTGCCAAAAACGCGTTCCGGCAAGATCATGCGGCGGATCCTGCGCAAGATCGCCGAGGCGGGGTCCACGGAGCTTGGGCCGGAACATCTCGGCGATACCTCGACCCTGGCCGACCCATCGGTCGTGGATTCCCTGGTGAAGGACCGCCGCGGCACCTGACGTATCCACGATTGCGACATGGCGAGGGTTCATGTGGATGTCACCAGGATGGCCGGGAACTGGCGTCACGCGGTGGCGGAAGGCGCATCATGAATTCGCGGCGGACATGCCCATGTTTGGATTACCGGTATTGAAGCGGTGGATGCGGAGGCGAACGATGCTGAAGCGAACGATGCTGAAGCAAGGACTCCTGCTCTTGTTGTGCCTGCTGCCACTGGCCTGCCAGCGCCAGTCGCCGATACCGCTCGCGCATGCCGAAGTAGTGACCATGGGCAATCACGGCGGCGAGCGTGGTGACGAGCGCCGTGGCAATCGGCGCGACGCTCGCTTCGCGCGCGCTCCCGTCGCCCATCCGGCGCCGCCGCCGGCCAACTATCTCGCCGGTACCCATTGGCCCTTGGCGCAACTGCGCGAGGGCGAGGGCGAGGCCTGGATCAGTTGCGGCAACGACGCGGCCGATGCGGGCACGCAGATCGATTCGCTGGATTTCCTGGCGCTGGTCGACGCGCTGTCGCGGTGCCGGGACACCGACGGCGCTCGCACCGGCAGCGTGCGCCTGCGTTATCGCGGCAACATCGGCGCCGGCTTCACCGCGCTGGTCGAGCGCATCGGCACGCTGGCCAGGCGTATGGGCATCGGCGAGCGCATCCTCGAGCTGAATTCCACCGGCGGCCAGGTCGAGGAAGCGATCCGTGCCGGCGACGCCATCGCCGGCGCGCAGTGGGCGATCCAGGTACGCGCGGGTTCGATCTGCCATAGCGCCTGCGTGCTGGTGCTGGCCGCCGGCGACACGCGCGCGATCGCGGGCAAGGTCGGCATCCATCGCCTGATCCGCGACCGTTCCACCGCGACCACCCGCCGCGAGCTCAACGCCGAACTGCGGGACGTCACCGAACAGGTCCGCGACTACCTCGCCCGCAATGGCGTCGCCGGCGCGCTCGCCGACCAGATGATGACGATCCCCAATCGCGACCTGCGCCTGCTGACCGCCGCCGAGCTGGCGCAATACGGCCTGTCCGGGACCAACGCCGCGCAGGACGATCTCGACCGCATCACCCTGATGCGCCAGTGCGGCGATGATTTCGTGCGTCGCCGCGATGCCTTCATGCGCGCATTCGATGGCGCGTGCACGAAGGCCGGCGCAGCCTCCGACGCGATGCGCGAGTGCGGGCGCGCGCTGGAGCAGCAATTCGGTTTTCCCGATCCGAAATGCGCCGGTCAGAGCCCGATGGACGACGACATGCGCCGCGCCGGGGAAGTACTGCCGGAACCGGCGCACGCGCACCGGCCGCGGGCGACAGCCGCGACCGGCTGAGCCTGCAGCTCATCCTGCGACGGGGTGGTCGCGACGGTTACAACGCGAACGCGCAGTTGAACGCCACCGTGATGCGCTCGCCCTCGCCCACGAACGGGGTGACGTGGTGCAGCAACCACGACGGGAACAACACCAGCTGGCCCGGCTCCAGCACGTAGCCGGCGTGCTGGACATTGAACGGCGGCTGCAGCGACTCGTTGCCGATGTCGGTATGCATCCCTGCGAGTGCATTGGGATGCAGGAAGGTCAGCTTGCCGCCGTCGTCGTGGCCGGGATCGGGACGACCAGCGTCGACGCAATACACGCCCGACCATGACGCATTGGGATGGTTGTGGGCGCCGAACCAGCCGTGCCGGCGGGTGATGTGGAACCACGACTCCAACGTCAGGCGCAGGGCGCGCATGCGCTCGGGGGAATGGCCGTTGAGCTGCTGCACCAGCTGCAACGTGCGCGACAGGCAGAACTCGCGAAGCTCGGCGATCTCGGGCTCGGACCAGCGGAACAGGTCGAAGCGGCTCTCGAACAGGGCCTCGTTGCGCTCGGTGTAGGGGCTCGGATTGCGATAGGGGGTGTCGCCTTCGCGGGCCAGGAACAGTGCGCGCAAGGCGACATTGAGGCGCTCGGGCGCCGGGTGGCGGTCGAACGCGAACGGCACCGGGAACATTGGCTGGATCGTCGACACGAGAGGCTCCCGGCTGGTGGCGACGATCTTAATCGCGACCGGGAGGCGACGCGCGGCCGGCACGGTTACCGGGGCGCGGTTCCGGTGTAGGCTTCGGCTTCGCGACATCTGCGTATTCATGGGGAAGCGGCGATGAAAACGATCCTGGTGGCCAGTTCCAAGGGGGGCGTCGGCAAGACCACGATCGCCACCCACCTCGCGGCGCAGGCGGCACTTGCCGGCCAGCGCACGGCGCTGATCGATGCCGATCCGCAAGGTTCCTCACAGCGCTGGGCGCGGCGCCGCGCCGGGCTCGACAGCGCGGTGCTGCCGATCGACGGCACGCGGGAGGGCGCCGGGCGCAAGAGCTGGCGCAAGCTGGTCCCGGACGATACGCAACTGGTGGTCATCGACGCCGCCGCGGGGGCGATGGCCGACGACCTGGGCGTCTTCCTCGAGCGTGCGGACGTGGTGGTGGTGCCGGTGCTTCCGTCGACGCTGGACATCGAGGCGTCGGTGCGCTTCCTCGACTCGCTGGCCAAGCACCCGCGCGTGCGCCGCGGCGAGTTGCGGGTCGGGCTGGTCGCCAACAAGCTCAAGCCGTGGACCAACAGTTCCCAGCAGGCGCTGGACCTGCTCAAGCAATGGCCGTATCCACTGGTGGCGCAGCTGCGCGACAGCCAGGCGTATGCAGTGCTGGTCGGCCTTGGCAAGAGCCTGTTCGATTACCACGGCGCGAACGTGCGCGATCACCAGGGCGACTGGCAGCCGCTGCTGCGCTGGTCGAAGAAATCGTCCTGAAACGATCCCCGTAGCGCCGAGCTCTGCTCCGCTGTCCTTGCGCTACCTGTGCGACGACAGACTCACGCCGCGGATCGTCGCGCTCGGCTACTCTTGACCCATCCAAGCAGCAGTCGAGGTCGCGACCCCGTGAGAGAACTCATCCTGCTGCGCCATGCGCATGCCGAACCGGCCAGCCCCGGACAAGCCGATCTCGACCGGCCGCTGTCGCCCGAAGGCCTCGCCGAAGCCGAAGCCGCCGGGCGCTGGCTGGCCGAACACAAACTGGTGCCCGACTGCGTGCTGTGCTCGCCGGCACGGCGCACCCGCGAAACGATGGAGGCGGTGCTGGCGGCGGTCGGCTATGTCGACCAGCGCCTGGACGAGCGCATCTACGAAGGCACCGCCGGCACCCTGGCCGAGCTCGCCGACGACCACCGCCAGACCGAGCGCCTACTGCTGGTTGGCCACAACCCCGGGCTCGAACATCTGGCCGCGCTGATGCATAGCGGCCAGTCCGGCGACTTTCGCGGCATGCCGCCGGGCGGCGTCGTGGTGCTGAGCCTGCCAGCCGAGGCGGCGATCGAACCCGGGATTGCCAAGCTCTCCGCATTCTGGTGGCCGTGACCACGCAATCCGTGTCGCCCTGGTTCTGGGGAATGGCGCTGCCGCTGGTGGCGGCACTGCTGGTCGCGGCATCGGCGCGCGCGGCCGAGATCGATCCGGTTGCCTCGCACATCGGCTTCACCCTGAGCACCCGTTGGGGCCAGTCCTTGCAGGGCCGCTTTCCCGACGCCCGTGGCGAGGTCGCCGAACTCGGCGATGGCCGCCACCAGGTGCGGCTGCAACTGTCGACCCGCACGGTCGAGATCGTGAACCACACCACTTACACCCGCTACACCCGCGGCAGCAGCTTTTTCGATGCCGCCCACTACCCGCAGATGGAATTCACTTCCGACGCCTACCCGTCCGAGCTGCTGCACCGGGGCGGCGTGCTGCCCGGCATGCTGACCATCCGCGACGTGCATCGTCGCGAGGTGTTCACGATCAGTCCGGCGACCTGCACGCAGCCAGCGCGCGACTGCGATGTCGTCGTCAGCGGCAGCATCCATCGCACCGACTACGGGATGGATCGCTGGAATTTTGCGTTGTCGGACAAGGTCCGGTTCTCTTTGCGCGTGCGCGTGCGCCGCGGGACCGGCGCATGAGTATCGTCCGCACGCTGCTGGCAGCGTTGCTGGCGCTGGCGTGCACGGCCTGCGTCACGCTGACGGCGGGACAGCGCGCTCATGCCGAGGCGATCGCGACCGCCGCCCGCGCGACTGCTCTGGATTGCCAGAGCGCCGACGCCTGCGCGCAGCCGTCCTCGCTGCATGAGCTGGGGACGCGCGCCCTCGCCGACAGCAGCGCCGGCGCCGCGCATCATTTTGCGCTGATCATCGATCGCGGCCCCGATGCGATGCTGGCGCGGATCAACCTGATCCGCAGCGCCACCAGCTCGATCGACCTGCAGACCTACATCTTCAGTGAGGACGATGCCGGCCACCTGATGCTCGACGAACTGCTCGCCGCTGCCCACCGCGGCGTGCGGGTGCGCGTGCTGATCGACCAGCTGTCGGCGCTCGAGCGCACCGCCACGCTCGCTGCGCTGGCCGGCGCGGAAGCCAACTTCTCGATCCGCGTCTACAACCCGACGTTCAGTCGCGCCCATATCAGTTATACGCAATACGCGCTGGCCGCCGCCTGCTGCTGGCGCAAGCTCAACCAGCGCATGCACACCAAGCTGCTGCTGATCGATGGTGCGGTCGGCATCACCGGTGGCCGCAATTACGCGGACGATTACTACGACTGGGCCAGCGACTACAACTTCCGCGATCGCGACGTGCTCGTGGCCGGACCGGTGGCCCGCGACATGGCGGACAATTTCGACGCGTTCTGGGGCAACATCCGCAGCCAGCCGGCCGAGCAGCTGACCGATGTCGGCCGCTTGCTGCTGCACACAGGGGTGCCGCCGATGGCGCATCCGCCATTCGAGCAAGCAGATCGAGTCGCGGCGATGTCGCGTGACGCCGATGACGCCGCGCTGGTGCGCACGCGCCTGACCGACCAGGCGCTGGCGGTGGGCGCAGTCACCTATCTGGCCGACCTGCCGCAGAAGCACAACGACGGCCCACAGGGCCCGGCCAAGGCCTCCACCGGGTTGCGCGAGTTGATCGACGCCACCCAGCACGAAATGCTGCTGCAAACGCCCTACCTGGTGCTGTCCAAGCCGGCGCAACAACTGTTCCGCGCGCTGCACGGCCGCAATCCGGCGCCGCGGGTGATCGTGTCCACCAGCAGCCTGGCCGGCAGCGACTCGTTCATTACCTACGCGGTGGCGTACAAGTACAAACGCCGCTACCTGCGCGACTTCGGGTTCGATATCTACGAGTACAAGCCATTCCCCGCGGATGCACCGATCGACCTCCCCATCGGCGCGTCCGCACCTGCGCCGGCCGTGGTCACGGAAGAAGGAACGCCGCCCCGAGCGCCGGCCGAGCGCACCAACACGCGGCGCCGCCGTGACGGCGTCCCGAGCGCGCTGGCCGGCGAAGATCGGGCGCTGCGCTATTTCGGCAGCCGCGCCAATGCGCGGGTCCCGCTGGTGCATGCGGGGGTGCGCATCGGCCTGCATGCCAAGTCGATGGTGTTCGATGAGCGCATCGGCGTGATCGGCACCCACAACTTCGACCCGCGCGGCGACCACTACAACACCGAAAGCGCGGTGGTCATCGATGACCCCGCCTTCGCCCACCTGCTGGCGACGAGCATCCGCCGCGACAGCGCGCCGGCCAACAGCTGGACGATCGGGCCGCGCGACAAGCTGCCCGCGTTCTCCGGAATCGAATACTCGCTGGCCAAGCTGTCCGAACGCCTGCCGCTGTTCGACCTGTGGCCGGTGCGCTACGCCACCAGCTACGAGTTCCAGCCCGGCCCGCAATGTCCGGCGCCGCTGTTGCCCAGCGATCCCGCGTTCCGCAACTGCTACCGGGGGGTCGGCGACTTCCCCGAAGTCAACATCAGCCTGAAAGCGGTGCTGACCCGCATTTTCACCGCCTTCGGGGCGGGGTTGGCGCCGGTGCTGTAGGCGCACAAGCGCTTGCAGGCGAGCTCCCTTGCGCGCGGCGGCGCGGCGGCGCGGCGCGGCCTATCGAAGGTGCATATGACGGAGGCGCGGGTGACTTCTGGCCCATGGCAGGATTGAATCGGTGTTGTACTTTACCAACACACCGATTCACCAAGGCCCAGGAGGCCTGCCATGACCACCCCGACCCTCCGCATCCCCGCGCCGCTCCCGCTCCCGCTGATCTCCGTCCAACCGCAACTGCCGGCCCCGGCCCGGCGCGACCACCGCGTACGCGATTTCGGCGTCGGCTATGGCCGCAGCAGCGGTTATGCCAGCCAGCGCCAGTACGCCAACGCCTGGAACGGCCAGCCGCACTTTCGCTGCGGTTGAGTCCCCTCGTGTGGCCGCTGCGATGCGTCTCTCCCGCGTCGCGCCGCGCCGCGATGGGATGCACACACGGGCTTCTCCAACGCGCGGCCGCGCGCCGGGAGCCACGACAACGAGCTGATCGACCCCGTCGGTAAACTGACAGGATGACCGACTCTGCCACGCCGCGCCTGTTCCGCCGCAACACCACTCTCGCCGAGCTCAATGCGCTGTCGCGCGATACCGCGATGGTGCCGCTGGGCATCGTGTTCACCGAACTCGGGCCCGACTACCTGCGCGCGACGATGCCGGTCGATGCACGCACCCGCCAGCCCTATGGCCTGCTGCATGGCGGCGCCTCGGTGTTGCTGGCCGAGACCCTCGGCAGCAGCGCCGGCAACCTGTGCGTGGAGGAAGGCGTGATGTGCGTCGGCATTGAGATCAACGCCAACCATCTGCTCGCCGTGCGCGAAGGCGTGGTCACCGGCACCGCGCGACCCCTGCACCTCGGCCGCAGCACCCAGGTCTGGGAAATCCGGATCGAGGACGAGTCCGGGCGCCTGGCCTGCATTTCGCGACTGACCCTGGCAGTCGTGCCGCGGCGCGACCACTGAACGCACCGCTGGCTCGGATTGGCCGCACAACCGCCGGCGTGGCGTAACTTCAATTGGGCGTCTTAATTGACGCACCGGTGACTGTCGCCCTAGGCTGCGCGTCTTCCCCCCCTGATTCCGGATCCGTCATGTCGATCTCGCTGAACTTCGAACTCAATGACCACGACCTTGAGCATTTCGATGCAGCGATGGCCAAGGCCAAGCAGGCCGCCGAGGGCAGGACCACGCAGGAGATCATCGACTGCTCGGTGAAGCTGCTGGCCGATGCGCAGAAGGTGCACATCCCGGACTTCATCCTCGAGCGCCTGCTGCGTCTGGACGACATGATCGCGATGGTCCGCGACGACGCCTGGGCGATGACCGAAGAGGACAAGGACCGGGTCCTGTCGGCGCTGGTGTACTTCTGCGATCCCGACGACGTGATCCCGGACAGCGTGCAGGTGCTGGGTTTCCTCGACGACGCGATCATGATCGAGTTGTCGGTGCGCGAGTTGAAGCACGAGCTCGATGCCTATGATGATTTCTGCGATTTCCGCCAGCATGGGGCGGAGCGTCGCGGCCTGGCCGCGGACAAGGTTGGTCGTACCGACTGGCTCGCCGCCCGTCGTGAGGAGCTGGTCGACCGCATGCACCAGCGTCGCGAGCGCGACATGGGGGTGGGCTATGGCAGCAGCAGCGGATATGGCTCGACCAATCCCAGCTATGTACGCACCTGGCGCCCGGGCATGTTCAGTTTCCGCTGAGCGCGGGTGCCGCCGGCGCGCGCCGGTCATTCGCGCACGACGTCCACGTGCACACCGGGCATCCAGTATCGTGACCGGCATGACTGAGCCGCCGTCCCCCGTCGGCGCAGTCGCGCCAGCCGCCGGTCGCGGGCTTGTACGCGGCCTGCGCTACCTCTATCGCGTGCCGTTGCTGCTCTGGCACCTGCTCGTCGACCTGCCGCTGACGGTGTTGCTGATCTCGCCGCTGACCGGCGGGCTGCCCATGGGCGGCGAGCGTCTGGACCATCGCCTGATCCGGGCGTGGTCGGCGGGCATGATGCGGGTCTGCGGTTTCCGCCTGCAGCGCATCGGCACGCCGCTGTCGGGGGCGACGTTGTTCGTGGCCAACCACGTCACCTGGGCCGACATCGTCGCGCTGCACAGCCAGCGGATGATGGGCTTCGTCGCCAAGCGCGAGATTGCAAGCTGGCCGGTGATCGGCTGGATGGCGCTGCGCTCCGAAACCATCTTCCACCACCGCGGCAGCACCGAGTCGCTCGGCGGCGTACTGCACGAGATGCTGGCGCGGCTGCGCGCCGGGCGCTCGGTCGCGGTGTTCCCGGAAGGCCGCACCCGCGACGGGCGCGAGCTCGGGCCATTCCACGCGCGGATCTTCCTGGCCGCGGTCGAGGCCGGCGCGCCGGTGCAGCCGGTCGCATTGCGCTATGGCGTGCGCGGCGACGCGCAGGCGCTGGTGGCGTTCCAGCCCGGCGAGAATTTCTTCACCAACTTCATGCGCCTGCTTGGCGAACCGGCGCGCCGCGCCGAGGTGCATTTCCTGGAGCCGATCGCGCCGGGCGCGGCCGATGGCCGCCGGCGCATCGCCGAACTGGCACGCGAGCGGATCATCGCCGCGATGGCGCAACCGTGAGCCGCCAGCGGTGATCGGATTGACTCCCATCGGCACCGGGGACCGCGCCCTGCTGGTCGCGCCCGCCGCGCCGACGCGCTCGACCGTCGCCGATTACCACCCGCCCTGGTACCTGCACAGCCCGCACCTGCAGACCGCGCTGGGCTCGAGCCCGTGGCGTCGCCGCCGCGGCGCCGAGCTGCTGGCCGCGACCGGCGCGATCACCACCGAACACCTGGTCGACGGCGGCGACGGCGTGCGTCTCAACGGCCTGCACAGCGTGGTGCCCGGGATCGAGCCGCACGGTCTGGCACTCCTGCTGCACGGCTGGGAAGGCAGCGCCGAGTCCAGCTACATGCGCCTGACCGCAGCCCAGTTCCTGCAGCGCGGTTTCGCCGTGTTCCGACTCAACTTCCGCGACCACGGCGACAGCCACCACCTTAACGAAGCGCTGTTCCATTCCAATCGCATCGACGAAGTGGTGCACGCGGCCGGCGACATCGCGGCGCGTTTTCTGCCGCACGCAAGTGCGCCACTCGTGGCCGCCGGCTATTCGCTGGGCGGCAACTTCGCCCTGCGCCTGGCCCTGCGTGCACCGGCCACGGGGCTGGCGCTGGCGCGGGTAGCGGCCGTCTGTCCGGTACTCGATCCGGCGGTGACGATGACCCAGATGGAGCGCGGCTGGCACGTCTACCTGCGCTACTTCGAAAACAAATGGCGCGAGTCGCTGCAGCGCAAGCGCGCCTTGTTTCCCGAGGAGCACGCGCTCGACGAGCGCACGCTCAAGCTGGGCATGCGCGAGCTGACCGAATGGCTGGTGCAGCGGCATACCGATTTCGGCAGCCTCGACGCTTATTTCGATGGCTACTCGATCGCCGGCACCCGTCTGGCCGGCCTGCAGGTGCCAGCCGAGATCCTGATGGCTGCCGACGACCCGGTGATCCCGCTGGCCGAGTTCGGCGCGTTGACCCTGCCGCCGCACGCACGGCTGGAAATCGCACGCCACGGCGGCCATTGCGGTTTCCTGCTGAACTGGAAGATGGACGGCTTCGGCGAGGCGTGGGTGGCCGATCGCCTGACCGCGGTCGCGCCAATGCCCGCGGCATGACCGCGCTGCGGCTTTCCGTATCCGGCACCCGGATACAATCGCCGGCTCGCTTTCGCCGGATTCACTGCCCATGCACGACCCGGATTTTGAAACCCGCTTTGCCGCGCCCATTCGCGACGCCCTGAGTCGCGGCGCCGGCGCGGAAGCGCTGACTGCCGCGCTGGCCGCCACGACCGCCCATCCCAATGACGCCCAGGCGCTGCGCCTGCTCGCTGCCGCCCAGCGTGCGGCCGGCGACCCGGCGCAAGCACTGCGCAGCATCGACCGTGCGATCGCGCTGGCGCCCGACGACGCCGATGCGCACTTCGAGCGCGCCGGGCTGCTGCTCGGCGAGCGCCAGCTCGATGCCGCGCAGGCGGCACTCGCACGCAGCATCGGCCTGGACCCCAACCTGTTCGGCGCCTATCTGCTGCAGGCGCAACTCGCGCTGGGCCGCGGCGATCTCGACGAGGCCGACCGCCTGCGCCGGCTCGCCGCGCGCATCGCCCCCGAGCATCCGCAGCTGGCCGCGATCGAGGGCATGCTGGCGCTGCGCCGGGGCGATCCGGCGCGAGCGCAAGTCGTGCTTGCCAGCGCATTGCAACGCACCCCGGACGACGCCCAGTTGGGTTACGCGTTGGGCTTCGCCTACATGGAGCAGGGCCATCTTGCGTTCGCCGAGCAGGTGTTCCGGAACGTGGTGGCACGGCATCCGGATGCCAAGAACCTGCACGCGCTGATCGCCGACCTGTTGCACCAGCAAGGGCGCACGGCCGAGGCGGCCGCCGAGATCGCACCGCTGCTGGCCGATCCCATGTACGCGACGCCCAGCCTGCGGCGCATCGCCGGCGAACTCGAACTTGCCGCCGGCCACCCCGAGCGTGCGTTGCCGTGGCTGCGCGAATCGTTTGCGGCGCAACCCCAGGATCAGCGCACGCTGCTGGCATTGAGTGAAGCCTGGCGACGACTCGGCGCCGGCGAGGAGGCGCGCACGACGCTGGATGCGGCGTTGGCGACGTCGCCGCTAGTTGCCGAACTATGGCAGGCGCGGCTGGCCTTCGAGCCGGTCGGAGGCGACACGGTACATGCGGTGGTCGCGCGGTGGCTGGCGGCGATGCCGGATGCGATGCCAGCGCTGGAAGCGCAGATGGCGCTGCAGGACATGGCCGGCGTCAGCGCCGCCGCCGAGGCCACCGCGCAGCGCATCGTCGCGGTCGAGCCCGGCCGCAGCAGCGGCGAACTGCGCCTGCTGCAGGGACTGCTGCAACGCGACCCGGCAGCGGCGGTCACCCACGTCGAACGCCTGCTGGCACGTGCCCCCTCGGCGGAAAGCCGGCGCCTGCTGCAGGGCTGGCTCGCGATCGCGCAGGATCGCGCCGGGCAGGCATCGGCAGCGGTCGCCAGCTGGAGTCGCCTGCATGCCGATGCGGTGGCGCAGCAATTGCCGCTGTGGCCACCGAGCGCGCCGCGGACTGATTGGCCGGCGCTGGCGGCGCCCGCGCCGACCACGGGGGCAGTCGGCTTTCTCTGGGGACCACCAGGCTCGACCGTGGAGCGCGTCGCCGCGGTGCTCGCCAACGGCCTGACGGCGTTCCGCGCCGATCGCTTCAACCCGACGCCGCCGCCCGACGGCCTGCAGCAATTCCGCACCATTGCCGACCTGGACGCCGGCACGCTCGCGGCCGCGGCGCTCGTCACGCAATGGCGTGCCGGCTTGCCCGAGCGCGGCGTCGACGACGGCCAGATCGTCGACTGGCTCCCGTACTGGGACAATGCGCTGCTGCTGGCGCTGCGCCCGCAACTCCCGGAGGCCTTGCTGCTGATCGCGTTACGCGATCCGCGCGACATGCTGCTGGACTGGCTCGCGTTCGGGTCCTTGCTGCCGCCGCTGGCGCTGGCCTCGCCGCTGGTCGCCGCGACCTGGCTGGCACAGGTCCTCGACCAGCTCGCCACCCTGCACGAGCAGGATCTGTTTCCACACCGCCTGCTGCGCCTGGATACGCTGCTCGACGACGCACAGGCGTTGGCGGCGGCCGTCAGCGCCGCGATCGAAACGCCGCTGCCGGCGCCGCCCGCCGCGATGCTCGGACCGCCACGCTTTCCCGCCGGCCACTGGCGCGCGTACGCCGACGCACTGGCCGCGCCGTTCGCTGCGTTGACCCCGGTCGCACGTCGCCTGGGTTACGAATGACGCGTCACGAATGACCGCAGGCCACCAAGGAGCCGCGCATGCGCATCGCCAGCGATAGTTTCCAACTGTGCGTACGCATTCCCGCGCAGTTCGCGATGGGCACGCCGGACGGCTTCGGCGGCAACCGCAATCCGCAGTTGCAGTGGGACGACGTTCCCGCCGGCACGCACTCATTCGCGCTGCTGTGCATCGATGTCGATGCTCCCACCGATCCGGCAACGGTCGCTCGCGGCGATCTGCTGATCCCGGTCGAGCAGCCACGCGCCGAGTTCGTGCACTGGGCGATGGTCGATCTTGGCACCGACCTGCGCGCGATCGCGGCCGGCAGCTGCAGCGACGGCGTCACTGCCGGCGGCAAGCACACGCCGCCGGGCCCGCCCGGCGCACGCCAGGGCCTCAACGACTACACCGGCTGGTTCGCCGGCGACGCCGTCATGGGTGGCGACTACTTCGGTTATGACGGCCCGTATCCACCGTCCAACGACCTGCGGCTGCATCGATATTTCTTCCGCCTGTTCGCGCTGGATGTCGCGCGGCTGGCAGTGCCCGAACGCTTCACCGCGGCCGATGTGTTCCGCGCGATGCACGGACATGTGCTGACCGAAGCCGCGACATGGGGCACGTACTCGTTAAATCCCGGCGTCACCGGCTGAGGCGGGATGGCCGGCTGGCGCGAGCGCCTGCCTGGGCTGCGCGTGCACCGTCTGGATAGGGCCCGCTAGCGCGCGGCACGCGCCGGAGGTTATCCGTTGGCGGGAATCAGCAGCAGCAATGCCAATCCGAGCACGATGCGATACAACGCAAATGCCGTGAACCGATGCGTCTGGATGTAGCGCAGCAGCCACTTCACCGCGACGAAGGCCGTGATCGCGGCAGCGACGAAGGCAATCGCAAGCGCCGTCCAGTCTTCGCCGGCGATGCCGCCGCGCTTGTAGACGGACAGCAACTCGTAGGCGGTCGCGGCGAACATGGTCGGGATGCCGACCAGGAATGCGAACTCGGTTGCTGCCACGCGGCTGGTGGTGCCGCTGAGCAGTGCCACGAAGATCGTCGCCGCCGAGCGTGATGTCCCCGGAAAGACCCCGGCCACGACCTGGGCGATACCGACCAGGCTGGCCGTCGTCCACGACACCTCGCGGCGCTCGCCCAGTGCCTGCGCACGCCTGGCCGCCAGTTGTTCGGCCACCAGCATCCACAGCGCGCCGATCACCAGCGCCCATGCCACCGGCCGGACCGTCGTCGGCAATTCCCAGCCGAGCTTCTTGACCACCAGTCCAAGCACGGCGGTGATCGCGAATGCGACCCCGAGCTTCAGGGCGTAGTCACGGTTTTCGCGCTGGCGCAGACCCATCGCGAGCTGCCACAACCGCTGCCGGTAGATCAGCACCACCGCGAGGATCGCGCCCGCCTGGATCGCGATGTTGAACAGTTCCGAGCGGCCGCCGAGGCCGAGCTTCTCGGCGATCAGCAGATGGCCGGTGCTGGAGACCGGCAGGAATTCGGTGATGCCTTCGATGATGCCGAGCAACAGGGCGGCGGGGAGATTGGTCATGGGCGCTGGAAGTGGGAAATGGAGTGGGTAAAGCAGGATAGCCGACGCCGTGATGCACCAAGTAAGTGCTTCGAAAAATGAATACGCACTGCATTAGTGCATACGCGCCGGAATGTCCGAAACTTCCGCCAAAGAATCAATAACCTAGACGTCGCCAGCGCTGGCACGCGGCTTGCTAAGGTCTAGGCAGGATTCGCCGCTTTGCCCACTCCCCATTTTCCACTCCCCACTCCCGGAGCTCTTCCCATGTCGCTCGAACACGTCGAAAAAATGCTCAAGGACCACAAGGTCGAATTCATCGACCTGCGCTTCGCCGACATGCGTGGCGTGCAGCACCACGTCACCTTCCCGAAATCGATCATCGACGCCACCCTGTTCGAGGACGGCAAGATGTTCGACGGCTCCAGCATCTCCGGCTGGAAGGGCATCCACCAGTCCGACATGGTGCTGCTGCCGGATCCGTCGACCGCGTTCCTGGACCCGTTCACCGCC
>JANMAO010000005.1:0-6782 GCA_031359875.1 Lysobacter sp.
TCGATCCCGCCCATTACCGCGACCACGTCGAAGCTGAGCTTGCCGGCACCGACGATCGCCACCGTCGGCGGCACCACCACCGGCGTCGCGTAACGTCCGGCGAACATGCCGAAGTTGGACAGCGAGATCGTGTAGCCACTCAATTCGGACGCGGCAATGCTGCGGTCCTCGACCTGCGCGCGCAGGCGCTGGATCGCGCCGCGTATACCGGCCGCATCGAGCATGTCGGCGTTGCGTAGCGCTGGCACGAACAGGCCGTCGTCGGTGTCGACCGCGATGCCGATGTCGACATGCGGATGCAGCGTGCGCACCAGCTGCTCGCCGTCGAACCAGGCGTTGAGTGCCGGCACCAACTTGCACGCGGCGACGATCGAGCGGATCAGGCGCGCGGTGATGTCCTGCTTGCCGATCCACGCGTGCAGGTCGGCGTCGTCGCACAAGGTCGTCGGCACGACCTTGGCGTGCGCGTCGGCCATCACCCGCGCCATGTTGCGGCGCACGCCCTTGAGTTGTTCGGGTTGGCCGCTGGCAGTGACGGCGGGCGACTGCGTGCGCATCGGCTTGCCGGCTGCGGACATCGGTGTGCGTGCGGGTGCGGCCGGCGCAGGCGCGGCAGGCTGCGCAATGCGGGTCGTTGCGGCAGCGCCGGCTTTCGCAGAACCATCGGCGGCGGCCTGCTTCACGTCGTTCATCGTCACCACGCCGTCGATGCCGGTCGCACGTACGCGCGAGACGTCGACGCCAAGCTTGCGCGCCAAGGCGCGCACGGCCGGCATTGCCTTGACGCCGCCCACTGCAACCGCGGCTTCGCTGCGCACGGTGTCGGACACCTGCATCGCGCCGACCACGGTGCCGCTGTCTTCGCGCAGCACTTCGGTGCGCGTGCCGGGTTCGCCGGCATTGATCTTGTGTGCGGGAGCGGCAGTGCCGGCATCGCTGATCATGCCGCCGTCGTCGGAGGCGACAACGTCATGCCCGCTGCCTGGTGCGTCCTTGCCCGCGCCTCCGTGCGAATCCGCTGCGGCCGGCGCGCCGCCGTGGTGATGACCAGTGTCCTGGCCTTCCGCGCGCTGCGGCAGCGACGGATCGAGCTCGAACTCCGCCAGCATGGTGTTGGTGACGATGACATCGCCTTCGCCACCGCCCAGCCGCAACACCTTGCCGGAGACGGGTGAGGGCACCTCCACCACCGCCTTCGCCGTTTCCATGGACACCAGGTTGTCATCGAGCCGGATCGTGTCGCCAACCTTGACGAACCATTCGACGATGGTCGCGTCCGGCAGGCCTTCGCCAAGATCGGGGAGCAGGAATTGTTTGGTTGTCATGTTCGTTTTCCGTAGGGCGGGTTTCAACCCGCCGATGGGTGTCTTACCGCTACTCGCAAGCAATGCTAACCAAGTATCGCAACCGAAGATGCAGGCGCGCGGCGGCGCGTTGGACAGATCCGCAGCCGGGGGTTATTCGCGGCGCCCCTACGAATGCGCCACGGCACGTTTGGCCGCAGCAACGATCTTGTCCACGCTCGGCAGGTACTTCATCTCCAGCCGGAACAGCGGAATGTGCGTGTCGTAACCGGTGACGCGTTCGACCGGCGCGACCAGGTCGAACATTGATTCCTCGGCCAGACGCGCCGCGATTTCGGCGCCGAAGCCCGCGGTCTTCGCGGCCTCGTGCACGATCACGCAGCGGCCGGTTTTCGCCACCGACTCGGCGATGGTGGCGAAGTCCAGCGGCTTGAGCGTGGCGACGTCGATGACCTCGGCGCTGATGCCGTCCTTCGCGAGTGCTTCGGCGGCTTCCAGGGTTTCCTTGACCTGCGCGCCCCAGGTCACCAGGGTCAGGTCGGAGCCGTCGCGCAGCACGTAGCAGACGTCGAGCGGCAGCGCTTCGCCATCGTCCGGAACGACTTCCTTGTACTGGCGATAGATGCGCTTGGGCTCGAAGAAGATCACCGGGTCCGGATCGCGGATCGCGGACAGCAGCAGGCCGTAGGCGCGTGCGGGCGACGACGGCAGGACCACGCGCAAGCCGGGCACGTTGGTGAAGATCGATTCGTTGGCTTCGGAATGATGTTCCGGCGCGCGGATACCGCCGCCCCACGGCACGCGCAGCACCATCGGGCAACTCAGGCGCCCACGCGTGCGATAGCGCATGCGCGCGGCGTGGCAGACGATGAAGTCGACCATCGGATACATGAAGCCGTCGAACTGGGCTTCGGCGACCGGCTTCATGCCTTGCGACGCCATGCCGACGGTCAAACCGGCAATGGTCGTTTCATCCAGTGGCGTATCGAGCACGCGCCGGTCGCCGAACGTCTGCTGCAGTCCGGCGGTGGCGCGGAACACGCCGCCGTTGATGCCGACGTCTTCGCCAAGCACGACGACGCTGTCGTCGTTGCGCATTTCGTACGCAAGCGCCTGGGTGATCGCTTCGATGAGCGTGATGGCGGCGGGCGTGCTTGCCGTCGGTGCGGGACGTAGATCAGCCATTGCGCTTCTCCCACGCAATCGCTGCGGCACGTTGCGCCAGCAGGTCAGGTGGTGGATCGGCATACAGGAAATCGAATATCGCCTCGACCGGCTGCACCTTGGACTCGAGGTATGCGTTGATCTCGACGTCCACCAGTTTGCCGCACTCCTCAAGCCAGGCCTTTTCCTGCGCCTCGTCCCACAACTTCAGTGTGGTGAGGTAACTGCGCAGGCGTAGCATCGGTTCGCGCGTCCAACCCGCCTTGACCTCGTCCTCGCCGCGATAGCGACGCGCGTCGTCGGCGGTGGTGTGGTCGTGCAGGCGGTAGGTCAGGAACTCGATCACGCTGCCACCTTCGCCGTTGCGTGCGCGCTCGCTGGCGCGACGCATCGCTTCGAGCACTGCGATCAAATCGTTGCCATCGACCTGCAGGCAATGCAGTCCACCGGCGATGCCTTTCTGCGCCAGCGTCTCGGCGCCGGTCTGCGCCGAGCGCGGTACCGAAATCGCCCAGCCGTTGTTGATCACGCACAGCACCAGCGGCAACTTGTAGGCGCCGGCGGAATTCAAGGCCGCGTAGAAGTCGGCCTTCGATGAACCACCATCGCCGCAGCAACTCACCGCGATCCGCGGCTCCTTGCGCAGCTGGAATGCCAATGCCGCGCCCGCTGCCATCAGGCATTGCGTGGAGATCGGCACGCACCACGGATAGTCGTGCCTGGGGCCGGCGAAATCATTGCCACGCTCGTCGCCGCCCCAGTACATCAATACTTCGCGCGGCTGCACGCCCCGCATGAACTGCGCGCCGTATTCGCGATAGCTCGGCGCGAACACGTCTTCCGGCCGCATCGACGCGCCGATGCCGACATGGGTGGCCTCGTGGCCAAGACAGGCGGCATAGGTGCCGAGCTTGCCGGTGCGTTGCAGCGCGATCGACTTGGTGTCGAACACGCGCACGAACAGCATCTGCTTGAACAGGGGCAGTAGTGATCTGGGATCGAAACCCTTGGGCGGATCGGCGACCAGCTTGCCGTCCGACCCGAGATATTGAAGGTATTCGATCTGGAATTGCGCGGCGATGGTCATCCGTACGGCCCTGGGTCGCAGAATCCCGATGATAACGAATCGGCATGACCCCAATGGTGACCGGAGGGCGGAATGACTGCCCCGCGTAGCGCCCGGTAGAATCACCGGCATGAGCATTGACAACAACGAGCGCCCACTCGAGCCCGGCATCCTGACCGATCTGTCCGGGCGCATGACTTACGGCGGCTACCTGCATCTGGACCGGCTGCTGTCGGCGCAGCAGCCGCTGTCGCAACCGCCGCACCACGACGAAATGCTGTTCATTGTCCAGCATCAGGTCTCCGAACTGTGGATCAAACTGCTGATCCACGAGTTGCGCGCAGCGATCACCCATCTGCAACGCGATGAACTCGGTCCGTGCCAGAAGATCTTCGCGCGCTGCAAGTCGGTGCTGCGCCAGCTGACCGAAATGTGGTCGGTGCTGGAGACGCTGACGCCGTCGGAATACATGGAGTTTCGCGACATTCTCGGGCCGTCGTCCGGCTTCCAGTCGCTGCAGTACCGGACGATGGAGTTCCTGCTCGGCAACAAGAACGCAGCGATGCTGAAAGTCTTCGCGCACGATGCCGAAGGTTGCGAAGTGCTGCGCACGGCGCTGGAATCGCCGGGCCTGTACGACGAAGCCTTGCGTTTTCTCGCCCGCCATGGCCATGCAGTACCGACCGCGCATCTGGATCGCGACTGGTCGAAGCCGCATGTGTTCGATGCGCAACTGGTGCCGGTGTTCGAGCGTATCTACGAGGACAGCGACACCTACTGGGCCGCGTACCAGCTGTGCGAGGACCTGGTCGACCTGGAAACACAATTCCAGCTGTGGCGCTTCCGCCACATGCGCACGGTGATGCGGATCATCGGCTTCAAGCGTGGCACCGGCGGCTCCAGTGGCGTCGGTTTCCTCAAGCAGGCGCTGGAGCTGACGTTCTTCCCGGAGTTGTTCGACGTGCGCACCGTGATCGGAACGGCGAGCACCTATAGGGCCGCGCCGGACAGCTGATGCTGCAAAGCAGCATTGGCGTCGCGGCCGACCGCTGGTTTGACGCGGCCCGCACCCGTCGGTGATCCTCGCCGCATCGCGCGCAACTGCGCGTCACCGACCCAGGGGAACTGCATGAATTCAAATCTTCCACCCAATGCCGCGGAACCTGCTGGACCGCCGATCCAGGGGTTGCCCGGCGCGGCGGGTCCCGCGCGCGTGTTCCCGCAGCTGATGGGCCATCCGCGCCCGCTTTGGATGCTGTTCATGTCGGAATTCTGGGAGCGCTTCGCCTTCTACGGGATGCGCTGGGCGTTGACGCTGTACATCGTCGCGCAGTTCTTCCATGGCGAAGCCTCCGGCCAGGCCTATGCCAGCCGCACCTATGGCGCCTATCTCGCGCTGGTGTACGCCACCGCGATCTTCGGGGGCTACGTTGCCGACCGCGTGCTCGGCTACCAGCGCTCGATCCTGGTCGGCGCCGTGGTCATGGCGGCCGGCCTGTTCACGATCATGATCCCGAACCAGCAGGTCTTCCTGTTCGGCCTGGCAATCATCATCGTCGGCAACGGCCTGTTCAAGCCGAACATTTCGAGCATGGTCGGCCAGCTCTATCCGGCGGGCGATCCGCGCCGCGATCGCGGCTTCACCATCTTCTACATGGGCATCAATGCCGGCGCTCTGGTCGCGCCGCTGGTCACCGGCTGGCTGGCGAGCATGGTCACCGGTACGCCGATGCAGGAGAACTACAAGATCGTGTTCCTCGCGACCGGCATCGGCATGCTGATCAGCCTGTTCTGGTTCTGGTTCGGGCGTCGCCAGTTGCAGGGCATCGGCGCGCCGCCGCCGGAACGCCATGGCGCCAAGATGCTGGCACTGGTCGGCCTCGGGATCGTCGTGGCAGTCCCGGTGGTGTACGTGCTGATGTCGCAGGTCGGCGCGACCGGCCTGCAATGGCTGCTGGGCGCATTGCTGGTCGGGGTAGGCGTGATGCTGGCGGTAGAAGGCCTGCGCGAGGGCAAGGTGCAGCGCGACAAGGCCGTCGCGATGTTGATCCTGTTCGCGTTCAACATCCTGTTCTGGATGTTCTTCGAGCAGGCTGGCAGCTCGTTCAACTTCCTCGCCGAGAACATCGTCGACCGCAAGATGTTTGGTGGCTGGGAATTCCCGACCGGCTGGTTCCAGTCGGTCAATCCCCTTGCCATCGTGCTGATGGCGCCGCTGGTGGCTTGGCTGTGGGGTTTCCTGAGCCGCAAGAACATCGAACCGTCCATCCCGCGCAAGTTCGCACTGGGCATGCTCGGCAACGCGGCGGCGTTCATGTTGCTGATCTACGCGTTGAGCCATCTGGTCACGGCCGACCACCACATTCCGTTCTGGCCACTGGCGCTGGTGTACGTATTGCAGACGGTCGGGGAGTTGTGCCTGTCGCCGATCGGCCTGTCGATGGTGACCAAACTGGCGCCGATGAAGTACGTAGGGCTGGCGATGGGCGGCTGGTTCCTGAGTGTCGCCAACGGCAACAACCTGTCGGGACTGCTGGCTGGGCGCATCAGCGGCGAGACCGGCATGACCGTCGATTCGGCACTGGCGGGGTTCACCTTCAGCTTCTGGTTGCTGCTGGCCGCCGGTGTGGTGCTGTTCCTGCTTGCGCCGCTGATCAACAAGCTGATGCATGGGGTGAAGTAACGCGTTGCCGAGCCGTATCGCACGCGTTGCTGATCATTGAAAACGGCGGCTACGGCCGCCGTTTTCATGTGCGGAATCCTCAGCCGGTTTCCTGCATCGGATCATTGCCGCCGTGCTGCTGGTTGAAGGCGCCCAACGCGGCGATGCCGGCAGTCAACGCTTCGCGCTCGGGAGCGGTGAGCGCCGGATTCCACAGGTCGAAAATCAGCACGACACGGGTCTGGGCGCTCTGGTTCCAGGCCTCATGCACGTAGGAATCATCGAACACCAGACAGCGTCCTTCCTGCCACGTACGTGCTTCTCCCGCCACCGCCAGCGCGCCGCAATCCGCGGGCACGATCAGCGGCAGGTGCACGGTCAGGCGGCCGTTGATCACGCCCGTGTGCGGCGGGATGTGTGTGCCGGGACGCAGTACCGAGAACAGCGCTTCCGGGCTGTGTCCCGGGATGCGCATCAGCGGCAGCGCTTCGAGTGCGGCCAGCGTGTGCGGACAGCGACGGCAGTGCGCCTCGACGCGGGCGCCGTCGCGATACAGGTGATAGGCGCTCCAGCGTGGCGAACGGTT
>JANMAO010000006.1:0-1701 GCA_031359875.1 Lysobacter sp.
AAACGCCTTCTCGCCCCACGGCGCCCGTGACGGCGCGACGATCGGCGCGAATGCCGACACGCTGCGATAGCGACCGGGGTTGCGCAACGCGATGACCAGGGCGCCATGGCCGCCCATCGAATGGCCGCTGATCGCGCGTGCCGAGTTGGTGGCGAAGCCTGCGTCGACCAGCGCCGGAAGTTCGTCGACGACGTAGTCGTGCATGCGGTAGTGGGCCGACCATGGCGCTTGCGTCGCGTTGAGATAGAAGCCGGCGCCCAGTCCCAGGTCGTAGCCATCCGCATCGGCGACGCCTGCGCCACGCGGGCTGGTGTCGGGCGCGACCAGGATGATGCCGTGCTCGGAGGCGTAGCGCTGGGCGCCGGCCTTGCTGATGAAGTTCTGCTCGTTGCAGGTGAGGCCCGAGAGCCAATACAACACCGGGCAGGCCTGGTGCTGCGCCTGCGGCGGCAGGTAGATGCCGAAGCGCATCGCGCAGTCGAGCGTGCGCGAATGATGGCGGTAGACGTCTTGCCAGCCAGCGAAACAGGCGCGATGTTCGATGCGTTCAAGGGTCATGTCCGGCTCCTGCTGAATCCAGCCATTCATTTTGTAGAGCCGAGCTCTGCTCGGCTGCTTTTCCACATTGCGCGCGGCAAGGGCGGCGGAGCAGAGTTCCGCTCTACGGGCGATTTTCCACACTGCGCCGAAGAGCAGCGGAGCAGAGCTCCGCTCTACGGAAGCGAGTGTTGCTCAAAAGCGGATCACGGTACGGATCGATTTTCCGGCATGCATCAGCTCGAACGCCTCGTTGATGCGTTCCAGCGGCAACTCGTGGGTGATGAAGGGATCCAGGTCGATCTCGCCGCGCATCGCCTGCTCAACCATGCCCGGCAGTTGCGTGCGGCCCTTGACGCCACCGAAGGCGGAGCCACGCCAGACGCGCCCGGTCACCAGTTGAAACGGCCGCGTGCTGATCTCTTGTCCCGCACCGGCGACGCCAATGACCACCGACTCGCCCCAGCCCTTGTGGCAGCACTCCAGCGCGGCGCGCATCACCTCGACATTGCCGATGCACTCGAAGCTGAAATCGACACCACCATCGGTCATCGCCACGATCACGTCCTGGATCGGCTGCGCGTGATCGTTCGGATTGATGCAGTCGGTTGCACCCATCTGTTCCGCGAGTACGAACTTGCCGGGATTGGTATCGATTGCAAGGATGCGACCGGCTTGCGCCTGCACCGCGCCCTGGATGACGGCCAGGCCGATGCCACCGAGCCCGAACACAGCGACGCTGTCGCCCGGCTGCACCTTCGCGGTGTTGTGCACGGCGCCAATGCCGGTAGTGACGCCGCAACCGAGCAGGCACACCTTTTCCAGCGGCGCCGCCGGGTTGACGACGGCAAGCGAAATTTCCGGCACCACCGTGTATTCGCTGAAGGTGCTGCAGCCCATGTAGTGATGCAGCGGCGCGCCGTTGAACGAGAAGCGCGAACTGCCATCGGGCATCACGCCCCTGCCTTGGGTCGCGCGCACGGCCTGGCACAGATTGGTCTTGCCGGATTTGCAGAACTTGCACTGCCGGCATTCGGCCGTGTACAGCGGGATCACGTGGTCGCCGGGCTTGACACTGGTGACGCCGGCGCCGACCTCGACCACGATGCCGCCGCCTTCATGGCCCAGCACTGCCGGGAACAACCCTTCCGGATCGTCGCCGCT
>JANMAO010000025.1:0-15628 GCA_031359875.1 Lysobacter sp.
CGCGCCGCGAGAAGACCCATTCACCGAGGTATTCCAACGCGCCGCCGCGCGCAATGTGACTACAGCCACCCGGTCTGGTTTTTCCCGCTACGCCGCATCCGCGTCCCGCTGGCGCGGTCGTGCCAGGTTAGCCCATCTCGATCAAACACGGCCCACCAGAACCCCATACCCGCCAGCACCAGCGACAAGGTTCCAACGACGTAGCGGCGCAGCAGCGTGGAGACCTTGGCGGGCGTGCCATCGATCGCCACAACGTGCAGGCGCCAAGGTCGCATGCCCAGCGTGCGACCACCGCGGTGCCAGCTGGTGACCGCATACGCGCCAGTGACCACCCACAGCGTTGCGAATTCCAGCAATCCCAGCGCGCCGCCGAGTACGGCGGCGCGGTGCACCGCGACGAACACGGCCGCGACCAGAAACCACAATCCGCAGACCGGGAAGAAGTCATACAACAACGCCAGCAGGCGCCAGCCGATCAATGGGGGTGTGGGTTGCGATGTGTCCATCGCCCCAGCATAGCCGCGCCTGTCTGGCGTCGCTAAGCTCAATGCCATGCCATCGACCACGCCTGCCGAGCGCCGCCTCCGCGCCTGTGCGATGCCTCCGCTTCGAGAAGCGGATGCGGTCGCGATCGAAGCCTTTCTCGACGCGCTCTGGGCAGAATCCGGTGTGGCCCGGCAGACGCTGGCCAGCTATCGCCGCGACCTCGAAGGCATCGCCCGCTGGCGCGATGGCGCCGGCGGCGGCCTGGGCGAGGCTGACCGTGGCCTGTTGTTCGACTATCTCGCCTGGCGCACCCGCGATGGCTACTCGCCGCACAGCAATGCGCGCTTGCTGTCGGCGCTGCGTGCGTTCTTCGCGCATCGGCTGCGCCGGGGCGATCGCAAGGACGATCCCACCGCGCTGCTGGAACCACCCAAGCTGCCGCGCTCGTTGCCAAAGGCGCTGGCCGAGACCGAGATCGACGCCTTGTTGGCCGCGCCCGACCTCGAAACGCTGCTCGGCCTGCGCGATCGCGCGATGCTGGAATTAATGTATGCCGCCGGTCTGCGCGTGAGCGAACTGGTCGACCTGCCGTCGATCGCCGTCAACCTGCGCCAGGGCGTGCTGCGGGTGCTGGGCAAGGGCGGCAAGGAGCGGCTGGTGCCGCTGGGCGAGGAAGCGCAGCACTGGCTGGAGCGCTATCTCGCTGAGTCGCGACCAACGCTGGCGGACAAGCGCACGCTGGCGCCGCTGTTCCTCGGCAGTCGTGGTGCAGCACCGAGCAGGCAGCAGTTCTGGCAGCTGGTGAAACGCTATGCGGTCATCGCCGGTATCGATCCCCGCCGGATCAGCCCGCACGGCCTGCGCCACAGTTTCGCCACCCACCTGCTCAATCACGGGGCGGACTTGCGTTCGCTGCAGATGCTGCTTGGCCACAGCTCGCTGTCGACCACCCAGATCTATACCCTGGTCGCGCGCGAGCAGCTCAAGCGACTTCACGCCAAGCACCATCCCCGCGGATGAAGCGGTGCCGCCTTCATTTCGCATCCGGATACCAGCGCGCGTGGCGACGCGTTGAACATATGCGGCGGGCGAGGGTTTTCGCGGCGCGGGCGCGCGCGAACAACTTAAACGGTTCCATGCGAAGCATCACCCGCGTGGCTGAGCGCACGGATCGACGGAAGTCAGCGTGCGACAATCGGGGGAACCCATTGCCCTGCCGAACGGTCAACAGACCTTCGCGCCATTGTCAGGATATTCCATGAAACGCGTGCGCATGAAACGCCTCCTCCTCGTCCTGCTTGGCGCTGTCAGCCTGTCGGCGTGTGCCCAGCCCAGCCCCCCGGCCACCGCCGCCAAGCCCGGTGCCCAGTCGAGCAAGGCCGATCTCGCGACGGTTGTCCCCGGCACGCCCGCAGCGCGCGCGCGCGCCGCGATCCGCGCGATCAATCCGAAGATGGATATCGACCGCGTGGGCCCGGCACCGCTGCCGGGTTTCCAGGAAGTGATCGTCGGCGGCCAGGTCGTCTATGTCAGCGACGACGGCAAGTACCTGCTGCAGGGCGCGCTGTATGACATCGCCGCGAAGAAGGACCTCGGCGAAGCCAGCATGGCCAACGTTCGCAGCAAGCTGCTGCAAACCATCCCGGTCAGCGATCGCATTGTGTTCGCGCCAGCCAATCCCAAGTACACCGTCAGCGTGTTCACCGACGTCGAATGCGGCTATTGCCGCAAGCTGCACAGCCAGATCGCCGACTACAACCAGCGGGGCATCGCGGTGCAATACCTGGCCTTCCCGCGGATGGGCCTGGGCAGTGACGACTTCAAGAAGATGGTCGCGGTCTGGTGCGCGGCCGATCCGAAAAAAGCGTTGACCGACGCCAAGAACGATCGTCCGCTGGCACTACGCAACTGCAAGAACCCGGTGACGATGCAATACAACCTCGGCCAGCGCATGGGCTTGCGGGGAACGCCGATGATCCTGACCAGCGACGGAACCCAGCTCGGCGGTTACCTGTCGCCGGTGGAATTGCGCGCGGCGCTGGACAAGATCGCGGCCGGTGGTGCGAAGCCGGTGGTCAGTACCGCGACCGGCGAGATGTGATCGTCTCGCCGCCTGCATTGATGTTCCCGGAGCCGGCCTAGCGCCGGCTCCGCTACAATGACGGGCCGTTTCCCACGGTTTTGCCGGACATGATCGTCCTTGAGGGCCTGCCGGCCCTGTCGCAGTTCCGCCGCGCGCGGCTCGAAGCCCGCCTGCAAACCGTCCGACCCGAGGTGCGCATCACCGGCGCCTGGTTCACCTACTGGGTTCAACCGGCGCAGGCCGGACCGGACCCGGGCGCCACATCCGACGCTGGTGGTCCAAGCCTCGCCGCGCTGGGCCGCATCCTGCAGGCCGACACCGCGGTGCAGCCGCTGGCCGCCAACGCGGTCTCGCGCTACATCGTTTCGCGCCTGGGCACGATCTCGCCGTGGGCGAGCAAGGCCACCGAGCTGCTGCACGGCGCGCGCTTGCCGGTGAAGCGGGTCGAACGCGGCATGCGCATCGACCTCGCCGACTGGCCCGCCGACGCCTCGACGCAGGCGGCATTGGCGGCGTTGCTGCACGACGAGATGACGCAGTCGCTGCTGCCTGATCGCGATGCGGCGGCGGCGCTGTTTGCCGTGCCTGCGCGCGGCGCGCTGCAGCGCATTCCGCTGGCGCAGCTGGAGGCTGCCAACGCCCGCCTCGGGCTGGCGCTGGCCGACGACGAGATCGACTACCTGCGCGCGCGTTTCGGCGAACTTGGTCGCGACCCGGCCGATGTCGAGCTGATGATGTTCGCGCAGGCCAATTCCGAACACTGCCGGCACAAGATCTTCAACGCGTCGTGGACCATCGACGGCCGTGAACAATCGACGTCGCTGTTCAAGATGATCAAGTACACCCACGCGCAGACGCCGGAGCACACGCTGTCGGCGTACAGCGACAACGCCGCGGTGATCGAAGGCTATCCGACGCGTCGTTTTCGTCCCGATGCCGTGACCCAGGAATACCGCGCCGAGGCGGAAACCCCGAGCGCGTTCTGTATCAAGGTCGAAACCCACAACCATCCGACCGCGATCGCGCCGTTTCCGGGCGCGTCGACCGGCGCCGGCGGCGAGATCCGCGACGAAGGCGCGACCGGTCGCGGCGGCCGGCCCAAGGCCGGACTTGCCGGGTTCAGCGTCTCGCACCTGCGCATCCCGACCCTGCCGCAGCCGTGGGAACAAGTGCCAGGCAAGCCTGCGCGCGCGCTGAATCCGCGCATGGCGTCGGCGCTGGAGATCATGCTCGACGGCCCGCTCGGCGCGGCCGCGTTCAACAACGAGTTCGGCCGTCCCAACCTGACCGGCTATTTCCGCAGCTTCGAGCTCGCCGAAAGTGACGCGCTGACGCGCGCCTACGACAAGCCGATCATGCTCGCCGGTGGGCTGGGTGCGGTTGATCGACCGATGGTGGCCAAGCAGCTGCTGCAACCCGGGCATGCGGTGATCGTGCTCGGCGGCCCGGCGATGCTGATCGGCCTGGGCGGTGGCGCGGCCAGTTCGGTGGCCTCCGGCGACAGTGCCGAGGCGCTGGATTTCGCTTCCGTGCAGCGTGACAACCCGGAGATGGAGCGGCGTTGCCAGGAAGTGATCGACCGCTGCGTTGCGCTCGGCGACCGCAATCCGATCGCCTCGCTGCACGACGTCGGTGCCGGTGGCCTGTCCAACGCGATCCCGGAACTGCTGCACGACTCCGGCGTCGGCGGCGTGATCGACCTGGACCAGGTGCCGAGCGACGATCCGTCGCTGTCGCCGCTGCAACTGTGGTGCAACGAATCGCAGGAGCGTTACGTGCTCGGCCTGGCGCAGGAGCGCGTCGGCGAATTCGCCGCGCTGTGCCTGCGCGAGCGCTGTCCGTTCGCGGTGGTCGGCACGGCGACCCATGCGCAACGGCTGGTGGTTGGCTATGGCGCCACGCTCGGCAACATCGATGCAGGCGACCGCGATTTCGCCATCGACCTGCCGATGGACGTGCTGTTCGGCAAGGCGCCGAAGATGCATCGCGACACTGCGCATCCGTCACCGCCGCGCTGGCCGGAACTGGCCACCGCTGCGCTCGACCTGCGCGAAGCCGGATTGCGCGTGCTCGCGCATCCGACCGTCGCCTCCAAATCCTTCCTCGTCACCATCGGCGATCGCAGCGTCGGTGGCCTGACCGCGCGCGACCAGATGGTCGGTCCGTGGCAGCTGCCGGTCGCCGATTGCGCGATCACGCTTTCGGGTTTCGACGGCTTCACCGGCGAGGCGATGGCGATTGGCGAGCGCGCGCCGCTGGCGCTGCTCGACGCCGCCGCCGCGGCGCGCATGGCGGTCGGCGAAGCGATCACCAACCTGTGCGCGGCACCGGTGGAATCGCTCGATCGGATCAAGCTCTCCGCCAACTGGATGGCTGCGGCTGGTTATCCAGGCGAGGACGCGCGTTTGTTCGATGCGGTCAGGGCGATCGGCATGGAACTGTGTCCGCAGATCGACCTCAGCATTCCGGTCGGCAAGGATTCGCTGTCGATGCAGGCGTCCTTCGACGAGCTCAGGACGGGCGGCGGACCGGAGGAGCGCATCGCGCACAAATCGGTATCGCCGGTGTCGCTGATCGTCACTGCCTTCGCGCCAGTGACCGACACGCGCACGCAACTGACGCCGCTGCTGTCGCGCGAGGCCGAATCGGAGTTGTGGCTGATCGGCCTGGGTGCCGGCAAGCAGCGGCTCGGCGGCTCGATCCTCGCGCAGTGCCATCCGCACGCTGTCCAAGGCGAGGCCAGCCGCGTTGGGGCGCTGCCCGCGTTCGCCGGCGAGGGCGCCGGCTTCGGCGTGCCCGACCTTGACGACCCGCAGCGCCTGCGTGCGTTTTTCGAGCTGATCCGCGACGCGCGCGAAGCCGGCTTGCTGCTGGCCTATCACGACCGTTCCGACGGTGGCGCGTTTGCCACTTTGTGCGAGATGGCGTTCTGCTCGCACCTGGGACTGGACATCACCCTGGATGGCTGGGGCGAGGATCCATTCCGCACCTTGTTCAACGAGGAACTTGGCGCGGTGGTGCAGGTCGCGTGCGAGGACCGCGCCGAATTCGCCGACATGGTCGCGCGCCATGGCTTGATCGATTGCGCACAACGCATCGCACGTCCGACCACGGCACCGACGCTGCGCGTGCGCTGCAATGGCGAAACGCTGGTCGAGTGGCGTTGGGAAGAATTGTTCGACGCCTGGTGGTCGGTGACGCATGCAATGCAGAAGCTGCGCGACAACCCCGACTGCGCCGATGAGGAGCGTGCGGCGGCGCGCCGTTTCGATGCGCCGGGGTTGCGGCCGAAGCTGAGCTTCGACCCGGCCGAAGACATCGCCGCGCCTTTCAACATCGCCGGTACGCGGCCAAAGGTCGCGATCCTGCGCGAGCAGGGTGTCAACAGCCAGATCGAAACCGCGGTGGCGTTCGATCGCGCCGGCTTCTCCGCCATCGACGTGCACATGAGCGACCTGATCGCCGGACGCGCGCGGCTGCAGGATTTCGTCGGCTTTGTTGCCTGCGGCGGCTTCAGCTACGGCGACGTGCTCGGCGCCGGTCGCGGCTGGGCGACCTCGATCCTCGAACGCCCCGAACTGCGCGATGCGTTCGCGGAATTCTTCACGCGCAGCGACAGTTTCGCGCTCGGGATCTGCAACGGTTGCCAGATGCTGGCGCAACTCAAACCGATCATTCCCGGCGCGGCGCACTGGCCGCATTTCCTGCGCAATCGCAGCGAACAGTACGAGGCGCGGCTGGCGCTGTTGGAAGTGGTCGAGTCGCCATCGCTGTTCCTGCGCGGCATGGCCGGATCGCAGCTGCCGGTGGCGGTGGCACATGGCGAGGGGCGTGCGCGTTTCGATCACGTCGACGACGCATCGGCGAGCCAGGTTGCGTTGCGCTACGTTGCCGGCGACGGCGCTGCCGCCACGACCTATCCGTCGAACCCGAACGGATCGCACGACACCATCGCCGGCCTCACTTCCGACGATGGCCGGGTCACCATCCTGATGCCGCATCCCGAACGCACCCTGCGCGTGGCCAACTACAGCTGGGCGCCGCGCGACTGGTCCGGCCCGCAGTCATCAAGTGACTCGCCGTGGCTGCGCATGTTCCGCAACGCGCGGGCCTTCGTGGGCTGACCGCGAAGACGGTCCCCGTCCCGGCCCGCTGCCGGGCGCTCGCGATCGTCGCGGCGCCGCCGCGGCCGCTGACGCCCATTGGTCTCGCGGTGCTCGCTTTTTTTCCCGACCAGCGGAAAATCAGCGGGCTGAGCGGCGGCAATCGCTGGTGCTGATAGAGTTTCTGCGAAGTCCCCTTTGTGGAGAACGGCGTGAACGCCATCCTGAGCGACTCCCCCGGCAACGACGGCATCGAAACCAGCGCCGACGAGCGCGTGGTCGCGGCCCTGCTTGCCAAGGGTCGGCTGAAGGACGCCGACCTGGTGCGCGCCCGCCGCCTGCAGGAGGAAACCGGCGGCAGTTTGCTGACCCTGCTGGCGCGTTTGGGCCTGGTGTCCGAGCGCGACCACGCCGAGACCGCCGCCGCGGTGCTCGACCTGCCGCTGTTCAGTGCGAAGGATGCGCCGGACCTGCCGCCGGACAATCTCGTCACCGCCGCGCCGCTTTCTTCGAAATTCATGAAGCAGTTCCACATCGTGCCGATCGCCGAAAGTGAGACGACGCTGGATGTGCTGGTCGCCGATCCGCAGGATGTCTACGCGCTGGATGCGGTGCGCCTGGCGACGCAGCGCGAGGTGCGACCGCAGGTCGCGCTGCGTTCGGAGATCGATGACCTGATCGAGCGCTGGCATGGCCAGGGCCGCAGCGCGATGGGCGCGATCGTCGAGACCGCGGAAGGCGAAAGCGGCGATGTGGACGATGTCGAGCACCTGCGCGACCTTGCCTCCGAGGCGCCGGTCATCCGTCTGGTCAACCTGATCATCCAGCGCGCGGTCGAGCTGCGCGCGTCCGACATCCACATCGAACCATTCGAGAACCGGCTCAAGGTGCGGTACCGCATCGACGGCGTGCTCCAGGAAGGCGAAAGCCCTCCGCAGAACCTCACCGCTGCCGTGATCAGCCGCGTCAAGATCATGGCCAAGCTCAACATCGCGGAACGTCGATTGCCGCAGGACGGCCGCATCATGCTGCGGGTGCAGGGCAAGGAACTCGACCTGCGCGTAAGCAGCGTGCCGACCGCGCACGGCGAATCGGTGGTGATGCGATTGCTCGACCGCGAGACGGTGGTGTTCGACTTCGAGCGCCTGGGGTTCACCGATCACTTCCTGCCGCAGTTCCAGAAGGTGCTGGAGCAGCCGCACGGGATCCTGCTGGTGACCGGCCCGACCGGTTCGGGCAAGACCACCACGCTGTACACCGCGCTGAGCAAGCTCAACACGCCCGACGTCAAGATCATCACCGTCGAGGACCCGGTCGAATACCAGATCGAAGGCATCAACCAGATCCAGGCCAAGCCGCAGATCGGGCTGGACTTCGCCCATGCGCTGCGCAGCATCGTCCGCCAGGATCCGGACATCATCATGATCGGCGAGATGCGCGACCTGGAGACGGCCAAGATCGCGATCCAGTCCGCGCTCACCGGCCACCTGGTGCTGTCGACGCTGCATACCAACAACGCCGCCGGCGGCATCACCCGCATGCTCGACATGGGGGTCGAGGACTACCTGCTGACGTCGACGATCAACGGCATCCTCGCCCAGCGCCTGGTGCGCCGGCTGGAACCGACACACGCGGAAAAATATCGCGCTTCGCCCGAGGAAATCGAGAAGTTCGCGCTGCGCAGATACCAGCCCGAGGGCGAGATTTTCCTGCACCACCCGCGTGGCTCGGCGATCGCGCCGACCGGGTACCAGGGCCGCACCACGATCATGGAGTTCATGGTCATGAACGACGAGTTGCGCCGCGCCATCATGCGCCATGCCGGCATGGGTGAAATCGAACAGCTCGCCCGCAATGCCGGCATGCGCACGATGTACGAGGACGGCATCATCAAGGCGATGGCCGGGGTGACGACGATCGAGGAAGTCCTGCGCGTCACCGAAGACGCCTGACCATGCCCCTGTACAGCTACAAAGCCCTCAACACCCGTGGCGAAATGCTCGACGGCCAGATGGAGGCCGCGAACGACGCCGAGGTAGTGCTGCGCCTGCAGGAGCAGGGGCATCTCCCGGTCGAGGCCAGGCTGGCCAGCGAAGGTGGCGGCGAATCGACGTGGCGTGCGCTGCTCAAGCCCAAGCCCTTTGCCGGCGAGCGGCTGGTGCAGTTCACCCAGCAGCTGGCGACGCTGCTCGGCGCCGGACAGCCGCTGGACCGGGCATTGACGATCCTGCTGGAGTTGCCCGAAGACGACGTCGCCAGACGCACCATCACCGACGTCCGCGACGCGGTGCGTGGCGGCACTGCGTTATCGAGCGCGCTGGAGCGCCAGCACGGCACGTTTTCGCGGCTGTACATCAACATGGTCCGCGCCGGCGAGGCCGGCGGCAGCATGCACGAGACCTTGCTGCGGCTGGCGGACTACCTCGAACGCAGTCGCGCCATGCGTGGCCGCGTCATCAACGCGCTGATCTACCCGGCGATCCTGCTGGTGATGGTGGGCTTGTCGCTGATGTTCCTGCTCGGCTTCGTGGTGCCGCAATTCGCTGCGATGTACGACAGTCTCGATGCACCGCTGCCGTGGTTCACGAAAATCGTGCTCGGCGTCGGCATGCTGGTGCGCGACTGGTGGTTCGTGATGCTGGCGATTCCGGCGCTGCTGGGGTGGTGGCTGGACCGCAAGCGTCGCGATCCGGTGTTCCGCGCCCGCTTCGACGAATGGATCCTGCGCCAGAAGTTCGCCGGGCCGCTGATCGCCAAGCTCGAGACCGCGCGCTTGGCGCGCACCCTGGGCACGTTGCTGAAGAACGGGGTACCGTTGCTGACCGCGCTGGGCATCGGCCGCAACGTTTTGGGGAACCGCGCGCTCGCCGACAATGTCGAAACTGCCGCGGACGACGTCAAGAACGGTATCGGGCTGTCGACCGCATTGGCCAAGGGCAAGCGTTTCCCGCGGCTGGCGCTGCAGATGATCCAGGTTGGCGAAGAGTCCGGCGCGCTCGACGTCATGTTGCTGAAAACCGCCGACACCTTCGAGCAGGAAACCTCGCTGGCGATGGACCGGATGCTGGCGGCGCTGGTGCCGGTCGTGACCCTGCTGCTCGCGGGCATCGTCGGCATCGTGATCCTCGCGGTGCTGACCCCGATTTACGACCTCACCAATGTCATAGGCTGACGCGGCTTACCGCCGACACCGTTGGACAATTCAGGCAATAGGAGAGAACAGGCTGATGTGCAATCGACGTTTCCAGACAAGGCGGGCGGCCAGTGAAGTGCTGCCGAACGCCAGTTGCCGCTCGCGGCTGGGTGGCGACGGCCGTGGCGACGGCTTCATTTTCCCTGTCGTCGGATCGCACTCGCAGCGCGGATTCAGCCTGATCGAGATCATCCTGGTGGTGGTGCTGATCGGCGGCATCGTTGCCTTCGCGGCCACCCGTATCCTCGGCGGCGGCGATCGCGCCAAGGCCAACCTGGCCAAGGCGCAGGTGCAGACGATGGCGGAAAAAGTGCAGCAATTCGAGATGGATACCGGCAGCCTGCCCAATTCGCTGGACGAGCTGGCCACCGCACCCGGCAGCGCCACCGGCTGGCTCGGTCCGTATGCCAAGACCGCCGAGCTGAAGGATCCGTGGAATCATCCATTCGAGTACACCGTCCCCGGCGACGGCCAGCCGTTCGACCTGATCAGCCTGGGCAAGGACGGCAAGCCCGGCGGCACCAGCGTCGACGCCGATATCAAGTATCAGTAATCGATGGCCCAACCGGTGTCGTGGCCGACAACAGCAATCGGCTGGCGAATGGCGCAGGCCGTGCCGACGGCTTGGACCATCTGGTGACGGGAAGATCAACCTCGCGGGGCTTCTCGCTGATCGAGATCATCCTGGTGATTGCGATCATCGCCCTGGCCAGCGTGCTGGCGGCGGCGGCGATGGGTGGCGGCTTCCAGGGCATGCAGCTGAAAGCCAGTGCCAAGCAGATCGCTTCCAACCTGCGTTACACGCGGGCCCAGGCGATCGAGACCGGACAGCCGCAAAGCTTCGTGATCGATCCGCACGGACACCAGTGGCGCGCGCCGAAAGCACACCATGGTGATATCCCGCCCAAGCTCGGCATCGTCTTTACCGGTGCGCGCGAAGTGCAGCCCCAGGCCGGCGAGGGTGCGATCGTGTTCTTCCCGGATGGCGCCGCCACCGGCGGCCGGATCCAGCTGACCTCCGGCAAGGTGGCCTGGAACATCGATGTCGGCTGGTTGACCGGCCAGGTGCAGGTCAAGCAAGCGATGGCCGGCCAATGAACCGCAAGCCGCGGCGGCTGCGTTCGCATTCGTTTCCTGGACGAGCGCGCGGCTACACGCTGATCGAAGTCATCGTGGCGTTCGCGTTGCTGGCGCTGGCGCTGACTTTGCTGCTGGGCAGCTTGACCAATGCGGCGCGCCAGGTGCATTGGGCCGATGGCGCCGGTCGCGCCACCCTGTACGCGCAATCGTTGCTGAGCCAGTCCGGCGTCGGCGTCGCGCTGCAGGCGGGAACGCGCAGCGGCGATTTCGAACACGAACGCTACCGCTGGACGATGGACGTCCGCCCGTATGTCACTCCCGGCGCCGTCAAGCCGGCGGTCACGGCCGATGGCGCGCAACTGTTCGAAGTCGACTTGCAGATCGAGTGGGGCCCGTCCGCCGCGCAACACCTGCAGTTGCAGACCTTGCGCCTGAGCCGTCCGGAGACGGTGCAGTCGGTGTTGCAGTGATGCGCGCCGCCAGGTCGTCGTGGGCCCCGGGGTCGTGGGTCCCGGGGTCGTGGGTCCCCGGATTGCGCCGCCGCCCATGGCCGCAGCGTGCGCAAGCGGGGTCCATTCCAAGCGTGCGCCACTGCCGGCCGGCGTTGCGCGGCCCGCGCGGCAGTGCTGTCCACGCGACCGGCTTCACCCTGATCGAGGTGCTGCTGGCCACCGCGCTGCTGGCGGCCGCGCTGGCCCTGGGATTCGCCACGCTCAGGGCAGCCACGGCTACGGTCAATCGCGGTGAGATCCTGGCGCAACACAACGAGCGCATGCGCGCCGTCGCGGGCTTCCTGCGCACCCGCATCGCCTCGGCGCGTGCGATCGGGTTTGCCATCGACCCGCAGACCAGCGTCCCGATCCGCTTTGTCGGCGAGCCCGATCGCATGCGCTTCGTCGCCGATTTGCCGGATTATCTCGGCCGCGGCGGACCCTACCTGCACGACATTGCCGCGATTGGCGGCGAGCGCGACAACGTGCGCCTGCAGGTGGTCTTCAGCATGGTGCAGAACGCAGCCGAGATCACCGAACCGGCGCCGCGCAAACCCGAGGCTCTGGCCGACAGCCTGGCCGACGTCCGGTTCCGTTATCGCGCACTTGGCGCCGATGGCGCGCTCGGCGCCTGGCAGGAGCGCTGGACCGAGTCCGACCGGCTGCCGTTGCAGGTGTCGGTGAAGATCGTGCCGGCCGTTGGCGCGACGTGGCCCGAGCTCATCATTGCGCTGCCGGCGGCGAACGGCAGCGCCGCTCCGATCGGGGGACCGCTGCGGTGATCGGTCGCGCACGCAATGGTGGCGCCGCGCTGCTGCTGGTCATGTGGCTGATCGCACTGCTGGCGGCGTTGATCGGCGCGTTTGCGCTGACCGCGCGGATCGAGCGCCTGCAGGAACGTGTGCTCAGTCAAGGCGCCGTCGCCAGCGAAGCAGCGCGCGCTGGGCTGGAAATGGCGCTCGTCCGGTTGGATGATCCTGACCCGCGCCGCCACTGGGTGGCGGACGGGCGGCTGTATCACTGGCACTACGCCGGCATGCCGGTCGACGTGCGCGTGGTCGACGAGCAAGGCAAGGTCGACATCAACGCCGCGGAGCCGGGCCTGCTGGCCGGGCTGTTTCGCGCGGTCGCGGTTCCGGCGGACCAGGCCACCCGCCTCGCCTCGGCGATGGTCGACTGGCGCGACGCGGACCAGCTGACCCAGCCCCAGGGTGGCGCCGAGGATCCCGAATACGCGTCCGCCGGGCTTCCCTATGGCGCCAAGGACGCGCCCTTCGAAACCGTTGCCGAGGCCGAGCAGGTGCTGGGGATGACGCCGGCGATCTATGCCCGCGTGGCGCCTTATCTCACCGTGTTCACCGGCAATGGCACGCCCAATACGGCATTCGCGGCGGGCCCGGTGCTGACCGCGATGGGGCTGGACGGATCGGCGCTCGTCGCCGCGCGCGAGGCGCAGCGGCCCGCGGCGGGCGAACTCGTGGCGGGCAACGGCGGCACGTATAGTATTCAGAGTATGGCCCGCCTCCAGAAAGGCCGTACGGCGGCGATCACGGGTGTGGTCCGCTCGGGCGGCAATGGCACGCCAGGCTCCGCTTACACGGCGCTGGACTGGACAGAAGGGGCAACGGCGCGATGATGCTGCGTGACAGCCTCGGCACCTACGGGGCCAAAATTGGATTGGGCGCAGGCGGCCTGTTCGCATGGTGGCGGATAGCGTTGGCCGCCTGGTTGCCGCCACGCTGGCGGGTATTGTTCGGCTGGGCCCGCGACCGCCTGCTGCTCGCGCGCAATGGCGATGGCTTGCAGTTGCGCCTGGATCGCGCCGGCGAAATTCTCGACCTGGCCCTGCTGCCGCTGCCGGAACCGGGCGAAGGCACCGATCCGCTCGCATCGGTACTGGGTCCGCAACTTATCGACCTGCCGCGCTGGCTGGTACTGCCGGCCAACAGTGGCCTGCGCCGCCGGATGCTGATGCCGGCCGCGGCAATGGAGCGCCTGCACGACGTGTTGCGCTTCGAGATCGAGCGACAGACCCCGTTCGAGGCCGGCAACGTCGTCTTCGACGCCTTGCTTCTGGGGCGGCGCGCCGACGGCCAGGCCGATATCGAATTGGTGGTGATCCCCAAAGCCAGCTTCGACGCCGCGCTGGCTGCAATCGGCACACTCGCCACCAGCCTCGCCGGGGTCGATATCGCTGGTACCGACGGGGCTCCCCTGGGTGTCAACCTATTGCCGGCTGCGCGCCGCGTGCGCAACTCCGATCCTTGGCGCGCCTGGAACTGGGCGCTGGTTGCGGTCACCCTGCTGGCGCTGGCTGGCGGCCTGTGGCAACTGCTCGACAATCGGCGCGCCGCCGCCGATCTGCTGGAAAAACAGGTCGCCAGCCGGGGCGCCGCAGCGGCCCGGGTGGGCTTGCAGCGCCAGCAACTGCTGGATGTCGTGCGGGGCGCGGCCTTTCTCGATCGCGCCCGCAGCGGTCGACCGACGAATATGGAAATCCTGGATGAACTCAGCCGTCGCCTGCCCGACAACACTTACCTGGAAAAGATATCGCTCGAGAACGACCAGTTGTTGCTGATCGGCCTGAGTTCCGAAGCCTCGGCGCTGGTCGCACGCCTGGAGGGTTCGCCGTTGTGGCGATCGCCGGCGCTGACCGGCGCGCTGCAGCCCGACCCCCGCACCCATCGTGATCGCTTCACGTTGACCGCCGAAATTGCGATCAAGCCCGGTGCCGGCAAGGAGCCTGTGAATGACACGCGCCGTCGTTGACCGCGACCGCTGGCTGGCACTGGGCCTGCTGCTGCTGGCCCTGGCGTTGGCTTACCTGTTGTTGCTGCACACGTGGTGGACGGTGCCGATGCTTGAGACCCAGGGCCGCATCGAGATCCTGCAGCAGCGCGAACTGCGCCAGCGCATGCAACTGCGCCAGGGGCCGGACGTCGCACGCCGGCTGCAGCAGGTGCTGGCGGCGGTGGCGCGCCGTCCCGGCTTCCTCGTCGAAGGCACCACCGAGCTGGCGACCGCCAGCCTGGTGCAGCGCCTGGAGTCCGTTGTCGCCCAGGCCAGTCCCGGCAACCGCAGCTGCGCGATCACCAACCGCTCCCCGCTCGCCGACGACAACGCCGCCAAGGAACGATTTCGCAAGGTGACGGTGCAGGTGCGACTGCGTTGCGGTACCCCGGAACTGGCGGCCGTGCTGCACGCGCTGGAGGCGGGCACGCCGCAGTTGTTCGTCGACAATCTCAATGTCCTCGCCCAACGTTATTTCTTCGCGCCTGGACAAGGGGCGCAGGCCGGCGGCCTCGACGTGAGTTTCGATCTCTACGGCTATCTACGCCCGCTGCCGTCCTCAAGCTTGCCGGCGGTGCCGCATGCGCGTTGACGGCATTGCTCCGCGGACCTGGCTGCTGGCGACCCTCACCGGCTGGGCGCTGGTGCTGTGGGCGCTGAGCCTGTCCGGCATGGGCGAGGACGTACAGCGGCTGGCAGATGATCCCGCCATGCTCGCTCGCCTGCCACAGCTGACTCCGCGTTCGCCTGAGCGCTTGGGGCCATTGGCGCAATACGCCGAAATCAGTGCGCGGCCCTTGTTTTCCGAAGACCGGCGCCCGCAGCCGTTTTCGCTGGTGCCCGAAGGCGATGCAAACGCGCCGCCGGCATTCGACTTCGTGCTGACCAGCGTGCTGATCACGCCAACGTTGAAGATGGCGATCGTGCAGCCGTCGGCCGGGGGCGAGTCCACCCGAATCAAACTGGGCAGTGCGGCCGAACAACAACCGGCCTGGCGCCTGACCGCGCTCAATCCGCGCAGCGCGATCTTTGAAGGTCCCGATGGCCAGAAAACGCTGGACCTGCGCGTCTACGACGGCACTGGCGGCGAGCCTCCGACCGCGCTGCACCCCACCGGGCAGCCCGGCAGCACCGCCGAATCGTCGCCACCGGCGATCCTCAAGCCGACGACGCGTCCGTCCACGCCGCAAGCCACCCCCATTCCGCCGACACCGGTGATGACACCGACGGCGACAACGCAGCCGACGACAACGCCGCCGACGACAGCACCCGACGCCCAGGTCGAGGGTATCCGCAAGCGCATCGAAGAACGCCGCGCGCAGTTGCGCCAGCAAGCTGAAAATCCCGCAGTACCGGCCAAGAACCCGTAGAGTGCCCCCGCAAATGACCACCCTCGCAAAGT
>JANMAO010000062.1:0-5847 GCA_031359875.1 Lysobacter sp.
TCGCGGCCGGGGCGGCCGCTGCCGCGGCCGCCGCGGCGGCGGGGGGTGCCGCCGGTGCGGCGGGTATCGCCCGCGACCGCGGTGGGGGGCTGCAGGCCGCAAGCGCCACGCACCCACACACCGCCGCAAACGCCAGCGCGACCCGGCGCGGGCTCATCGCGATCCGGCGGGCGGTGCGGCGGGCATTGTGGCAGGCGCGGGCGCCGCCGATCCGGGAGGCGCCAGCGGCGCGGGCGCCTGCAGGCCCAGGACGTCCAACCCCTGTTCGAACTTCACGTCCACCGGGATCTTCGCCGTCTTCAAGCGCGCCAGGTCCTGGGCCAACTGCGGCGAGATCACGCCCATCGTGTCGGTCATCTGCTTGGCGGCGGCGTAGTCGCCGTCGCCCTGGATGGTCAGCAGTTTGGCCGACAGCGCGTCGACCGCTGCGGCCATCCTGTCGGCATTGACGCGGTAGCGGCCGGTCGTGTCATCGCGGCTGAAGGCGCCCATGTCCTCGAAGAACTTGAAGCGCACCATGTTCGCCTTGCCGTGCGCGTCACCGGCGCCGAAGCGCACCGAGCGCAGCATGCCTGCGAGGAAGGTGACATAGGCATCGTTGCGTTTGGCTTTGTCGAGTTCGCCCTTGTCGCCCAGCTTGGTGATCAGGTACAGGCCAAGAACATCGGCCTTGCCTTCCTCGAAGCTGCCGGCGTAGTCCTTGAGCGCGGCGCTGACGGTGCCCTTGCCGTCGAGCGTGTTCTTGATGCCCAGGCCGTGCGCCACCTCGTGGAACATGGTGTCCTCGAAGAAGGCGTCGAAAGTGACATTGGCCAGCTGGTCCTGCGCGATCAGCACCTTGGCGATCGGCAGCAGGATGGCGTCGAACTTGGCGTGGATGACGTTCTCCAGCTGCAGCCGGCGCGTGCCCTTCTTCAGCTGCACCTGCTCGTCGTTGGGCAGGTTGATGGCGATGGTCTTGGCGCCGACATTGGCATTGCCGGCGTAATAGACCGCACGATAGGCATTGAGATCGGCGGCGGAGCCCGGTTTTTCGGCCTTGTACTTGTCCGGCACCGGCAATCCCGTCTGCAGCGATGGCAGGAATTGCGCAAAGCGCGCCAGCTTGGCGCTCCAGGTCTGGTCCTTGACCAGCACCAGGCCTTCGTACGCGACCTTGTAGCCGAACAGCTGATCCTCGTAGGTTTCGATCGGGCCAATCACGATGTCGACCGGATTGGTCTTCATGTCCATCCAGGCCAGGTCACTGGGCTGGAAATCGTCCGACAGCAACGCATCGGCGCGCATCGTCAGGTAATTGGCGAACGACTTGTCGGCGCTGACTTTCGCCGCATCGCGCAGCAGGCCGGCGGCGCGATCGAGGTCGGCCTTGTAGGCGACGTGGTACGGCACGGTGATCAGCTTGCCGGCGTTGTCGCGGCGCACCAGCGTGTACCACGAGGTCTTGTCCTTGAGGCCGGCCTTCTCGAATTCGTCCTTGGTCATGTCGACGGGATAGAACACGCCACCCGGCGGACGCGGGCCGATGCCTGGCAGCAGCGGCGTGTCTTCGACAAGACGATCCCACGGGCCGAAGTTGAGTTCGATCAGGGTGCGCGTGGCATCATCCGGCGCTTTCGCCAGCAGCGCGGCTTTGTCCGGCCAGGACTGCTGCCAGTAGAGATCGTTCATGACCTCCGACGCCTGTACCAGCAGCGCGATCATGCGCTTGCCGTTGTCATCGAACGTCGACAGATCGGCCTTGAGCGGCACGACGGCGTAATCGCCGGCGTGTTGTCGGGCGTAAGACTCAGTGGCTACGGGCGCGGCGGCCTTCGAAGCAGTTGATGCGGGTTCGGCGCTGCGCTGGCAGGCGGCCACGGCCAGGCTGGCAAGGCAGGCAACCAGCAGCGGGTGACGGCTTGGGAGTCTCATGGCGGCATCTCGTTCGAAGGAGGGCGATATCGTAACGCTGCGCGCAACGGAGGAAGATTTCGCGCGGGCGCGCGTCGCCGCTATACAGCGGAGCAAAGCACCGTCCTATGGCGTCGAAGTTCTGGCGAGCAGCTCCGTGATGAGCGCTGGCATTTTGCGGAGGTGTTGCTTGGGGATGTAGCCGGCAGCGCCGTGCTGCAACGCATTGGCCGCGGCCCGTTCGTCGTCGTCGCCGGAAAGGAAAAGGAATGGCGTGGCAGGCGCAAGCTCGCGCACCAACAACAGCGCTTCCAGCCCAGAAAAACCGGGCAGGTTGCTGTCGGAAATCACCACGTGCGGCGCGAAGTCGCCGATCGCCTCGCGCAAATGCGCAGCGTTCTCGACCCGAAGCAACTCAAACGCCAAACCGCCTGCGATGAGTTCCAGCGACAGCAGTTCGGCGTCGTCCCTGCAATCCTCCACCAGTAGCAGACGCAAGCCGGGCATCAACTCGACGCAGGAAGAATGCATCTCGATGGCTATTCCTCAGGCTGTTCGTTGAACACGGCCCAGAACCTGCCAAGCGTCTTGACCGCAATGAAAAACTGTTCCGCGTCCACCGGCTTGACCACGTAAGCGTTGACGCCAAGATCCCAGCTGCGTGCCAGGTCGTTTTCCTCGCGCGAGGACGAGAGGATCACCACCGGAATGCGACGCAGCGTTTCGTCCTCGCGCATGCGCTTCAGCACTTCCAGCCCGTCCATGCGCGGCATCTTGATGTCGAGCATCAACACCGCGGGATCGCCAACCGTGCGATCGGCGTAGCGGCCGCGGCGCAGCAGGTAATCGAGCGCTTCCACCCCGTCCTCGACATGCACGATCGGATTGGCGAGGTTGGCCTCGCGCAGGGCGTCGATCGCCATCTCGGCATCGGCGCTGCTGTCTTCGGCGAGGAGGATCGGGCGGATGGTCTTCATGTAGAAATTCCGTGGCTGTCTGGAGCGGGCGTATCAAGCGGCGTATCAAACGGCGTATCAAACGGCGTATCAAACGGCGTATCAAACGGCGTATCAAGCGGCGTATCAAGCGGCGTATCAAGCGAAACAGGCAGGACGAAATGGAACGTGGCACCGGCATCGGGCGCGGCTTCTGCCCAGATGCGACCACCATGGCGCATCAGCACCCGGCGCACGCTCGCCAGGCCGATGCCGGTACCAGGATAGTCGCTGGCTTTGTGCATGCGCTGGAACACGCCGAACAGTTTGCCGGCGTATTCCATGTCGAAGCCGGTGCCATTGTCGCGCACGCTGAAGTGGTGGCTGCCGTCATCGAGGCGGTCATGGGCGACCTCGATCCGGGTGACCTCACGGTTGCCGCTGTACTTGACCGCATTGCCGAGCAGGTTCAGCCACACCTGCCGCATCATGTTCTCGTCACCGACCAGGATCGGCAGCGGCGCGACCTTCCATTCGATGCGGCGTCCGGGCGTGTCGGTCTGCGCATTGGCATCGAGCATCGCGCGGGATTCGGAGACCAGCGACTGCATGTCCACGGCCTGCAACCGCAAGGCACTGCGGCCCAGGCGCGAATACACCAGCAAGTCGTCGATCAGGGCCGACATGCGTTTGGCCGAGCCGCCGATGATGTCCAGGTAGTGCCGGCTCTTGTCGTCTGCAGTGTCGCCAAGATGACGGCCGAGTTTGTCGGCGAACCCGCCGATATGCCGCAGCGGTGCGCGCAGGTCGTGCGAGACCGAATAGCTGAAGGCTTCCAGCTCCTGGTTGACCTCGGTGACCTGGTCGATCTTGCCCTCGAGCTGGCGGTTGAGCTCGTGGATGCGGTTCTCGTCGGCCTTGCGCGTGCTGATGTCGCTGACGGTCATCAGTACCACCTTGTCGTCGCGATCGGGCAGCGGCATCGTGCGCGCATTAACCAGCATGGTGCGTTCGACGCCCGCGGCATCGACCTGCAACTGCTCGTAGTCCCATAGCTCGCGTCCGCGCAGCAGGACGTCTTTCAGGCGCTGGAAGAGGGCCGGATCGCGCCATGCGCCGTCGCCAACCTCGGTAAGCGCAGTTCCGTGGACGTCGTCCCCGAGCGCATAGAGTTCCGAGAACGCGGCGTTGTGCATCACGACGCGCTGCTCGGCATCCAGCAGGACAATCGGCTCGCGCACGGTCTGCAGCACCGACTCGGCGCGCGCGTTGGCGCGGCTGGAGGCTGTTTCCGCGGACAGGCGATGGCGCATCTGGCGCTGCGAGAAAAAACTGATCAGCCCCAGTAACAGCAACTGCGCCGCCATGGCGATCCAGGTGAGCATGGCTGCTTGTCGGTTGAGTCGATCGGACTCGGCCTGGCGTTGCCCGAGCAGCCGCTGCTCCTCGGCCATGATCGCGGCGGCGATTTCACGGATCGGGTAGCGGGTAGCCAGCGTTTCGATGCCTTGGCGCAACTGTTCGGGCGTGACGCCTGCCGCGATCTGGCGGGCGACCGCAAGGCGCTGTTCCAGGTTGACCCGCAGCATGCCGATCCGCACCTGCTGCGAGGGATTGTCACGCGTCAACCGGGTGATGGTGTCCAGCACCACCGGCGCATCGGCGGCACTTTCCTGCGCGCGCGTCCGGATCCGTGGGGTATCGACGCCCGACGCGAGCGAAAGCGCCGCAGCCTCGAAATCGCGTGCGTCGTACAGCAGCGTGCGGACGTCTGCCTGGACCTGGATGGTGTGGCTGACCAGTGCCGCAGCGGCCAGGCCGTTGCTCGTGGTCCAGCGCAGGAACCCGAACGGCAGCACCACGATCGCCAGGATCACCACCCCCTGCACGGGCAGGCGCCAGCGGAGCCAGACCTCGTTGGGAGCAGCGGCGGCTTGGATGTGGGACCCCGGCGAGGTAGTGGAGGACGGCCGGTTGCGGCTGATGGTGTGGAGGATCGCATCCCCGCCGCGATGATCGCGTTCACACGGGTCATTCAACGCGCGATATGCAAGCGCTCTGTCCGCATTCGAGGCGACTCGCCGTTCAATGAAGGCCGTGACCGATATTGCCGGCGCGCGGCAGAGCTCCAGACCGCCAGATCGACGTCCTTGGACGTTGGGCGCGCATCCGCTCCGGTTCAGCTGTCTCGCCATTGCGGCGGCTGCCCTTTCGCCATTTGTTGGAGAACGTCATGCCGAACAATCTCAATGTCACCCTGGACAAATCCTCAACCCCCTGGGCCGTCGACGTCGATCAGCACGGCAAAGGCAACGAGGTCGGCAAGGGCGCCAGCGCCCAAACCATCACCTGGCAGTTGACCGGAAACGCTGCCTCCGGCACCTTCGTTTCCCTTACCGATCCCGCACCGGGTTTCGCATGGGTCTTGGCTCCGCCGGACGGCATCTTCGGTACGCCCACCCTGACCGAGAACAGCAAGCAGCTGACGATGTCGGATCTCAACAGTAGTGCCAATACATCCGGGTCCTGGACCTACGTATTGCGCATCAATGTCGGTGGGACCGTGTATTCGACGAACACAGTCTCGCTTGCATCGACTACGACGAACCCCATCATCATCAACAAGTAGCGGGCCTGCTCATGCCTGCAGGGCGGCACCTTCGCAGCGGGCGCTGCCTGGAGCGCGCGGTTGGCAGAACTGTCGCGATAGAATGCAGGCGTGGACGCTCCGGACACCCTCGCCAGTCAACTCCTGATCGCGCTGCCGACACTGGCCGATTCGCCGTTTGCGCGCAGCGTCGCACTGATCTGCCAGCACGACGAGGATGGCGCGATGGGCGTGGTGGTCAACCGCGCCTCCGGATATACGCTCGGGGAAGTGTTCGAGCAGATGGGCATCGCCAGCGACGACGAAACCCTACGCGCCCAGACGGTGCTGGCGGGCGGCCCGGTACATCCCGAGCGCGGGTTCGTGCTGCACGATGGCGAGCGCGAATGGGATTCCAGCCTCGCCATCGCC
>JANMAO010000068.1:0-2075 GCA_031359875.1 Lysobacter sp.
AGGGTGTCGCCATCCTCCTCGCCGACCGGCGCCAGCAGCCCTTCTCGGATGAACACATCAATGGTGCGATCGATGCGTTCGGCGAAGCCGTCGTCATCCCACGGCAGGAACAATTCCGCGCGCAGGAACGGGTACATCGTCCGTCCCAATCGCAACACCGACTGTCGCGCCATGCGCCGGTTGTGCAGGAAGCAGCAGGCGATCCATGCCGACGCGGTGAACAGGTGCAGTACGTTGTTGCGGAAATAGCTGAGCAGCACCGCGGTATCGCCGTCGACGCTGAACACGTCGCCCAGCGGATGCGCGATGCGCGACAGCATGCCGATCTCCTCGCCATGGGCGACGATCTGCTCGGGCGTGTGCGGGGTCACGGTCACACGCGGGCCGTAGGGCACTTCGGCCAGCAGTGTCTTGGACAAGGTGATCTGCGCCAGCAGGTCGGCCTCGCCCATCGCATGCTTGGGCGTGGACAGCAGCGCCAGCGCCAGCAGGTTGACTGGATTGACGTCGGCGGCGCGGTTGATGTTGACCTGGATCTGCTGCGCGGTGGCAGCGACGGTAGTGGACAACCAGTCGGGGCGATCCTCGTCGTCCAGCGCGGCGCCGTCCCACTGCGGCGCGTGTTGCCCGAGCATGTCGTCGAGCTTGATGGGTTCTCCGAAGTTGACGACCACCTGCCCGTAGTTCTGTCGCAACACGCGTGGGATGCCGAGTAGCAGGCGCAGGATCGATTCGCTTTCCTTGGCCTTGCCGGTCAGCTCGTCGCGATAGCTGTCCCCTTCCATCAACTTCTCGTAGCCGATGTAGACCGGCTGGAACAGCACCGGCCGCACCGGCTGGCGCAGGAACCCGCGTACCGTCATCGATACCATGCCGCCCTTGGGCTGCAGCAGCCGGCCGGTGCGCGAGCGTCCGCCTTCGATGAAGAATTCCAGCGAGTAGCCGCCCGCGACCAGCTGCGCGACGTATTCGCCCAGCACCGCCGAATACAGCGCACTGCCGCGGATGCTGCGGCGGATGAAGAAGGCGCCGCCGCGGCGCAGCAGCGTGCCGATCACCGGCAGGTTGAGATTGATGCCGGCGACGATGTGCGGCGGCACGATGCCGCGCGTGTACAGCAGGTAGCTCAGCAGCAGGTAGTCCATGTGGCTGCGATGGCAGGGCACGTAGACCACTTCGTAACCGGGCGCGGCCGCCTTCAACTCATCAAGGTGGTGCACCAGCACGCCGCGGAAGACGCGGTTCCACACCGAGGTCAGCAGGAACGACGCCGAGCGCACTACCGGATGTGAGTAGTCGGCGGCGATCTCGTAGGCGAGGGCGTGCGCCTTCTTCCACGCGTCCGCCGTGCCCTTGTCGGTGACGGTCCGGTCGGCGCGGCCGCTGGTGTCGCGGCGCGCCTGGTCGGCGATTGCATCCCTGACCACTTTCGACGCCAGCACCTTGTCGATCAGCAGCCGCCGCGTCGACAGGTCGGGACCAATCACCGCCGCGCGCACGCGGTGGAAATGCGTGCGCAGCACCCGCGAGAGTTTGCGCACGGTGCGTTCGGGCGGCAGGTCCTCAGCGACGACCGCGCGCAGGCCGACCGGCGGCGCGAAACGCACCAGGGTGTTGCGGCCGTTGAGCAGGATCGCCAGCAGCCGACGGAAGCCGCCGACCAGGGTCCAGTTTTCCGAGAACAGCACCGAGAACCAGCCGCTGTTCTTGTCCGGCGCGCGGCCGATGAAAATCGACACCGGCACCAGCTGCACGTCGAGCGTGGGATCGAGGCGGTGCGCTTCGAGCAGGCGCGCCAGCGAATCCGAATGTCGCTTCAGCGGCAACGGTGGCTTGTTGGTGGCGAGGTTGGCGGCGCGGTTGAGCGCGCTGCCGGCGTGGCGACGCGATAGCGCGACATAGGCGCGCTTGCGTCCGAGCGGATCGCCGGGCAGCGGCCGCAACGGCGACGGCAGGCCGGCCTCGTGGCAGGCGCGCTCCAGCACCAGCGCGTTCGACAAGCCGTAGTCCTCGAGCACGTAGCAGACCGGGCGACCGTCGATCAATTGCGCCGGGGTGGGCGGCTCGATCTTGAT
>JANMAO010000078.1:0-1529 GCA_031359875.1 Lysobacter sp.
TGCCGCCAGCACCGGGGCAGCGTCGCCAACCACGCGCAGGCCGAACGGCCCCAACACCACGCCCGCGGCGAGATAACCGAGCACCGCGCCCAGGCGCACGCGCTTGAACACCGGCACCGCGATCACCGCGGCCAGCAGGAACACCAACGCGAGTTCGAGACCGCCGCCGTGCATGTGGACCTCCGGCGGAGATTATGCGCGTCGCCGACCATGCGTCCGGCGATACGGTCGAGCCGCTATGCTTCTGCGATCCGGGGAGCGGGAAGAGATCGATGGACAGGCAATGGTGGACGGGTTTGTTGCTGGTGTGCTGCAGCTTTACGGCGCCCGCTGGCGGTGGCGTGGGGGCTGTGCGCAAGCAGACCGAGGCCAGCATGCTTGTGACCGGCACCATCGACGTCGATCGGGATGGCAGCGTCGGCAGCTATGCGATCGACAAACGCGAGCAACTGCCCGCGGTGGTCAGTCAGGTCATCGACCAGACGATCGCCCGCTGGCGGTTCAATCCGGTTACGCAGGACGGCAAGCCAATCAAGGCGACTGCGAAAATGAGCCTGCTGATCGTCGCCAACCACACGGACGACGATCACTACCGCGTGACAATGCGCGGCGTGACGTTTGGCGGGGAGAACGAAGTCCCCGGCGAGGCCGTGACCGCCAAGCACATGAGGCCTCCTGAATATCCGGGCCAGGCGCTGGCCTCCGGCGTGGCGGCATCGGTCTATGTCGTGGTGCAGGTGGGCCGGCAAGGCGTGGTGGAGGACGCGCTCGTCGAGCAGGTGAACCTGCGTGCAGTCGCCAGCGAGGTCGACATGGGCCGGTGGCGCAATAGCTTCGCTCAGTCTGCGCTGCGGGCGGCCAAGTCATGGACATTCGTCCCACCCACAACCGGGGATACCGTCAGTGCGCCGTTCTGGTCGGTGCGCGTCCCCGTCACTTACCAGCCCGCGGGGACCACTGCGCCGAAATACGGCCATTGGGAAGCCTATATCCCTGGCCCGCGAGAGTCGGCGCCCTGGGTGCAGGGATATGAGCATGACCTGGACAACTGGTCGCTGCCCGATTCGCAAGTGGCTGGAGGTGTCTATCAGGTCGGCAAAGGCCTACACCTGCTGACGCCGCCTGATCAAGGTTGAATGCGCGCCATGAACGGGTCTGGATGCCCGCTCGCATAGCCGCCTGCGCCGCGGCACACGTGAAACACCACCACAGGACCTGATCGTGGCGGCCTACGACGATCGGCCCCGCGACATGCTGGACCGTGATGTCACCGTGCACTTCGACGATGCCGAAATTCAACCGCTGGATTCGCGCGTGCGTTTGCGGAACGAAGTGACGGCAGGTGCGGCTTGCAACATGGCACGGTGACTGTTCCTATAGCCGCCATCGCTGGTCACGCGCACCCGGGGGGATCGGCGCATGTCCCTGTACCGCCTGCGCACCGACTTTCAGTTTGCGCTCATCACCTGGTTCGGTGTCGTCGCCGTGCTGGGCATCGTGCCGTTCGCGATCTACCGCTTCGTCAGCGG
>JANMAO010000087.1:0-4114 GCA_031359875.1 Lysobacter sp.
CAAGGCGCTGCTGGCGGTGGCGATCATGCTGGGGGTGGTGCTGGCCTCGGGCCTGCACTGGCTGCCGATTCCGATCGCCGCGATCTGCGGCGCCACCGCGATGGCGCTGACCGGCTGCTTCGGCCGCAAGGACGTCTACGAGAGCATGGACTGGAAGATCATCGTGCTGCTCGGCGCGATCCTGCCGCTGGGGCTGGCGATCGAGCATACCGGGCTGGCGGCGGTGGTGGTGAACGGCGCCATGCAGCTGCTCGGCGGTCATGGGCCGCTGGCCGCGCTGCTGCTGGTATATCTGCTGACCGCCCTGCTCACCGAGCTGATGGGACACAACCCGTCGGTGGTGCTGATGGTGGGCATTGCGGTGACCGTGGCGCACGCGGTGCAGGCCGATGCGCGGCCGTTCGTGGTGGCGGTGGCGTTTGCCGCCGCGACTTCGTTCGCCACCCCGGTGGGCTATCCCACCAACACCATGGCGTATTACGCCGGCGGCTACCGCTTCACCGATTTCATGAAGGTCGGCATTCCGCTGATCCTGATGTTCTGCGCGCTGTCGATGTGGCTGATCCCGCACTTCTGGCCGTTTCAGGCGGTGGGGCGGTGAGGGCTTTGCTGCGGTAAAACGCCAGACGACTGCCCGGCTTCGCCACCGTGCTTCCCACTGTCGCCAACGAGTGGCCCATGCGCGCCGTTGAACCTGACCGCCATTGCCAGCGGAGCTGACGGGGCTCGTTAGTACCGCTGGCCAGGTTGTTGACGGGCAGACTTCAGCCATTTTCAGCCGTTCGCGGCGAGGTGGATTCGACTGGCGACTCAGCGGTTATAGCTTAGGAAGGTATCCACGGAGCCGGCGTGGTCCAGCTCACGGAGCTTGGTGAGTTGCACATGGTGCCGCCGCCCTAAGCCTTGACCAATGCGCCTTTCGGGCTAGCCCAGCAAGGGGCTGTCTTGGCGCGAACAGGCCCGCTACAGGCCATGAACCGTGGCCGGGCGGTAGATGGCAAGGCTTATTGACGTTGAGTGAACTTTCGATTGTCTAAGTGTCTTTATATGTGTAAAGTTGACACATTCCTCTTCCTTGGAGCCATCATGGGCAAGCTTACGCATGCGCCGGTCTTTTATGTCGTCGCGCAAGTGACTCACAGCCCCGTGCTCAAACTAGACAGTTTTATTCCCGAACTGCAAGACCGACTTCGGAAAGTCGGCTTCCCCGGCTACCGCCAACATACGCAAACGACGCTCAGCGTCGAAGCCAATACGGGCGCGCCCGGCGAGACGCAGGTCAACCAAGGACAAGTGACTCACCATATTTTTTCCGGTCGCGATCCGTCCGAATCTTTTGTGGTGGGGCAGGATAGCTTTGCCCTACAGACGGTCGAATACGACACGATCGACGAGTTCGCACTCAAATTTCATCGGGGAATGCGGGTTATCCAAGAAATCTCTGCACCCGATTCCTTCACGCGCGTGGGGATGCGCTTTCTCGACGCAGTGGTACCGCCACCAAGCGGAGCACCGAGCGACTACATCCGAGCGCAGTTTTTGGGACTGACGGATATCCTCGGCGAGGATTGGGGCACGACGTACAACTTTTATGAGGCGCTCCACATACGCGGAGACCAGCAGACGAAAGTACGCATCCTCACCCGGCACGCGGAGTTGACGTACCCGCCGGATCTGGCAGCTGCGGTCGTACCCACACTTCCCGCGCGGTTCGCCCAGATCAACGGGATTCATACGCTCATTGATACGGACTCTTGGTTTGCGACCGGCACTGAGGTCGCCTTGGAATTCGATCCTCAAACGATCATTGATAGGCTCTCGCGCCTCAAAACTGACATTCGCGACTCTTTCCATGCGGTCGTTACTGACGCTGCTCTCCAGGCTTGGAAATAACCATGGCACAGCTTGCCCCTCTCGCACGGCCCGTTCGTCGCGCATCCATACCCTTCGCTACCGTGTTTGCGGGTGTATTCCTGGCGGGTACCGGTGGTGCCACGCAACTCCCACCTAACGCCGTTGGATACCTTCCAGCAGGCGTGAGCGTTTCCGAGTTCCCTGTACGACGCATGGCCGGCGCCAAGGTCAAGCGAATCATGGCCGGCATGTGCGTTTCGGCCGCCGCTCTGGCCCGCGTTCTCAGTGTGTCGCGGCAAACGTTGTACAACTGGATCAATGGCGCCCAAGCCAGCGAAATCCACGTGACGCGCATCGATGCTTTGGTGAGCGCCCATGAAGCGCTCCTTACAGTCGACCAACCACTGAGGCTGCTTCTCACCCAACCGTTGCGAGCGAGCCAAAATTTCTGGCAGTTGGTTCAAGCTGGGGAAGATCCGGAGATTTTGGCTCACGCCGTCCGGGCGGCGCACGAGCGCCGTGCCGATCAGCGGGCGCTGATGGCGGAGCGCCTTGCAGCCAAACGGGCGAAAGGTACTGTGGCGGATGGCTCATCGGATGACCTGACGTAAGGCGGCACCATGACGGATGAGTATCGGGACATCGCGTGGCGCCAAGGAGCGGTCTTTATGTTCCTTGATCGAGCGGGCGCCGGCGAAATGGGTGTTATCGCCAGCCACGATTGCGACCTATGCGCAGACTTGGAAGTCGAGACCGTCATCGAGTACGTGCCTCTCAGCCTGATCGGCGCACTGAATGGCTCCATGACTCTCGGCAAGAACGCTCGCCGACTACATGTCCAGATTGTCGATGACAATCAGCAACAGCAGATGGCGGAGCTCGATATCCGGGACCGCGCCATCATCCGCAAAGATGATTTCGTTCAAGGCGCCAAAGCGTACCCGTACCAACTGGTTCCCCAAGAAGTGGTGGTCTTCAGGCGCTGGCTTAGCGCCCGTTACGCCCGATCCGCGTTTGCCAATGCCTTCGAAGTCCAGATGGACCGCGTCAGGGAGCGCATCGATCGCCTAGCGAAGACGCATGGATTGCGTATCCGCGCCATGTACTTCGACGTCGACGATAACCAGCTCGTTGAACGCTCTGAAGCCGATGAACCATACGCGTTGGCGATCTATGCAGTGTATCCGCCCGCAACTGCCGATGATGAAGCGTCGGAGTTCGCCACGCGCCTGGCGCAGATCTTCAGCAAGGAATTCCGCAACTCAACTACAAAAGTTTGGACTGGTATCGAGCTGACGTCATGCGATGCCATCTCCGAAGACGTGTTTCCGCTCGCTCTGGCGCTTAGTACTAAGCCGTGGCGTGTCGATCATCGAAGCTATAGCGGTCAGCAGGCTGTGGATCTCTATCCGGATCACGGAATCTAAGTTGCCTAGTCCGAGAGTGCACGGACCTGGGGGACCAAATCAGCGAGCTTTTCAGACCGCAGCGGAACGCTGTGCAGCTATCACCGGAATCCGCAAACACCGACTGGGATCGTCTCATAGCAAGCCCAAGCGTGACGTCGCTCATCAACTCTGCGACCGGCGGAAATGGGTCTACAAGCGACCTTCAGCCGGATGGTCAGCTGGCTGGCGACGCTGGTCAAGTTGCCTTGCGAACGTGGTCTGCCGAGTTGGCAAAGCGTTGGTCAACAAGCTGGCAATCTGGAGCTCCCTCGCCTCAAGCCTTCAACAAGCAATCGCTTCGATGGCACGGCTGAGCGAGCACCCGCCCCTCACCTCAATCCTCTCCCCACAGGGGAGAGGAGGCGATTGGGACGTGCGGGTTCGTGCCTTCGTGCGTCCGTATGGAAGGTCGGCTGCAGATGGATTCACTACTGCCGGGCGTAGCCCGACAGGGCCAGCTGCAGCAGGATCTTCATTTCCTCGCGCAGCGACAGCGGGCTGACCACCTCGGCGTCCGGGCCGTACTTCAGCACGTCCATCAGCAGTTCCTTGGAATTGGAATACGGCAGCATGAGTTCGTAGCGGCCGTCGGCCAGCCACTCGCCTTTCTGCTGCGAATGCCAGTGCTCGTCGGCGACCCAGCGGGCCGCGTGCGCGGAGAAGCGGACGGTGGCCCACGCCTTCGGCTTGCCGGCGAAGATGCCGTAGCTGGAGGCGAGCAGCTCGTTGAGGTCGCTCTCGCCGACGTCGATGGCGGCGGCGTCCAGCGCGTGCGCCTCGGCCATCCGATCCACCGCAAAGCTGCGCAGCGC
>JANMAO010000091.1:0-15503 GCA_031359875.1 Lysobacter sp.
CCGGGACATCGTGCACCAGCCAGCGCATGTCGACCGGATAATCGAGATATGGACGGTATGCGTAGTAGCTGGTACCGATATGTCCGCCCAGATCGAAGACTCGATACCCCACCTGCGTGAGCAGGCGGGACAACCAGTACAGCACCGGATAATCGGTGACCCGCAACCGATCCAGGAAGTGGCGGTACAGTTGGCCCGCGGCCTCCGTGTCGAAATCCGTAGGAAGGGTCGGGGGTGCATGGGCCTTTGCCTGCGCAAAGCTGTCGTACCGTCCGTAGTAGTGCACGACCTCGTCATTCTCGTGCGGATGGCGGAACCGGTGACGATAGATCGGCTGGGCAAGCAACCGGATCCCGGGAAGCCCGGCGATTTCATTTGCGATGTGGCGCATCTCCATGGCAAGTGCGCCGGCGGCCCCATGAATTTTGATCATGAATTTTGATCGACACCCAAAGTCACTGCGATTAGGCAGGTACAGCCGAAAACGGGATAGGGCCGGAAAGCAGGACACGTGGTGCGCGGGCGATCGACTCGGCGACGACCCGTGAAAGGCTGCCCTTACCGAAACGACGCTTGGCCGCCAGGGCTGTCCGCTCTGTTGCTGGGTCCACGTTTCTTCGTCCATACGACACTTGACCATCGCGCCATCCAGCGAATCAGGGGGACTGATGCCGCAGCTTGCTTCCAGCCATGCACATGCTATTGCAGCCTCCCGTTGCGTGGACCTGCGTGCAGCGTTCGACGCTGCATTGCCGACTCCGGACTGGGCGTCAGCGATCTCCACGAGAATTGTGGTTGCGCTGATCGAACTGGATGACTGGCAGCCGTGGCTGCCCGACGCAGGAAACCTGATCGATGCCGCCGATCGCGGACGAGTGGAGCGCCGACGCTTCGCCGCCCATCGCGATGACCTGACGCTCGGCTACGCCTTGCATCGGCTGCTGCTGGCCGCGGCGTTGGGCACTGACGCGACCGATGTGCCATTGATCCGGGATGAGCGCGGCTGTCCGCGGCTGGCCGATCGCACGCTGTGGACCAGCCTGAGCCACGTCGATGGCTACATCGCGCTGGCGGTCACCGCGGCCGGACCGGTAGGGATAGACATGGAGTTGGCGTCACGCGCCACTGTGATGCCGGAGATCGCCGAACGCGTCTGTCATCCCGCGGATGCAGCTGCAATCGCAGGTCTCGTGCCGCCCGCATGGAACACCGCGTTGTTGGCGCTTTGGGTGCGCAAGGAAGCGTTGCTGAAGGCAGCGGGTGTTGGACTGGAGCGCGAAATGAACGGCTTTTCAGCGCCAGAAATTGGGTTGCTGTCGCTATCGCCGCCAGCCGGTGAGATGACCCAGCTGCGGATGCTTGATGCTGGACCAGGCTGGGTAGGAGCCGTCGCAGGACCGCCTGGCTTTCCTGTCGAAAGTGCCTGGTTGCGGCCCAAATAACGAGCGTGGCGACCGCACGACCAGGAATGCAGAACGAAGCTGCTCATCGGCGCAATGAGGGCGGCAAACGCAACCGGGCGGCCGGTCGCTGGGTGTTCTGACGTTGTCAAGATCAAGCTGATCCTGTTGGTTGAACAACGTTCCCGATGTCGAGTGGCTTGCAGAAGCCAAGGTGGGGGCCATGAGATCCGGGGGAGTTATGCGTACGCCAATCACGTGTGAGGCAGGGCATGGGGGCTGGACCAGCCCTGTCCATTCGACCCGTGTCGGCCCTGTCGGCCCCAGCCGTGTCGATCCCAGCTGTATCGATAAATTCCTCGCCGATGACAGCGAACCCGGAGTCGCGTGCGAACTGCCGCTGGTCCATGCAGACATGCCTGTCTGGTTCATGCCTGCCTGGTTCATGGATCCGCCGCTCTCCGGTTTCGATGAGGCCTGTAAGCAGGAGGCACGGTCATGAGCATTGCGCTGGCTAGTCGCAAGAGTCGTGCGCTCGTGCTGCTCTGGCTGGTCGAGCTCTTGCTGCTGATGCTGTCCGTCCTGTTCGCGGCAAGGTTGCGCTTCCTGCACGATCTTGCCGGCTATGAGCTCTTCCTGCAATTTGCACTGGTACGGGCATTTCTCGTCGCTGTCTTCATCACGGTGGCGATGGCTTCATTCGGCCTGTACCAGGTGCATGTGCGCCACAACCGGATGGACTTCGCGCTGAGACTGGTGCTGTCATTCGCGTTCGGCGGAATCGGATTGCTGGTTCTGTATTACCTGCTGCCACCGAGCTATATCGGGCGCGGTGTGTTGGGGTTGGCGCTGGTGTTCGGACTCATTGGCGTGGCCGCGCTGCGCATGATCCAGCAGCATGTGTTTCGCACCGATGTCTTCAGGCGACGGGTGCTGGTGCTCGGTGCCGGCAAGAATGCCGATCTCATCAACAGCCGCCTGCGCCGGGGTTCCGATCGTCAGTCGATTGTGCTGGTCGGTTTCGTTCCATTGCCTGGTCAGCCTGTGCGGGTGCCGGAAGCATTGCTGATCAATACGGATTTTGGCCTGTCCGACCTGGCGGAATGGCTGCAGGTCTACGAAATCGTGGTCGCTCCAGACGAGCGCCGCGGCGGATTGCCGATGGAGGAAATGCTGAAGTGTGCACAACGTGGCATCACCGTCACCGACCTCTCCACGTTCTTCGAGCGAGAGGCCGGGGTGGTTACGCTTAACGTCCTCGACCCGTCATGGCTGGTGTTCTCCGGCGGGTTCGACCATTCGATGCTACGCCGCCTGGGCAAACGGCTGTTCGACCTTGTCGCCGCCTCGGCGCTGTTGCTGGTCGCCTGGCCGGTCATGCTGGTCGTGGCGCTGTGTGTGTGGCGGGAGTCGGGCTCGCCGATCCTGTACCGGCAAACGCGCGTGGGTCAGAGCGGCCAGGATTTCGAGTTGGTGAAGTTCCGCAGCATGCGCAACGATGCCGAGCTCGACGGCCGGGCGCGCTGGGCCAGCAACGACGATGATCGCAGCACGCGCATCGGACGCGTCATCCGGCTCTCCCGCCTCGACGAACTGCCGCAGTTGTTCAATGTATTGCTCGGTGAAATGAGCTTTGTCGGCCCGCGGCCCGAGCGGCCCCAGTTCGTCGACCTCCTCACCCATGAGATTCGCTACTACTCGGTCCGCCATTGCATGAAGCCCGGCCTCACCGGATGGGCGCAATTGCGCTATCCCTATGGTGCTTCGGTGCGCGATGCCGAGGAGAAGTTGAAGTTCGACCTGTTCTATGTGAAGAACCACGGATTGATTTTTGATCTGATGATCCTGCTGCAGACCGTGGAGGTTGTGTTGTTCCGGCGCGGCGCGCGGTGAGGCGCGAGCGCAATGGCTGATCTCGATGATCGCGTCACGCCAGCGATAGTCCTGGGGCGGGGATATACCGCCCTCGGCACGCTGCGATCGCTGGCGCTTGCCGGCATTCCGACGTACGTGGCCTGTCCTGCGGGCGACCTGGCGACCCACTCGCGCTGGTACAGACCGCCTCCCGGGGAAACGTCATGGGATGGCAGCGTCGACTCCAAGACGCAGGAGATCCTGCGCGCCATGCCCCTGGAGCACGCAGTCCTGATACCCGGCGCGGACGACGCTGCGCTGTGGGTGGCTGACCTGGTGCAGAGTGATTTGGCCGCACGGTTCCGGGCCAGTTCCAGCTCGCGGGAAACACTGGAGATATTGCAGGACAAGGCCCGCTTCGGAGATTTTCTCGCACATGTGGGTATTCCGCATCCGCGCACATTCACTATCAGTGACACGTCCGATGTCAGTGCAATTCCATTCGGCGAGCTGGACCGCGTGTTCGTCAAGCCAGCGAACTCACAGCAGTTCAGTCGATGCACCGGCATCAAGGGTGTCTGGGCGAACAACAGGAAACAGTTTCAGGAGATATGGGCCAGGTTTGACGCACAAGGCTTCAAGGTCATCGCCCAGGAGTATGTCCCCGGCGGCGCCGATGATCACTATTTCATCGACGGGTTTTGCGACCGGAACGGGGTATTCACGGGTCTGTTTGCCCGCCGGAGAATCCGGATATTTCCGCCGGATTTTGGCAATAGTTCGTATTGCCAAAGTATTCCGTTGGCGCAAGTCCAAAGTGCGATCGCAAGCGTGGTCGAGCTGCTGACGAGTCTGCGCTACCGGGGCATATTCAGCGCCGAATTCAAGCGGGACTCGAGGGATGGCAAATTCCGGATGCTTGAGGTCAACACGCGTGCATGGTGGTACGTCGAGTTCGCCGCGCGTTGCGGCGTGAACGTTTGCCAGATGGCATTCCAGGACGCCGAGGGACTACCGGTCTCCAAGGCGCCAACGGACTACCCGGCGGGAATCGGTTGCGTGAATCTGGTCGGGGATGTCAAGTCCGTTTTCTCACAGCGCCCCTTTGCGCGTATTCCCCTGTTGCGGGCCTTGGGTGAATGGACACGGGCCCACTATCACGTTTTTCGATGGGATGATCCCGGCCCCGGCCTGGCTGTCGGCTGGCTGGGCTTGCGTCGATTGATGGCGAGAGTGTGGGGCCTGATGCACCGCCGGAAATCCACGGCGATCCCGCATCCTCGCTAGTCAATCGCTTCCAGACGGACTTATTCGGTGGAACGTGGCCGTTCGGAAGCGGGAGATGGCGTGGCGGTCTTGAGCGGATGCAGCGGTGAGCTGTGCCAGTCCACCAAGCGGCCTTCCTCGAACTCCAGCCAGGAAGGGCCATAGTCCCAGCGGGTATTGCGCACAAGCATGGGGTCGCCCTGGATTGCGATGACACTGGCTTCATCCATCCCCAGCTCGAGTTGATCGATGGCGGCTGCGATGGCTCCGGCCTCAGGGTCGATGCCTGCGGTAGCGGGCGCCGATTCGTCCGGCGTCGGCGGCAACAGCCAACCCCACGAAAAGGTCACGATCAGCAGGACCACGAGCAACATGATTGCCCATGCCGCGGTGCGAGAGCGTGGCGTTTCGTAGGCTTGTCCCGGCTCTGGTGACCGCGGCGCAACGGGCGGTGGATCGGCGGAAGGTGTTGCAGCAGGGCTCAAGGGCATCCCGGTCAGCTGCACGCCTGCAGCCGGGTCTCGCGGCGGTAACGCAGCCCCCGGCAGACGTCCGTGACGACGGTGAAAGCGCGTGGCCGTCGCATACAACCAGATCAGTTCGGGCAGCAGCAGGCGCACTTCAGGCGTTGCCGCATCCGCGCCCCTGTCCGGATGCAGTTCGGCGATCCGTCGCTGATAGGCGCGCTTGAACTCCTCCAGGGTGCAGTCCGGCTGGAGATCGAGTTGCGAATAGAGATGCGCCAGGTCCCACTTCATGTCCGCCCCACTCTCGCGTGGCAATGGTCGTGACATCCCTATGTCCGACCTTGCATTCCATCGTAGCGCGCTCCAAGCGGCTGTGCCGGGACCCTTACAACGGAGGCGCTGGCCGCAGGCACCTGCCAAGTTCGTTTGGGTCATTGAAGAGAGGCGCATGCCATCGCTTGAGGGGAGGACCTTGGACGCCATGACAGCCAGCAAAGAAGCGCCTTCCGGTCTGTATGCGCTCGATGGGCTCCCGCTCACCGATGTTCAGCTCCGGGCCCGCTCTTCTTGAAGCAGGAGGTTGACAGGTCATGCAGCAGGGGGAATGCAATCGGATGCCTGCGACCACATCCGATAACGATTGGACCACGATCGGTGATGCGATGGCGCCGCAGCACAAGCCGCTGATAGAACTGGGCGCAAGCATATTTGAGCCGTGGCGCATCCAGCCCGTGCAGCACCATCTGTGCAGACACCCTCTGCTGCAGCTGGAGTCATTGGTCGAGCTGGGTGCACGTCTGCAAGCGCATGGCGGGATCCGCACGCACTCCAGCGACGCGACTGCGGGCACGCCGTTCAACGCTGCCCCGCAGCTGCACCCAAACCGTCAGTCCGCGATCGAGACCTTGCTTTCGATCGACGCGGCGAACGCGTGGATGTCGCTACTCAACGTCCAGACCGACCCGACCTATCGTGAACTGGTCGGCGCCGTACTTGACGACATCCGGCCGCAGATCGAAACGCATGATCCAGGCATGTGCCACCGCGCCGGCTGGATCTTTGTTTCCTCGCCTCGCGCGGTGACGCCATTCCACTTCGACAAGGAACACAATTTCATCCTGCAGATGCGCGGCCACAAACGCGTGTATGTGTGGGATCACCGTGACACCGTCGTGGCCAGCGAGCATGCCCGCGACCGTTTCCATCACCTGCATGAGCGCGACCTGTTGCGCTGGCGCGACGAGTTTCGCGAGCGCGCCCAGGTATTCGACCTGGCACCCGGGCAAGGCGCCTACATGCCGTCGACCAGCCCGCACATGGTCGAAAATGGCGACGAGCCGTCGATCACGATGAGCTTTACCTACTACACCGATTCAACCCGCCGCGATTCGTTGTTGCACAAGACGCATGCGCTTATTCGGGGGCTCGGCGTGGTGCCGCCCGCGGTTGGCCGTTCGCCCTTGTTCGATGCGCTGACCCATGCCGGCGTCACCACGATGATCGATGCGCGCGCTGTCGCCAGCCAGCTGGCCCGTCGCAGGAAAGTCGTCAGCTATGCACCTTTTGCGGGGGTCACGCCATGAACATCGCGCAGGCGTTGACTGCGCCGGGTGTTGCCGAGGCCGTCTCGTTGCTGGATATATTGCCGTTACGCAACGGCGATGCCGATGACAGCTGGCAACACCTGTCGTTCGAGTTCAATCCGGCGGCAGGTGTTGCGCTGGCTGTCGGATCGCAATGCGATCCCGCAACCCGGGACGAATGGCTGTGCGCAGCCTTGGCGCTGGTCGAGTCGCGCCTGTCCGGTGCCGATCGCGTACTGGCGACGCTCTTGACGGCATCGGGGGCGCGGCAGGCCTGGGTTGAGGTTCCCTTCGAAGGACGTTTCGACGCATGGCGCGGAGTACTGTCAGGCGTTCTTGGCGATACGAACGCCAGTCCGGAATCCGTGACCTGGGCGGTGCTCGATGGCATCGCCGTTGCGGAATCGCCGGCATCGATGGTGGCGTCAGCGTGGCGGCTGCACCTGGTCGATCGGCCTTGGCTGGAAGTGGCATTTCGTGCCCCTCTGGGTGTCGAAGCGATTACGTTACTGGCCGACTGCACGCTACGCGTCCTCGCGCAGTTTCGAGAGGACGGCGATCTGGCGTCGATCGACACGATCGACCCGGTGCAGCGTCAGTGCCAGTTGGGTGAATGGAACGACACCGCACAAACGCGTTCGACGGCCAGCACAGTGCACAGGCAGTTCACTGCCATCCGCAATGCGTACCCCGAGGCACTGGCGGTGCTCGATACGCAATCGTCGCTGACATATGCGGAACTGGACCAGCGTGCCGACACCTTGGCGCGGCAGTTGCGCACGGCAGACGTAAGGCCCGGTTCAATTGTCGCGGTCGCGATGAAACGGTCGGTGGACTCGGTCATCGCCGTGCTCGGCGTGCTCAAGGCTGGCGCCGCCTACCTGCCGGTGGATCTGACCCATCCGCCGCGGCGCTTGGGCGCGATGCTTGAAGACGCCGGCGTGCAGGTGGTGGTGACCGGCGGCGGTGGCGACACCCGGTGCCTGCCTGCTTCGGTCAAGCGCATTGAGGCGATTCGCTCGGATGGCAGGGATGGGGTCTGGGTGACCACTGACGACATCATCAGCAACGGCGACTCGCTGGCCTATGTGATGTACACCTCCGGTTCGACCGGCACGCCCAAGGGCGTCGAGATTTGCCATCGTTCGATCCTGCGTCTGGTCTGCGACGTGGACTACATCGGGCTTGGGCCGGATGTCCGCATGTTGCACGCCGCGCCACTGGGCTTCGATGCGTCGACACTGGAACTGTGGGGTGCGCTGCTCAACGGCGGCTGCGTCGTGGTGCACGACGAATTGGTGCCGACCGGCCCCGGCCTCGCGACGATCATCGCGCGGCACGGTGTCACCACGGCCTGGCTGACCGCGGCGCTGTTCAATGCCGTGGTCGATGCAGACCCACATCATCTGGCCGGATTGCGCGAGCTCTTCATCGGTGGCGAAGCGCTGTCGGTGGATCACGTGCGGCGCATGCAGCGCGCTGCACCCGGACTGCGGCTTTGCAACGGCTACGGTCCCACCGAGTGCACGACGTTTACCTGCACGCATCCGATCCCGCACGACATCCTCCAGGACGCCACCTCAATCCCGATCGGCCGTCCGCTCCCGGCCACGCGTGTGTACGTGCTCAACGCGCGCCGGCATCCGGTACCGGTGGGGGTGTCGGGTGAGTTGTACGTCGGCGGCGAAGGCTTGGCGCGCGGCTATCTCAATTGCCCTGAACTCACCGCAGAACGTTTCGTCCGCGATCCGTTTGGCGCATCGGACGAGCGGCTGTATCGCACCGGAGACATGGTGCGCTACCGACCGGATGGCGTGATCGAGTTCGTCGGCCGGCTCGACAACCAGGTCAAGATCCGCGGCTTCCGGATCGAGCCGGGGGAGATCGAATCCGCGCTTGCGCGGCATCCTGCCGTGCAGGCCTGCACGGTGGTGGCGACTGCCGGCCCATCGGGCGAGAAGCGCCTGGTGGCCTATTTCGTGGCTACCGCCGACATGACGCCACCAACGACTGCGGGGCTGCGCGCGCACCTGTCGGCAGTGTTGCCGGAGTTCATGGTGCCGGCGCGCTACATGCAAGTCGACGCATTGCCGATGACGGCAAACGGCAAGCTCGATCGCGCGGCGTTGCCGATGCCCGATCGCGACCGCCCCCAGCTGGCGTGCGCATTCGAGCCGCCCGCGGATGCGACAGAACGACGCATCTGCATGACATTTGGCGCGCTGCTGGATATCGATCCGGTTGGCCGCCACGACAATTTCTTCGAACTGGGCGGCAACTCGCTGCTGGCGCTGCGCCTGCTGGAACAATTGCGAAACGGCCACGCGCCTTGCATCGCGGCGACCACATTGTTCCGGAATCCCACCCCGGCAGCGCTGGCAGCTGCGCTCCAGGGACGCAATGACCGGACCATGGATCCGTCGCGCATGGCGAGCACGCCCGTAAGGGGCGGCGAAGACGATCGTGACAACCATCGCAACGCTCCCGCGCATGAACCCGTCGCCATCATCGCCATGGCCGGGCGTTTCCCGGGCGCGGCCGACGTCGAGGCGTTCTGGCAGAACCTCTGCGAAGGCCGCGATTCGATCACCGTGTTCCGACCGGACGAACTCGATCCTGGCGTCGGCGCCGCCGACCGCAATGATCCGGCGTATGTCATGGCACGCGGTGTGATCGAGGACGTGGAGAATTTCGACGCGGCGTTCTTCGGCATCAGTCCGAAGGAAGCCGAATTGATGGACCCGCAGCAACGTGTGTTCCTGGAACTTTGCTGGGAGTGCCTGGAGCGCGGGGGCCATGCGCCCGACGCGACACCGGGGCCGGTCGGCGTGTTCGCAGGCATGTACAACGCCACGTATTTACAGCGCCACGTCGCCGCGCGGCCCGACCTCATCGACAAGATCGGCGCGTTCCAGGTGATGCTCGACAACGAAAAGGACTACATCGCGACCCGCGTTGCGCACAAGCTCAACCTCACCGGTCCGGCGATCACCGTACAAAGCGGCTGCTCGACGTCGTTGGTGGCGATTTGCCAGGCCGTGGCCAGCCTGCGTGCAGGTGGCTGCGACATGGCCTTGGCCGGCGGTGCATCGATCACCTGTCCACCACGCAGCGGCTATCTGTATCAGGAAGGCGCGATGCTGTCGCCGGACGGGCACACCCGCACCTTCGATGCGCGGGCGCAGGGCACGGTGTTCAGCGATGGTGCAGCGGTAGTGTTGCTCAAGCGTCTGTCCGACGCGCGCACCGATGGCAACCCGGTGTACGCGGTGATCCGCGGCGGTGCCATCAACAATGATGGCGGCAACAAGGCCAGCTTCACCGCGCCTAGCAGCGAAGGGCAGGCGGCGGTGATCGCGATGGCGCACGACAACGCCAGGGTCGATCCACGCAGCATCGGCTATGTCGAAACCCACGGCACCGCAACGCCGCTCGGCGACCCGATCGAGATCGAGGGGCTCACCAAGGCCTTCCGGCGTGGCACCGACGACATCGGCTTCTGCCGGATTGGTTCGGTCAAGAGCAATATTGGCCACACGGTGATTGCTGCTGGCGCCGCGGGCGCGATCAAAGCCGCGCTCGCGTTGCAGGAGCGGAAAATTCCCGGGACGGTGCACTATGAGTCGCCGAACCCGACGATCGATTTCGCTGGCTCGCCATTCGTGGTCAGCGCGGGCTTGAGCGAATGGCACGGCGACGGCGTCGCTCCACGTCGCGCAGGCGTGAGCTCGTTCGGCGTCGGTGGCACCAATGCGCACGCGGTGCTGGAAGAGGCGCCGCCACTGCCAGCCTCCGAACCGGCAGGCGGTCCGCAGCTGCTGGTGCTGTCGGCGCGCACACCGGCAGCGCTGGGTCAGGCGGTGACGCGACTGGCCCTCCACCTCGAATCACAGCCAGGAACCAACCTCGCCGACGTGGCGTGGACGTTATCGGTGGGGCGCAAGGCATTTGCACATCGCGTCGCGGTGGTTGCCGACGATATCGCCAGCGCAATTACGATGCTGCGCAGCCCCGAGACCAGTGCGGCAGCAGCGCGCAGTCGTCCGGCACGATCCAACGACGTGGTGTTCCTGTTCCCGGGGCAGGGAGCGACCTATGCGGGCATGGGCCGCGCGTTGTACGCCGCCGAGCCGGCGTTCCGCGCGGCATTCGACGAATGCGCCGACGTGCTGCGCGTCGGGCACGACATTCCGGGCCTGGATCTGCGCACGCTCATGTTCAGTGACGATCCGGAGGCCTTGCGGCCGACCGCAGTGATGCAGCCGGCGACGTTCACCATCGAATACGCACTGGCCCGATTGTGGATGAGTCTGGGCATCACCCCGGTAGCGATGATTGGCCACAGCGTTGGCGAATTCGTGGCCGCGACGCTGGCCGGCGTGTTCGCCTTGCCCGATGCAGTGCGGCTGGTAGCGCGGCGCGGCGCGCTGATGCAGGCACAGCCGGCCGGCAGCATGTTGTCGGTGCGGATCGCACTCGATGCATTGCGTCCGCGTTTGCCGCCCGACGTGTCGCTGGCAGCAGAGAATGCACCGGGCGCCTGCGTCGTGTCCGGCCCTGGCGCAGCCATTGCGCAGTTCCAGGCGCAGCTCGAAGCCGAAGGCATCGCCTGTCGAGCGCTGCGCACGTCACATGCGTTCCACTCGGCGATGATGGATCCCGTTGTCGCGCCGTTCCTCGCGGAGGTCGCCGCAATCGCACGGTCCGCGCCGCACCTGCCGTTGGTGTCGACTGCGACCGGCGATTGGCTCGACGCCGCCACCGCGATGTCGCCCGACTACTGGACGCGCCACCTGCGTGAGCCGGTACGCTTTGCCACCGCGCTTACCCGTGTGCTCGACGTCTCCTCGCGCGTGCTGCTCGAAGTCGGCCCGCGCGCCACACTCTGCTCGCTGTCACGCCAGCACCCGAACGTGCAGGCGCAGCACATCGCCGCGATCGCATCGCTGGCGGACACGCCCCAGGCCGAACTGCCGAATGTTCGCACCGCCGCCGGCCAGCTCTGGTCGCACGGTGTGCCATTCGATCCGGCCGTGTTCGACCTCCGCCGCCAGCGTCGACGGCTGCGTCTGCCGACCTATCCGTTTGAACGCCAGCGATACTGGATCGAGGCGGCCGTCCCCGTATCCAACGTCGTGGCGCATCCAGCGATTGCCACCTCCACGACCCTGGAGACCGTCATGCCGCCTGTCGCCCAATCGGTCGTCACACCGGCACTGGCGATCCACGCAACCACCGACGACCGCCGACCACGCCTGATCGCGAAGCTCAAGGAAGTGTTGGAGGACGTGGCCGGCTTCGACCTTGCAGACGCCGATACCGATGCCAACTTCATCGAACTCGGCCTCGACAGCCTGATGCTGACGCAGATCGCCTTGCAGTTGCAGAAGACGTTTGCCCTCAAGATCACCTTCCGCCAGCTGATGGGCGAAGGGTCGAGTCTGGATCGACTGGCGGCACTGCTCGATGCGCAGTTGCCGGCTGACGCGGCGCAACCTGCCTTGCCCGTGGCAGCCAAGCCGTCGTCGACGGCGTCTCCACTATCGGTGCCAGCGATGCCAACGACGTTGGTCGCGGACGCTGCGGGCGGCGACTACATGCGGCAGGTGATCGCGCAACAGATGCAGTTGATGGCGCAACAGCTCGCGTTGCTCGCTGGCAATGGCGCGCTCGCCGCGGCGGTCGCGTCTCCGGACATCCCCGCGACCGCCGCAGCGTCCGCGCCACTCAACAGCGTGCTGCTCAACAACGCGCCGCCCAACAGCGTACCGGGCACCGAGGCGAGCGATGAGGAAGCGACGCTCGCCCATACCAAATACGACGTCAAGAAAGCATTTGGCGCGATTGCACGCATCGACAACAACGCCAGGTTCGACCTCAGCGAGCGCCAGCGTAGCAAGCTCGATGCCTTCATCGCCCGCTATGTGGCACGCACCCGAAAGTCCAAGGATTACACCCAGGCGCAGCGCAGGCACATGGCCGACCCGCGCGTCGTCAACGGCTTCCGTCCGCTGCTGAAGGAGATCGTCTACCAGATCGTGATCGAGCGCTCCAAAGGCGCGCACTTGTGGGATCTCGATGGCAACGACTACGTCGACGCGCTCAACGGGTTCGGCATGAGCCTGTTTGGCTGGCAACCGGACTTCGTGCTCGATGCCGTGCACCAGCAACTGGAGCTTGGTTACGAAATCGGACCGCAGCATCCGCTTGCCGGTGATGTTGCGCGGTTGGTGTGCGAAGTCACCGGCCACGATCGCGCCGCCCTGTGCAACACCGGTTCCGAGGCAGTACTGGGCGCACTGCGGATCGCGCGCACTGTCACCGGGCGAGAGACGGTGGTGCTGTTCAGCGGTTCCTATCACGGCATCATCGACGAGATGCTCGTGCGCGGCACCCGCAAGCTGCGTGCGGTCCCGGCCGCGCCCGGCATCCTGCGCAACACGTCCGAGCACGTAATGGTGCTGGACTACGGCACGCCGGAATCGATGCAGATCATCCGCGAACGCGCACACGAGATCGCTGCGGTGCTGGTCGAACCCGTACAGAGTCGGCGTCCCGACTTCCAGCCGCGCGAGTTCCTGCGCGAGTTGAGACAGGTCACGCAGGACGCCGGCGCGTTGCTGGTATTCGATGAAGTGGTCACCGGGTTCCGCGCACATCCGGCCGGGGTGCAGGGGTTGTTCGGCATCCAGGCGGACCTGGCCACCTACGGCAAGGTCGTCGGCGGTGGGTATCCGATCGGCGTGATCGCCGGCAAGCGCGATTGCATGGATGCGCTCGACGGCGGTGACTGGCAATTCGGCGACAACTCGGTACCGAGCGTGGGCGTCACCTATTTCGCCGGCACGTTCGTGCGCCACCCGCTCGCGCTCGCCGCAGCGAAGGCGATTCTTACCCACATCCAGCAACAAGGGCCGCAGCTGCAGGAGCGCCTCAACACCCGCGTCGCCGCGATGGCCGACGAGCTCAATGCGTTCTGCGCCGACAACGGGGCGCCGGTTGCGGTCAAGCAGTTCGCCTCGGTGTGGAAGACGCAGTTCCTCGAGGACCATCCGCTGCAGGACCTGCTGTTCGCGATGATGCGCAGCCGCGGCGTGCACATCCTCGACAACTTCCCATGCTTCCTGACCACGGCCCACAGCGAGGAGGATTTCCAGCGAATCATCCAGGCGTTCAAGGATTCGCTGATCGAGCTGCAGGAAGCCGAATTCCTGCCGCGCCATAGCGCGACTCCGCGCACGGTGATGGATGCGTCGCAACCGATGGTTGCGGGCGCACGCCTGGGACGCGAACCCGATGGCCGTCCGGCCTGGTTCGTGCCGCATCCGGAGCACGCCGGCAAGTACGTCAAGGTCAGTCGATGAGTCCCGCGACGCTCGCGCATGCGACTGCATCGCACGCGGTCGACTATGACCCGTTTGCCGGCGGCGAGCTGGTGCGGGTCGTACCCACCACTGAGCCGCAACGCGAGATCTGGCTGGCTGACAAACTCGGTCGCGATGCATCGCTGGCGTTCAACGAATCGGTCTCGCTGCGGCTGTGCGGACGACTCGATACCCAGGCGCTACACAATGCGCTACAGGGCTTGTTCGAACGCCACGACGCGTTGCGTGCGAGCTTTGGGCCCGATGGCGAGACGCTATGCGTGGGCGGGCAGGGCGAGCTCGCAATGTCGCTGATCGATCTGGCGTCGCTGGTTGATGCAGCGCGCACCGAGGCGGTCGACGCGCGATTGCGCAATGCCGTGGAAAAACCCTTTGCGCTCGACCACGGCCCGCTGTTCCGCGCCGAACTGCTGCTCCTGGCCGAAGACGAGCATCTGCTGCTGCTGACTGCGCACCACATCGTGTGCGACGGTTGGTCGTGGTGGGTCGTCGTACGGGAGCTCGGTGCGCTGTACGCGCAGTACTGTGGCGTCGCGCGCGAGCCGTTGCCGGTCGCCGAGGCATTCTCCGATTACGCGCTGGCCGAAGCGTCGCATCCAGCCGTCGCGATGTTCGCCGTCGACGAGGCCTACTGGCTGTCGCGTTTCGCCGACGGCGCACCGGTGCTGGATCTGCCTATTGATCGTCCGCGGCCAGCGCAGCGCAGCTTCGCTTCCCTGCGCGAGGACCATGTGCTCGATGCGGAACTGGTCGCGGCCATCCGGCGCATGGGCGCGCGTCGTGGCGCCAGTCTGTTCGCCACGTTGCTGGCGGGTTTTGCGGGGCTTGTATCGCGACTGGCCGGGCAGTCGCAAGTGGTTGTCGGCATTCCGGCGGCCGGGCAGTCGATCGACGGCCACGACCATCTGGTCGGACATTGCGTCAATCTGTTGCCGCTGCGCTTCGACCTGGATCCGGCGCAGTCCTTCGTGCGGGCACTGGATGACGCTCAGGGCACGTTGCTGGATGCACTCGAGCATCAGCGCTACACCTTCGGCACCCTGCTCAAGAAGCTGCGCATCGCGCGTGATCCCGGCCGGCTGCCGCTGGTCAGCGTGGTGTTCAACATCGATCAGGCACTCGAACACGAGAGCACAGATTTCCCCGGCCTGACGCTGGACTTCGCGACGAATCCGCGCAGCCACGAGAACTTCGAGCTGTTCGTCAACGCGGTACAGGTGCGTGGCGAGTTGCGGCTGGAGTGCCAGTACAACCGCGACCTGTTCGATGCCGCGACGGTGCGACGCTGGCTGGCCGCCTACGAAACCCTGTTGCGAGCCGCGGTACAAACGCCCGAGGCCCTGTTCGGGAGTTTGCCGCTGGTAGGCGATGCCGCGCGCGTCGAGTTGGCCGCGCTGCAGCCGACACCAACGCCCTACGACCCGGATCGGCTCGCGCATGAGTGGTTCGAAGCGCAGGCCGACGCAACTCCGGCGCGCTTCGCGGTCCGTCACGGCGAGATGCGGCTCAGCTACGCCGACCTCGAGGCGCGCGCGAACCGCATCGCGC
>JANMAO010000094.1:0-29227 GCA_031359875.1 Lysobacter sp.
GCCTGCAACGCGACTTCGGCAGCGGCGAAGTGGCCATCTGCAGACAGCGCGGCACCGAGATTGAACAGCAGCAGAACCGAATGCGGATGCTGGCGCAAGCCTTGCTCGGCCAGCGCAATCGCGCGTGGCTGATCGCCGCGCAGGCGTGCGCGGGTGGACAGGTACGCCAGCGTCGGTTCGTGCCCAGGTTGCTCGACGAGGACCGCCTCGGCCAGGTGTTTGGCATGGTCGTCGTCGCCCCGGCCCAGCGCCTGCCGCAACTGGACCAGCAATGCATGGAATCGCGCAGCCTCGGGACCAACGGACTCGGGACCAACGGATTCGGACATGGCACCGGACGCAGCGGAGTGCGCCGATGATGGCACAGGCGACGCGCGCCCAGACCCGGCGATCAAGGCAACGGAATGTCCGCCTCGGCGCGCAGTTCCAGCTCATCCAGGCGATCGAGCAGGCGGAACAGCAATGCGCGCTCGGCCTCGGCCATGTCACCGAGCAGGTTGCGTTCGAAGGTCAGCGCCAGCGGTGCGACCTGGTCGTAGATCCGGTATCCGTCTGCCGACAGGCGCAGCACCGAACGCCGCCGGTCGTCGCCGTGGGTGTCGCGCTGCACGCGGCCGGCATCGAGCAGGCTCGCGACCGCGCGGCTGACTGCGACCTTGTCCATCGCCGTGCGTTGCGCGACCTCGTTGGCCGACAAATCCGGATACCGGCCGAGCACCGCCATCACCCGCCACTCGGTCACACCAAGCGCGAACCGCTGCGAGTACTCGCGCGCGATCGCAGTGCTGACCCGGTTGGACAGTACGCTCAGCCGGTAGGGGAGGAAGTGCTTGAGGTCGAGGGCGGCGTGCCCAGCGCCGCCTGGCGAGGGGCCGGGTCGAGGCGCGATCATGGGGGACTTCGCGGACATTGTTGCGTCGCGCCTTGCAAATGGTTTCAAGTGAAACTATAACGTCCCTTCGTTGGCGCGCAAGCCGCGCCGCAACATCACGCCAGGCAATACCCAGGAGACCCCATGAGCGCCGATCCCTCCCAGACTGCCGCCCGGGCGACCGCGCCCAACCTGGGCATGCAGGTCACCACCTTCGAAAACCCGATGGGCATCGATGGCTTCGAGTTCGTCGAATTCGCCGCGCCGCATGGCCAGCGCGAACTGCTGCACGACTACTTCACGCGCATGGGTTTCAGCGCGGTGCTGCAGCACAAGACCCGACCGATCACCGTCTACCGCCAGGGCGGCGTCAACTTCCTGGTCAACGAGGATCCGGATTCGTTCGCGGCCGATTTCGCCAAGGCCCATGGCCCGAGCGCCTGTGGCTTCGCGATCCGCTTCCGCAAGCCGGCCGACGAGGTCTGCGCGATGGTCATCGGCAACGGCGGCGAAGCGATCGACCACAAGCCCGGGAGCAAGGCCGTCGACGCTCCGGTGGTCAAGGGCATTGGCGATTGCATGCTGTATCTGATCGATCGCTACGGCGACAACGGAAATATGTATGACGAGTTCCTGCCGGTGCAGGGCGCCGACCAGCATCCGACTGGCTTCGGGCTGACCTTCATCGACCACCTCACCCACAACCTGTATTTCGGCAACATGCAGAAGTGGTCGGACTACTACGAGCGGCTGTTCAACTTCCGCGAAATCCGCTACTTCGACATCAAGGGCGCCAAGACCGGGCTGGTGTCGAAGGCGATGACCGCGCCCGACGGCGTCGTCCGGATCCCGCTCAATGAAAGCAGCGATCCCAAGTCGCAGATCAACGAATACCTCGACAGCTACAAAGGCGAGGGCATCCAGCACATCGCCTGCTTCACCGACGACATCTACACCACGGTGGAAAAGATGCGTGACGCCGGGATCGAATTCCTGGACACGCCTGACTCCTATTTCGAGGTGATCGACGAGCGCGTGCCGAACCATGGCGAAGACGTCGCCCGGCTGGCCAGGAACAAGATCCTGATCGACGCCGACCTGGAGACCAAGCAACGCAAGCTGCTGCAGATCTTCACGACCAACGCGATCGGCCCGATCTTCTTCGAGATCATCCAGCGCAAGGGCAACGAAGGCTTCGGCGAAGGCAACTTCCAGGCATTGTTCGAGAGCATCGAGCGCGACCAGATCAAGCGCGGCGTGCTGTGATCGTAGGGTGGGCCCCGGCCCACCGCGTTCAACGACGATGTCACCGGTGGGCTTGGACCACCCTACGAAACTACGTGGATCGCGAATGAAATCGAACGGTTACCAATCCGGTTTCGGCAACAGCTTCGCGACGGAAGCGATCGCCGGCACTTTGCCAGTCGGGCGCAATTCGCCGCAGCGTGTCGCGCATGGGTTGTATGCGGAGCAGCTGTCCGGCACCGCCTTCACCGCGCCGCGCAGCGAAAATCGCCGCAGCTGGCTGTACCGGATCCGGCCCGCGGCGATGCATGGGACGTTTGCACCATTCGCTCAAGACCGATTCCACAACGATTTCGGCAATGGCCCGGTCACGCCCGACCAGCTGCGCTGGGATCCGCTGCCGTTGCCCGATGCGCCGACTGATTTCGTCGACGGCCTGCTCACCATGGCCGGCAACGGATCGCCGGCGGCGCTGCACGGCATCGGCATCCATCTGTACGCCGCCAACCGGGACATGCAGGGTCGCTACTTCTACGACGCCGACGGCGAAATGCTGATCGTGCCGCAGCAGGGACGCCTCCAGATCGAGACCGAACTCGGCGTGCTCGATATCGAGCCGCAGGAGATCGCGGTGATCCCGCGCGGCGTGCGCTTCCGGGTGGCGTTGCCCGATGCCGTTGACGGCGTGGGCAGCGCGCGCGGTTACGTCTGCGAGAATTTCGGCGCACTGATGCGCTTGCCCGACCTGGGGCCGATCGGCAGCAACGGACTCGCCAATCCACGCGATTTCCTTACGCCGTCCGCGGCCTTCGACGAGGCCGAAGGCGCGTTCGAACTGATCGCAAAATTCCAGGGCCACCTGTGGCGTGCCGACATCGGCCACTCGCCGCTGGACGTGGTCGCCTGGCACGGCAACTACGCGCCGTACAAATACGACCTGCGCCGCTTCAACACGATCGGGTCGATCAGCTTCGACCATCCCGATCCTTCGATCTTCCTGGTGCTGACGTCGCCGAGCGACACGGCCGGCGTCGGCAACCTGGATTTCGCGATCTTCCCGCCGCGCTGGCTGGTGGCGCAGGACACGTTCCGGCCGCCGTGGTTCCATCGCAACGTCGCCAGCGAGTTCATGGGACTGGTCCATGGCGCCTACGACGCCAAGGCCGAGGGCTTCGCGCCCGGTGGTGCCAGCCTGCACAACTGCATGACTGGACATGGACCGGATGCGGCGACGTTCGAGAAGGCCAGCAACGCCGACCTGTCGAAACCCGACGTGATCGCCGACACCATGGCTTTCATGTTTGAGTCGCGTGCGGTGATCCGGCCGACACGGCACGCGATCGACGCCGCGCACCGGCAACGCGACTACCAGCAGTGCTGGGTCGGCCTGCGCAACAATTTCAGGCCCTGAGCGACGGCGAACCGCGCTTGGACGTCAGCCAACGATCCTCAATGCCGGCGCGGCGGAGGCTTCGTTGCCGACTGCCTCCAGTCGCGCGAGCGCTTCTTCGGGCAGGGTCTCGGAAAGGCGTGCGGCTACCCGCTGCGAATAGCTTGCCGGACTGCACTGCTGGACGACGCGCAGGCCGCGCAGGAGTACGTCGATCAGCGCATCAGTCCCAACGGTGCACTGGATTTCCGTGCGCAGCTCAACCGCTTCCACGTTGCGTTGCAGTTGCAGCATGTCGAGCATGTACATCTTGGACGCCGCCAGCGAGCGACGCGTGCCGCTGATGGGCGGCGGAGTCGTCGATACCAGCGGCGCAGGCATGCTGGAGATCGGGGGCCCAGGCGCTTCTTGGAGCGGAGCGGACGTCGGCGCGGCTGCAACGGGAGTCGTCGTGCGTACCTGGATCGTATGGGCCTGCACGGCCTCGGTGGCGGCGCGGATCAAACTGCTCATCGCACCGCCCAGCGACTGCTGCCGGGTGCCGAGGGCCGCGCTGGTCGGCGGCGCACTCGCGTCGCTGATGTAACCATGCTGACCCAGGCGATCGACGGCGGGCAAAATGCCGGGGCCAAGCAGGCCCATCACTTCGTTGAGCGTCCGCTTGCCATCGGTCAGGATCAGGATCCGTCGCTCCTCCAGGCTCAGGCCGGTGCCCCGCCCATCCTTCAATGCGGTGCGAGCCTTGTCGGTCTTGTTGAGTAGCATGGTCGCGGTGTAGCCCACGGGAGATACGAGGAAGCTAGGTGGATTTCATGAAACCGGGATGACGTCCTGATGACACCCCCGCGCCTCCGTGGTGGCGGACTTGTACACGGGTCCGCGTTACGCTGCCTGTCGTTCCCATTGGTGGGTTGCCCATGGTCCGCGAATTCCCCCTGCTGTTGCTGCTGGTTGGCGTCCTGGCCGCGTGCAACCGCGAGTCTGCGCAGCCGGCGACGACGCCGGCCACTCCACCCCAATCGAATGCGGTCGTAGTGTCGCTGTCAGGATCGTTGAAGGCTTTCGGGCAGGCGCACGTCAACGGCTATGGCCACCTGCGCTTCGGCATGACCGCCGATGAAGCGAAGCAGGCCTGGGGCGGCGAATTGAACGGCAAGCCCGGACCCGGTGAAATCTGCTACTACCTCACGCCGAAGTGGGTGAAGACGGCGCGCGAATTCAGCTTCACGGTCGAGTCGGACAAGTTCGTCCGGCATGACGTTGGCAACGACAAGGAAGTGGCGCCGGGCGGTGGCAAGCGTGGCATGGGGGTCGACGAGATCCGCAAGCTCTACGCCGGGAGGTTCCAGGAAACGCCGCACAAGTACGTCAAGGGCGGCAGCTACCTGCGCATCAAGAGCCATGACGAAAGCGGTGGTGTGCTGCTGTTCGAGACTGATGCCGACGGCAAGGTCAGCGCGTGGCGCGTGGGCCAGGCGCCGCAGGTCGATTATGTCGAGGGCTGTTCCTGAGCGGACCGGGCTAGACTCGCGCCATGAACGCGACGCCTCCCGCCGCGCGCACGCCACGGCGGTTGTCCGCACGCGCGGTGCACGCCCTCGGTGAATTCTTCCGGCTGGAAGCGGCCGGCGGCATCGTGCTGATCGCTGCCGCATTGCTGGCGCTGCTGTGCGCGAACTCGCCGCTGGCGAAGCTATACGACAGCTTCCGCGAGATGCCGGTGGCGGTGGTGTTCGGCAACCTGCGCATCGCCAAGCCGTTGCTGCTGTGGATCAGCGACGGCCTGATGGCGATCTTCTTTCTGCTGGTGGCCCTGGAAATCAAGCGCGAAGCGCTGACCGGGCAGCTCGCCGGTCGCCAGCAACTGGTCCTGCCGCTGGTCTGCGCGAGCGCGGGCGTGGTGTTGCCGGCGCTGCTGTTCACCGCGTTGAATCACGCCGACGCCAGCGCGATGCGCGGCTGGGCGGTGCCGACGGCCACCGACATCGCCTTCGCGCTCGGCATCCTGTCGCTGCTCGGGTCGCGCGTGCCGGTCGGCATGAAGTTGTTGCTATCGACAATCGCGGTTGTGGACGACCTGATCGCGATCCTGATCATTGCCGTGTTCTATGCGCATGGACTGTCGCTGGTCGCACTGGCCTGGGCCGCAACCGCGTTGCTGGCGATGTGGTTGCTCAACCGTAGTGGTGTCACCGCATTGACGCCGTACCTGCTGCTGGGCACGGTGCTCTGGGTGTGCGTGCTGAAATCGGGTGTGCACGCGACGCTGGCGGGTGTCGCTACCGGCTTGATGATTCCGCATGTCGACAAGCGCAACGATGTGCCTGACGAGGCGTTGTCTGATGAGAGCCGGCATTCTCCGCTCGAACACCTCGAACATGTGCTACATCCCTGGGTCGCGTACGCGATCCTGCCGATCTTCGCCTTCGCCAATGCCGGGCTGGTCCTGGGCGGATTGAAGCTCGACGACATGCTCGCGGCGTTGCCGGTCGGCATCACCCTCGCGCTGGTCGTCGGCAAGCCGATCGGCATCGTCGGCGCGGCACTGGTGATGCGCGCTGCCCGCTGGGCGCCTTTCCCGGACGGGATGGATCTGCGCGCGCTGATCGGCCTCGGCCTGCTATGCGGGATCGGCTTCACCATGAGCCTGTTCATCGGCTCGCTGGCCTATGCCGATCCGCTGCGCCATGAGGAAGCGGTACTCGGCATCCTGGGCGCGTCGGTGATCGCCGCCGTGCTTGGCTATCTGTGGTTGCGCGCGGTGCTGCCACCGCCCGTGCGAGCCGGCAGCTGATGCGCGAGGCGCTGGTGTTCGGCGCTAGCGGCCAGATCGGCACGCCGCTGCTGACAGGATTGCGTGACGCCGGCTGGCGGGTATTCGCGGTCTCGCGCAGCGCGCAGCTGGCTCTGCCCAATGTGCGTTGGCTGCGCGGCGACCTCGCACAAGTCGATGGATTGCCAACGGCGGTCGACGCGATTTTCAGCTGCGGGCCACTCGATCATTTCGCGCGCTGGTACACGGCATCGACGATCGACGCACCACGCGTGGTTGCATTCGGCTCGACCAGCATCGAAGTCAAGCAGGAGTCCGACGATGCGGCAGAACGCGATATCGCCGCACGCCTGGCCGAGGGCGAACGCGCTGTATTCGCCGCCGCGACTTCACGCGGCTCCAGCGCCACCGTGCTGCGGCCGACGCTGGTGTATGGCGCCGCTCGCGATCGCACGCTGACACGCATCGCCACGCTCGCGCGCCGCTGGGGTTGGTTCGTGCTGCCGCGCAATGCCCGAGGCCTGCGTCAGCCGGTGTATGTGGACGATCTCGCCGTCGCGGCGCTCATGGCCTGCGACGTGGCAGCCACGCATGGGCAAGCCTATGCACTGCCCGGCGGCGAGACGCTGCCATATCGCGATATGGTCGAACGCGTCCTCGCTGCATTGCAGCCGCCGCCGCGATTGATCGAGATTCCTGCGCCGCTGTTCAACGCGGCGCTGGCGGGTGCGCGTGCACTGGGGCATGCCGGTGGCTTCGGCGATGCCGCGCTGGCGCGCATGCGCAGCGATCTTGTGTTCGATGCCACGCCCGCGCAGCGCGATTTCGGCTACTGCCCGCGGCCCTTCCACCTGACCGCCGACATGCTCGGCACCAGCATGTTCAGCGCCAGTTGCGCCCAGGCGGGCATTCTGCGGCAATGAAAACCTACCGACGCTTCCAGATGGTCCTCGCCGCATTGCTGCTCGCGCCCGCCCTCGCCATGGCGACGCCAGCGCTGCCGCATGCGCGGGCCGCGGCCTCACAGAACTTCGCTACACAAAGCCCCGCTGCCCAGATCGACGCGTTGATCGCACGGGTCGCGCAGGCGCGCGGCGTGGTCTTCATCCGCAACGGCAGTGAGCACACCGCGAGTGAAGCGGCAGCGCACCTCCAGCGCAAGCTGCGCGCGGCACATGGCCGGATCACTACGCCCGAGCAGTTCCTCGACGTGCTCGGCACCCGCTCTTCGCTGACCGGCATTCCGTACCACGTGCGCTTCGCCGATGGGCATGTCGTCGACAGCGCGGTCTGGCTGCGGCAGCTGCTGCGCGAGGTGCGTGCGGTGCCAACATTGCGTCGCGGGGTCAGCACTCCTCCGCCAGCGGCAAAGGCCGTGCCTTTGCCCGGGCGCGCAAAGCGATAAGCAGCACGCCGCCGAGCACCATCGCGCCGCCGATCTGCATCCTAATAGCCCCAGCCCAGCTTGCGGTAGAGCTTGGCCAGCACCCACGCCGGACCGATCAGCAGGTAGGTGAGATCGGTCAGGAAACTCGGCTTGCGGCCCTCGATCCGGTGGCCAATGAACTGCGCGATCCAGGCGATCACGAACACGCCAACGGCCACGTACAACAGCTGCTGCGTGCCGAGCGCGTCGTGCAGCCAGCGCGTCGGCCAGCTCAGCGCAACGAACACCGCCAGCATCCCGTAGCCGAGCCTGCGCGACGCGCGGTAGTAGAACATCCAGGCGGCGAACATCGCCAGCGCCGCCCACAGCCCGGGCCGAAACCACGTACCGACCACCGGGATGCACCATAGCAACGCGATCACGCTCCACAGGATCGCCGGCACCGCGAACACGTGGATCCACTGGTTGGCGTCGTTCTGGTGGTGGTCCGAGTAACTGGCGAACCAGCGGTCGATCGGGCGTTCTGCGGTTGCGTTCATGGCGGGCTCCAATGATCTGTAGAGCGGAGCTCTGCTCCGCTTCGCCGCAACCGCAGCGGAGCAGAGCTCCGCTCTACGAAAAGTTCAATCGACGGAAAGACCCGCCAAACGTTGCAGCGCCTCGGCGTACTTGGCGCGGGTGCGTTGGATCACGTCCACGGGCAAGTGCGGGCCGGGCGCGGTCTTGTCCCAGTCGAGCGTCTCCAGGTAGTCGCGCACGAACTGCTTGTCGAAGCTCGGCGGGCTGGTGCCGACCTGGTACTCGTCCGCCGGCCAGTAGCGCGAGGAATCCGGCGTCAGCATCTCGTCCATCACGTACAGGCGGCCGTCGGCATCGGTGCCGAATTCAAACTTGGTATCGGCCAGGATGATGCCGCGTTGCGCCGCGTAATCGCGCGCGAACGTATACAGGCGCAGCGTGGCATCGCGCACTTGCTCGGCCAGGGCTGCGCCGACGGTGCGCACCATGGTGTCGAAGTCGATGTTCTCGTCGTGGTCGCCGACGGCGGCCTTGGTCGACGGGGTGAAGATCGGTTGCGGCAACTGCTCGGCCTGGCGCAGGCCGTCGGGCAGGGTGATGCCGCTGACGCGGCCGGTCCGCTGGTAGTCCTTCCAGCCGCTGCCGATCAGGTAACCGCGTGCAATCGCCTCGACCGGCACCGGCTTGAGCTTCTTCGCCACCACCGCGCGTTTCGCGTACAACGCCGCATCGATGCCGGCCGGCAGCACGCTGGCGACATCGATTCCGGTCAGGTGGTTCGGGACCAGGTGTGCGGTTTTGTCGAACCAGAAATTGCTGATCTGGCACAGCATCTCGCCCTTGCCCGGGATCGGATCGGGCAGGACCACGTCGAATGCACTGAGGCGGTCGGTCGCGACGATCAGGAGCGTCGGTGTGCCGCCATCGCCGGGCAGCTCGAAGACATCGCGAACCTTGCCGCGATGGCGCAGCGTTAGGCCGGGAAGATCGGACTCAAGCAGGTAGGGTCGCAGGGGATTCGCCACGCGCGGTCCAGCACAGTGCCAATGGCCGAATAGTGTAACGGTGGCAGGGGTCGGCACTCCGCCGCGGCCTGTAAACTGCCGCGGTGAAGGGCCACGCATCCCCGCAAGGTTGGTACGGCAAGCTGATCGGCGTCATCGCGGGCAGCGTGCTGCTGCGAGCCGATCCGCTGCTGGGCTTGTTGCTGGGCTTGTTGCTTGGCCACGCTGCGGATGCGGGATGGCTCGGCCCACGCCGGAATGACCCCTATCGGGTGCTCGGGGTGACCGAGAAAGCCAGCGATGTGGAGATCGACCTCGCGCGGCGTCGCCTGATCGCACGGCATCATCCCGATCGCGCCACTGCCAGGACGCGGCGTGAAGCCGAACGCAATGCGCGCAACATCAACGTCGCCTACGACCGCATCCGCGCACTCCGACAAGACGCCCGGAGCACGCCCCCACAACCCAAGCCGCCACACCGCAAGCCCCCGCAACGCAAGGACTGACATGCTACCCACCGTGATCGCGCCTTCCATCCTGTCCGCCAATTTCGCGCGGCTCGGCGAGGAAGTCGACAACGTGCTCGCCGCCGGCGCCGACTGGGTGCACTTCGACGTCATGGACAACCACTACGTGCCCAATCTCACCATCGGCCCGCTGGTGTGCGAAGCGTTGCGCAAGCATGGCGTGACTGCACCGATCGACGTCCATCTGATGGTCGAGCCGGTCGACCGCATCATTCCCGATTTCGCCGGGGCCGGCGCCACCGACATCAGCTTCCATCCTGAAGCGAGTCAACACGTACATCGCACCATCCAGCTGATCAAGTCGCACGGGTGCCGCGCAGGACTGGTGTTGAATCCCGCCACCTCGCTCGACGTGCTCGACTGGGTGTTGGCGGATCTGGACATGGTGCTGCTGATGTCGGTCAACCCGGGTTTTGGCGGACAATCCTTCATTCCATCGACGCTGGACAAGTTGCGTCGCGTGCGCGAGATGATCGACATAGCCTGCGACAGCCGCCGCGGCAAGACCATCCGGCTTGAGGTCGATGGTGGTGTCAAGCCCGACAACATCGGTGCGATCGCCGCGGCGGGCGCCGATACCTTCGTTGCCGGCTCGGCGATCTTCGGCCACGCCGATTATGCGCAAGTGATCCGAGAGATGAAATCGACGGTGGCGGCAGTACGCGCCTGAACATCACGCCTCTGAACAGCACGCCCAAAGAAAAGGGCCGATGTCAGTTGCCTGACGTCCGCCTCCACCCCGTCGTCCTCGAAGGAATCGCCGCGTGACCACGTTTCAGCAGCACAACGCCCAGCCAGGCCTTCCACAGCAAAGTTTCGAACAGCATGCCGCTGACGGCCACACCCGGATCCCGGTCGTGCGCGAGGTGTTGTCGGATCTGGACACGCCGTTGTCGGTGTACCTGAAACTCGCCGACGGCCCGCACACCTACCTGTTTGAATCGGTCGAGGGCGGCGAGCGCTTCGGCCGCTACTCGATCATCGGGTTGCCGGCAAAGCGCGTGTACGCGTTCGCCGGGCACACGTTGTACGTCACCGAACTTGGCGAACTGATCGAAGCGCGCGAAGTGGCCGATCCGTTCGCCGAGGTCGAGCGGCTGCGCGCGGAACATTCGGTGCCGAAGCTGGACGGGCTGCCCGGGTTCACCGGTGGCCTGGTCGGCTGGTTCGGCTTCGAGTGCATCCAGTACATCGAGCCGCGCCTCGCCAGCGGCAACAAGGTTGATGAACTGGGTACGCCCGACATCCTGCTGATGCTCAGCGAGGAAGTCGCGGTGTTCGACAACCTCAAGGGCCGCCTGTACCTGATCGTGCACGCCGACCCGCGCGAGCCGCAGGCGTGGGCGCGCGCCAATCGCCGCCTCGATGAACTCACCCATCGCCTGCGCCACGCTGGCGCCGGCTATCCGGAAACGTTGTTGCCCGCGGCGCTCGACGAAAGCCACTTCGTCTCCGGCTTCACCCGCGAGGGCTTCATCGCCGCGGTCGAGAAATCGAAGGCATATATCACTGCCGGCGATATCTTCCAGGTGGTGCTGTCGCAGCGCCTGAGCGTGCAGTTCCATGCGCGACCGGTCGACGTCTACCGCGCGCTGCGTGCACTGAATCCGTCGCCGTATATGTTCTTCCTCGATGTCGGCGACATGCAGGTCGTCGGCAGCTCACCGGAAATCCTGGTGCGGCTGCAGGATGGGGTGATCACCGTGCGTCCGATCGCCGGCACCCGCCCGCGTGGCAAGACGCCGGAGGAAGACGCCGCGCTCGAAGCCGAACTATTGGCGGATCCGAAGGAACGCGCCGAACACCTGATGCTGATCGACCTGGGCCGCAACGATGTCGGCCGCGTCAGCGAGCCGGGCACGGTCGAGGTCGGCGAGCAGTTCGTGATCGAACGCTACAGCCACGTCATGCACATCGTCAGCGAGGTCACCGGCAAATTGAAGGCGGGTCTGAGCTATGCAGACGTGCTGCGCGCGACCTTTCCCGCCGGCACCGTCAGCGGCGCGCCCAAGATCCGCGCGCTGGAAGTCATCCGCGAGCTCGAACCGATCAAGCGCAACGTCTACGCCGGCAGCATTGGTTACCTCGGCTGGCACGGTGATGCCGACACCGCGATCGCCATCCGCACCGCCGTCATCCAGGACGGCAAGCTGCACGTGCAGGCCGGCGCCGGCATCGTCCACGATTCCGATCCCGCGAAGGAATGGGAGGAGACGATGAGCAAGGGCAGGGCGTTGTTCCGGGCCGTGGCCGAAGCAGCCAAGGGCTTGTGATGGCATTCGAGGGACGGGCATCCAGGCGCGCACACAACATCTAGACAGGCGCCGGTGCAGGGTTCGCGACGATGGGCGCCGCCCATCGCCGGCCAATCCGCCCTAGGAGCTCGCCATGAAGATCCGCACCCCCCTGCTTGGACTTGGTCTCGCGCTGGTCGCGGGTTCTGCGTTCGCTTTTCCCCCACCACCGCCGCCGCCGCCACCGCCGCCACCACCGTCAGCCGTTGCCCATCGCATCGAGTCCGACCTGCATCACGCGACCCATCCGCGCGAGTGGCGCCATCGACCTCATCTTCACCGCCACTGCTACCGACGCAATCACGCCGGGCATTGCGTCCGCTGGATGCGTGATCGCTGAAGTCGCGCCGGATCAGGGCTGATCCATGCGCAACGTACCCGCTGCCTTCGCGTGGCGGGTACGTCTTTTGACATATCGGAAGATTGCGTGCCAACGCGGATGCATCCACCAGCGCATTGGGTGGGGCAAACGGCCGCGATTGAACTTCACATTACAAAGATTTCATCCGACCGACACGCGCCTGCGCGCCGGCGCGGCGCAAGGTGGCCGTGGGTTGGGCGTATCCCGGCCTGCACGATTTCTTCCATTGTCGACAAAGGAAAACCCAAATGAAGATCACTCAGATCGCACTTGCCCTGGGCCTGGCCCTCGGCGCCACCGCCGCCTTCGCCGCTCCGCAGATGGCGCCAGCCACGCCTGCCACCCCGGCTGCGGCAGCGACCACGACCACGACGACGACCACGACCAAGACCGTGCATCACCGCCATCATCGCAAGCCGCACCATCATCATCATCATCATATGGCCAAGAAGATGAACGACCACGATGCGGACGACATGAAGAAGATGGACACGGCCCCGACGCCGCCCAAGCCCTGAGCCACGCGGTAACGATCAGCTTGCCTCCGCGGCAGGCGGCTACCCCGTCGGCGACGAGCCGGCGGGGTATTCTTTTTGGGGCTCCTGGAGATTGCATGCGCATCCTGCTGGTCGAAGACGATCCCCACACCGCTGGCTTCATCGCCAAAGGGTTGAAGGAGGACGGGCATAGCGTCGACCACGCCGACAATGGCAAGGATGGCCTGTTCCTGGCCACCACCGAAACCTACGATGCCATCGTGCTCGACCGCATGCTGCCGCAACTCGATGGCATGACTGTGCTGAAAACATTGCGCGGCGCCAACAACGGCACGCCGACGTTGCTGCTTACCGCCTTGGGCGATGTCGAGCATCGCGTCGAAGGCCTGCGCGCCGGCGCCGACGACTATCTGGTCAAACCGTTTGCCTATGCCGAGCTGAGCGCGCGCCTGGACATCCTCGCGCGACGCGGCACCGGTGGCAGTGGCGAGCCGACGCGGCTGCGGGTAGAAGACCTGGAACTGGACCTGCTCAAGCGCGAGGCCGTGCGTGGCGGCAAGACGATCGAGTTGCAGCCGCGTGAATTCCGCCTGCTCGAATACCTGATGCGCCAGGCCGGTCGCGTGGTGACGCGGACCATGTTGCTGGAGGCGGTGTGGGACTACCATTTCGACCCGCAGACCAACGTCATCGACGTGCACATCAGTCGGCTGCGGCAAAAGATCGACCAGGGCTTCGCCACGCCGGTGCTGCACACGGTGCGCGGCGCCGGTTACCGACTGGGCTCGTGACCCGACTTGTGCCGCTCACCTCGCTGCGCTCGACCAGTGCGCGCCTCGCACTGGCAGTGACGGCGTCGTTTCTGTTCGCGTTCGTGCTGCTCGGTGCCGGCGTGTATTTCGCCGTGTCGACGTTGCTGACCAACTATGCGCGCCAGGTCATTCGCGCCGATGCTGGCGGCCTGCTGCAGCTCTACCACGACGGCGGTCGCAAGGAACTGGTGGCGGAAGTGCATGACCGCGCCGACGACCCGGATGCGGCATACGCGGTGGTCGCGCGCGACGGACGCATCGTCGCCGGGACGTTTTCGCTCCTGCCACGCTGGATACCCAAGGCGCCGCACTGGATCGAGCTGCGCGAACGCAATCTCGAGGACGGCAGTGTTTCGCGCGTGATCGCCAATGTGCAGCCGTTGCGCGGGGGTGAGGTCCTGGTGACCGGGCTGCGGGCCCGCAACCAGGATCGCTTCCTCGCACTGATGCTGCGCACGGCGCTGGCCGGCCTGCTGGTGGCCGCGACGCTGGGCGCCCTGATCGGTGGGTTGACCGCGCGCTGGGTCGCGGGCCGTCTGCGCAGCCTCGACAAGACCGCCGCCCAGGTCGGCGCTGGCGCACTCGCACTGCGCGCACCCCTGGACGGCAGCGACGACGCCTTCGATCGCCTCGCGCGGCGCTTCAACGGCATGCTCGATCGCATCGGCGAGCTGCTGGATGGCGTACGCCACGCGACCGACCATATCGCCCACGACCTGCGCACGCCGTTGACGCGATTGCGCAACCGGCTCGATCGCATGCGCGTTGAAGGTGGCGAGACCTCACCCACGCAGGCACGCATGCTCGACGCTGCCATCATCGAGACCGATCAATTGCTGCAATCGTTCGGTGCATTGCTGCGGCTGGCGCGGATCGAGGCGCAATCGCCGCCGGGAGAAAATGCCCTTGTGGCACTCGATCACCTGGCCGAGGACGCGATCGATCTGTACGCACCCATCGCTTCCGAACGCGGCATCGTGCTGCATGCGCAGACCATGCCGGCGCAGGTGCGCGGCGACCCCGATCAACTGTTCCAGTTGCTGGTCAACCTGCTCGACAACGCGGTCAAGTTCGCGCCGGCGGAAAGCACCGTCGACGTGCGGCTACGCGTGCTGCCGCACGCGGTCGAACTGGAGATCGCCGACCATGGCGCCGGCATCCCCGAAGCCGAGCGGGAACGCATGTTCGACAGGTTCGCGCGGCTCGAGGCGCATCGCACCTCGCCCGGGACCGGGCTGGGCCTGAGCCTGGTACGCGCGATCGTGTTGCGCCACGAAGGCCGCATTTCACTATTGGACAATGCGCCCGGGTTGCGGGTGCTGGTGACCTTGCGCAGCGCTTGAGGCGGCTGGGGCGGCACAACAGGATGTTTGTCGTCGGGTCATGGCAGGTCCCTACGGAGCGCGTTCGCAAGATGCGCGGCCGCCGACGCTGTTCAGCGCACGAGCTGGTTGAGTTCCATGATCGGCAACAGGATCGCGAGCACGATCAGCAGCACCACGCCGCCCATCACCAGGATCATGATCGGTTCGAGCAAGGTCAGGAACACCGCCAGCCGGCGCTCCAGCGCCTGGGTTTCCAGTTGCGCGGTGCGCTGCAACATCTGCTCCAGTTTGCCGCTGACCTCGCCGCTGGCGATCAGGTGCACCATCAGCGGCGGAAACAGCTGGGTTGCACCGAGCGCCCGCGCCAGCCCCTCGCCTTCGCGCACGCGCGTGATGGCGCTTTCGACACCCTCCTGCATGACCTGGTTGCTCATCGCGCGTGCGCCGGATTGCAGCGCCGTGAGCAGCGGGACACCACCGCCCACCAGGATTGCCAGGGTGCTGGCAAACCGCGAGGTATTGACGCCGCGGACGACCGGCCCCAGCCACGGCGTGCGCAGCAGCAAGGCGTGCCAACGCCGCCGCGGTCCCGCACGGCGCAGCGCCATGCGCGTGCCGGTGAACCCGCCGATGGCAAGGATGACCAGGTAGGGCCACGTCGCCCGCAGGAAATTCGACAGCGCGATCATCACCCGCGTCAGCAATGGCAGACTTTGCCGCGACTGCACGAACACCTGGACGATCTGCGGCACGACATATACCAATAGTCCGGTGACGATGCTGATCGCCACCAGCGTCACCAGCGTCGGGTACAGCAGGGCGAGGGTGGTTTTCTGCGTGAGTGCCTGTCGCGCATCCAGGTAGTCGGCCAGGTGCTGCAGCACCATCGGCAGCGCGCCCGATTCTTCGCCGCCATGCACCAGCGCCCGGTAGAACTCCGGAAAATGCTTGCCGTAGGTGCCCAGTGCCTTGGCCAGGGACAGCCCGGCCGTGACCTCGGCTTTGACCCCGCTCAGAATCTCGCGCGTGATCGGTGCGGACACCTCTTCGATCAACGCCGTGAGCGACTGCTCCATTGTCAGTCCCGACCCGAGCAGCGTGGCCAGTTGCCGCGTGACCAGGCTCAGTTCGGCCGCGGACAGCGTGCGCGTCCATGGCTGCTGCGACTGCTCGCGCGCGCGCATCTGGTCGACCCGGGCCGGATGCAGCCCTTGCGCGCGCACCTGCGCGCGCGCCTGGCGCGGTGAATCGGCCTGGACCACGCCCGAGACCTTGCGTCCGGCGGTGTCGAGGGCCTCGTAGCGGAAGGCTTCCATGGTCCTGGCTAGTCGCGCGTCACGCGCACTACTTCCTCGAGGCTGATCGTGCCTTCGGCGGCCAGGCGCATGCCGTCGTCGCGCAGTGTGCGCATGCCGATGCCAAGCGCATGTTCGCGCAATGCCTGCTCGGGCGCGCGGTCATGGATCAGACGGCGCAGGTCATCGTTGATCGTGAGCAGTTCGTAGATGCCAGTGCGGCCCTTGTAGCCCGAGCGGTTGCACGCGTCGCAGCCTTGCGGCGCATAGAAGGTGCCATGAGTGGAATCGAAACCCAGGCTTCGCAGCAAGGTCGAGTCGGGCGTCAGCGGCTTGCGGCATTCCAGGCACAGCCTGCGCACCAGTCGCTGCGCCCCGACCCCGATCATGCTCGACGCCAGCAGGAAGGGCTCGACCCCCATGTCGACCAGCCGCGTCACCGCGCTCACCGCGTCGTTGGTATGCAACGTGGTGAACACCAGGTGTCCGGTCAGGCTCGCCTGGACGGCGATCTGCGCGGTCTCGACATCGCGGATCTCGCCGATCATCACGACGTCGGGATCCTGGCGCAGGATCGTGCGCAGGGCGCGCGCAAAACTCATCTCGATCCGGGTGTTGGTCTGCGTCTGGCTGATGCCGTCGAGGTCGTACTCGATCGGATCCTCCACGGTCATGATGTTGAGGGCCTTGGGATCCAGCCGCGACAACGCCGCGTACAGCGTGGTGGTCTTGCCCGAACCGGTCGGCCCGGTCATCAGCACCATGCCGTGCGGTTCGCGGATCAGTGCATCCATCTGCGACAGGGTGGCGGGATCCATCCCCAGCGACGACAGGTCCAGGCGTCCCGCGCGCTTGTCCAGCAGCCGCAGCACGACGCGTTCGCCGTGCCCGGTCGGGATCGTCGACACGCGCACGTCGATGGGTTTACCCGCCACCCGCAAGGCGATGCGGCCGTCCTGCGGCAAGCGTTTTTCGGCGATGTCCAACTGCGCCATGATCTTGACCCGCGACACGATCGCGGCGTGCAACGCGCGCGCCGGCTCGATCAGGTCGCGCAAGGTGCCGTCGATCCGCAGTCGCACCACCGAGCGGGTCTCGAACGGTTCGATGTGGATGTCCGATGCGCCATCGCGCAGCGCCTGGGTGAACAACGCATTGATCAGTCGCACGAGCGGTGCATCGTTGTGGGTGTCGAGCAGATCCTCGACCTTGGGAATGTCCTGCAGCAGCCGCGACAGGTCCAGGTCCTGCGCCAGGTCGTCGGCCAGGGACGCGGCCCCGGACTCGGCGCCGTTGTAGAGCGCGGACACCAGCTCGTTGAACTCGCGTACCCCCATCCGCCGCGTGTGCAACGGCACGCCGAGCGTGCGCCGCAGCTCAGCCAGCGTGCCGGCCAGTGCGCCTGGCTGGGCGTCTTCGCGCACGGCGATCTCGGCCACGCCATGGGCAAAGGCAGTCATGGCGACCCCGTGGGTGGTCGCAAATGCGTAGGGAACCGAAGGCGCAGCCATCGATTGCGGCTCAGTGACCCGACGCGGGTGTCGGGGCGACCTTGTGCGGCGGCGCGGGCAGGATCGGCGAATCGTAATTGCGGAACACCGGATGCGGCGGCAGCTTTTCCTGGATCTGCTCGCCGCGGATGTAGTCGTAGCGATCGCTGGTCACGGCGTCGGCGCGCTGTGCGTCGCGCAGCACCGTCGGGCGCAGGAAGACCATGAGGTTGGTCTTGGTCCGCGAGCGTGTGTTTTGCCGGAACAGACCACCCACGATCGGGATGTCGCCCAGCAACGGCACCTTGGACACGCCACCGCCGGTGGAATCCTGGATCAGGCCGCCGATGACGATGATCTGCCCGTCGTTGACCAGCACGGTCGATTCGATCGAGCGCTTGTTGGTGATGACGCCGGCGATGTTGGTGGTGTCGGCGATGCTCGACACTTCCTGGTAAATCTGCAGGCGGACCTGGCCGCCTTCCGAGATCTGCGGGCGGATGCGCAGGGTGAGTCCGACGTCCTTGCGCTCGATGGTCTGGAATGGCGTAGGCGTCGTCGCCGCACCGGAGATGGCGTACTGGCCGGTGATGAACGGGACGTTCTGGCCGATCACGATCTTGGCTTCCTCGTTGTCCAGGCTCAGCAACGTCGGGGTCGACAGGATGTTGGCGTTGTTGTCGGTCTGCAGCGCCCGCACCAGCAGCCCCAGGTTCAAGATCTGCACGCCGCCAATCGTGACCGTTCCATTCATCACGCCCAGATTCAAGCCGGGCCCGGCGCTGGTCGGGTTGCGCGAGATGCCGATGATGTTCTGGCCCGCGCCACCGAAGTTGGTGCCGCCGATCACCTGCTGCCCGGCCTGGTTGATGCCGCTCAGGTCCTGCCACTGGATGCCGAATTCGCCCGCCTTGCTCGCGGTCAGTTCGACCACCAGCGCCTCGACGTACACCTGCAAGCGGCGCACGTCGAGTTTTTCCAGTGCGGCGCGCAGGTTGTTATAGATCGCGTCGGGCGCGGTGATGATGATCGAGTTGGTGGCGGCATCGGCCTGGATGATGCCGGGCTCGCTCTCGCCTTCGGCTGCCGGCGTCGTGCCCTGCAAGCCCGCACCATTGCCTGCGGGATTCGCCGCGCCGGTCGCGCCGGATCGTGCGGTATTGCCTGAGTAGATCGCCCGCAACGTCGCGGCGATCTTTTCAGCCTCGGCATTTTTCAGGTAGACGACGTGGATGTTGCCGGCATCGCGGGTCGGCGTGTCGAGCATCGCTGCAAACCGGCGCACCTGCGCCAGCCGCGACGGGTCGGCCACGCGCACAAGCAGGCTGTTGGAGCGGGCATCCGCGACCACGGCGCCGCGCTGTCCGATATCCGTTTGCCCTGGGGCCGCGTCAGCGAACAAGCGGTTGATGGTCTGCGCGGCGTCGATCGCCGAAGCGAAATGCAGCGGGATCATGACCGGCTCGGAGCCCGCGGGCTGGTCGATCGACTGGATGATGCGGGCGATGCGCTGCAGGTTGCTGGCGTAGTCGGTGATCACCAGCGTGTTGCTGCTGTCCACCGCGGTGATCGAATTGTTAGGCGCGACCAGCGGCCGCAGCGTCGGCAACAGGCGCGCCGCCGATTCATGGGTGAGCTTGAACACCCGGGTCTGGATGCGGTCGCCCTGCGCATCCAGGCCGCTGAAGGAACGATTGCGATGCACCTTGGCGTCGGCCTCCGGCAGGATCTTGACCAGGCCGCGATCCTCGACCGCGGCATAACCCTGCAGTCGCAATGCCGACAGGAAGACGTCGTACACCTGCGACTTCGGGATCGGGGTCGCCGACACGATATTGATGGTGCCCTTGACGTGCGGATCAATCACGAAATTCTTTCCGGTGATCTCGGCCATCGCCTTGACGACGCCCTCGATATCGGCATTTTCGAAATTGAGAGTGACTTCATTCGGGCCCGTCGACGCGCGCGCCGCGAGCGTTTCCGCTTGCGCATGCAGCGGGCCGATGCGTGCCGTCGCCAGCAGGAGCGCCGTGGCGACGACCGCGTGTTTCAACCACTCTGACTTCATGTGTTGCCTTCAGGGTTTTGTCGCCGACGGCAATTCATGGGCCGGGGCCAGGTGAGACAGGGAGGGCGGGTGGATGTTGCTGCGGTAACAGGACGGTTTCGCTGGTCCCGTTACGTTGCAGGACAACGTGTCCCGGAAATACTTCCGCGAGCCGGATGCCAGGCGACAGGTCTTCCCCCGACCGCACCACGAGGGTCTTTTTTTTGTCCAGTCGCACCAGCGCGTAACCCTGGCCATTGCCCTCGGCGGCGATCACCCCCACCAGGTCGACGGCCAATCCAATCGTCGCTGGCGTGACGGGGTTGTGTTGCGCCGCGCCGAACAGGGCATGGGCGGAGGCCAGATTCCTGGCCGGCGCATCGGTCTCCAGCCGCGGCTCGGGGCGCGGCCCAAACCAGGTCCAGGTCCAGTACGCCAACACCAGGCCCAACAAACCCAGCGCGACCAGCAGCGCCGCAGCAGGCAGGATGGGTAACCGATTGGTGCGTTGGAGCAGCATGCTGCATTAGACCTTATTGGTCGTCATTGACGAGCGGGGTGTGCGAGCGGGTCCACTGGGCGAGAGATCGTCGGCCGGTCGGTGAACTGGTGCAGCTGTAGTTCGTAGATGCCGGCGCTGCGCTGGATGGCGATCAAGCGCAGGAACGGGGCGAGCTGCTCTTGATGCTGCGTGTCAACGCGCGCGGTGGCGAACAGCTCCATCGGCTGGTCGTCCGTGCGCGAGGCCCCGCCCTCGAGTCGCAGCGGTCCGCTGATCGTCCGCAGGGACGCATGCAAACCATGCGCGGCGCCGACGAAGTCCAGCTCGTAATCGCCGAGCGGGGCGACCGGCGTCAGCGCGGATCCGGCGGACATCCAATCCACGGTGCCATGACCTGAGAGAACATCGCCGCGATACGAAAGCATGGGGATGCGCACACGCAAGACGCCGGTGGGTTCGAGCATCGCCATCCTGGGCGTGGCGACACCCAGTACTGCTGCCGGGAGCAGGAAATCCGCATCACTGAACTCCAGGCCAAATGGCGAGAGGCTTACTGGAAAACGTCTGGTCGCATCGGCAAAGGCCACCGCGAAACCCAAACGTCCGCGCAGCAGCGACGACGGTTGAAACTTCCAGTGCATCGCGGTGCCGATCCCGGCGCGTGCGCTCGGGTCGCGAAGCTCCAGCTGACCCGTGCCGGCCCACAGGCTGCCGCGCGCGTCAGGCAGCCGCAGCCGCCCGTGGGTGATGCTTTTGAGGGCGGCATCGAGGAGGGTTGCGGGCGCCAGGGCCACCAGGCAGATGGCGTAGAGGCATAGCGCGGCCACATACGGACCAGGCTTGCCACCGGGCAATCGCCACCGCATCAGGGCTGCGGCCGGACGAAGGTCGCCGTCACGCTCACCATTCCCGGCGCGGGCAGGGCGACCATCTGGGTCTCGGCAAGCTGGACTTGCTGCAATCGCAACTGGTCCACGCAGGCCAGCCAATCGGCGAACGCCACGGCGCCCAGCACGAGCTTCACCTGCCGCGGATCCACGGCCTGGATGCTGACCAGCGAGCCCGCCAGCCCGCTGGTTCCCAACTGCGTCTGCAGCAAGGTGCGCAAGTCGCCCTGCGGCAACGGCGGCGGCCGCATCGCGCGCAACCGCTCGATTTCCTCGGCGCCTTGATCGACATGGACCGCGTCGATCCGCAGTTGGTCGACTGAGGCATGCAGCCGGGTGCGGGCGTGCTGCGCGGACCCGAGCAGCCACAGGTACAGCACCGCGCCCACCACGCCGAGCAGCACTGCCAGCACCCGCCGTTCCCGCGGCGCACGCGATTCCCACAAGGTTCGCAGCTGCTTCATGTGGCACTGACCGTCAAGGCGACCACGTTGCCACTGGCGCCGGCCGCGGAGGGCGACGCTTCCACGCGCAAACCCGCCTGGGCCAGACGCGCCGAAACCTGACGCACCAGCGCATCGTCCTGTACCAGGATCTGCACGGTCATCCGACCGGGTGCGTACGCCAACATGCGCACGGAGCCGGCGGGCAGCCCCGCGAGCGCGGTGCCGACCTTGGCAACCATCACCGGGAAATCGCCGGCATCGGGCTGGTTGGCGGCGTGGCGTGCCTCGGCCAGCTTGCGACGCATCTGCACGGCAGCGTCCGCCACCGCGACCGCATCGGGGAAGGTCGAACGAAACCGGGCATCCATCTGCTGGTGCAGGCGCTGCTGCTCGCTGGACAGGCGCGCCCAATCGAATACCAGCGCCGCGCCATGGAACATCAGCGCGATCCCGAGGATCCACGCCACCGGCCGCAAGCGCGCGAGACTGCCGGGGGGCAACTGCCATCGCCGCGGCTCCGGCACCAGGCTGATGCAATCCGCAGACGGCGTCTGCCGCCAGTCCCAGTCCCAGTGCTGGAGCGGAAGCAGGCGGACGCCCAGCGCGGCTTCCCATGCTGGCAGGTCCGGTGCGGTTTCCGGCGTGGCGACGCACAGCGCGAGGCAAGCCGGAGCCGCATCACGCGCCCTGGCCGCCTCGAGCATCAGTCGCAGTGACAGCGGCGGGGATTCGCGATCGCCACAATCGGTCGCGGCGCCTTCCAATTCACCGGTCCGCACGAAGCCTTCCCGCCCATCCCAGGCGACACTCCATCCGCCAGCCGGCAGCGGCAGCGGCAGCATCAGGGTTTCGCAATACACCGCGTCGACATGGATCCCGACAGCGCCAAGCGCATCGCGCCAGCGCTGCAGGGCGGCCCGGTCCACCACCGCCAATACATCTTCGCCGTTGGCCAGGCCGAGCCATGTCACCTGGTTGAGCTCGGGCGCAGTCGCGGTGCTGTCCTCGACGGCGTAAGCCAGCAACGATCCCGCGCGTCGGCTCCGGGAAGGCGGTAGCCGTGCCCGCGTGAGCAGGACCTGCGTAGCCGGGATGACCAGTTCGACGCGATCGGCGCCTTGCGGCAGCTGATCCAGCGATCCCTGATCCGCGCCGGACGCGTCTCCTGCGTCGGACAGCGTCCATTGGCACCGCTGTGGCGCCTCGGGAAGCGGACAGAACACGCGCAGCACGCTCATTGGCAGCACTTCATTGGCAGCACTTCATTGCAGCTCTTCATTGCAGCTCTTCATTGATACTTGCGCCAGACGAATTCCGGCCAGCGGCTGGGATCCAGGCGCGCGAGCAGCGCCTTGCCGCGTGCTTGCGCACCGCCGCTGGTCACCCGCACGGTGACCTGGAAATACGCACTGCCCACGCCGATATCCTGGTCGGGCACGCTGGCACCTTTGCCGAGCTGGCTGCGGAATTCGGAATTGTCGTGGAAGTAGCGCTGCTGCCGTCGTCCCACCAGCAGCCGCGCAGCATCCAGATCCAGGCCCTCGACGACGGCGGCAAGGACTTCCGGGGATGCGGTGTTGACGTTGACCGTGGTGCGCCCGGGCAAGGCCGTGATGAAAGGCGCGAGCCGGGCACGTACGCCGGGGTCGAACCCCCGCACCAGGGCCAGCTCATCGATGTCGATCAACGGCTGGTTCGCTGCGCGGTAGGGCGGGTCCATGGCGAGATAGGCATTGTCTTCGGCGCCGCCGCGCGGCTGTGGTTCGCTGTCCGCATCGATCCAGTCGACGAGCGCGCCGTCCAGCTCCAGCGGTAGCCCGAGGAGCGTCAACAACCGCCGGAAACGGGCGTCCTGGGCTGCATCGAGCGCCCCGTCGAGCAGCAGGTTGTTGAGGTTGAAGCAGCCCTGTTGATCTTCGACGAACCCCGCCAGTTCGCCGTTCTCGACCGGCACCGGTGGCAACCGCACCGACCACGGCTCACCCAGGTAGTCGACATCGCCCAGGCGGCGATCATCGCTGAGCACGGCCCGCGCCCAGTCGATGCCCGCACCGACCAGCTGCTGCGCCTGCGCATGGTCGGCGGTGAGCTCGGCCGCACGCGACCAGGTGCCCAGCGAGACCAGGATGGCGGTCGCGGCGACTGCGGCAAGTGCGACGACGCCCATCGCCATGACCAGCGCTACCCCCTGCTGTCCGGTGCTTGTGATGCTCATGAGTGCAATGCGAACACGCGCACCAGTTCCTCGCCCGATCGCAGCAGGACACGCACCCGCACCGCCCGCGGCAGCGCGGGGTCATCGGCGGTCTGCGGCCAGGTGTCCCGCCAGCTCAATCGTGCATCGAGGTATTGCAATTCGAACTGCTGGACGCCGGCCAGGACTGGATAGCGCGCAGGCGCCGCGCCGGGAGCGACGTCCAGTCCGGACCACAGCCACAGTTCGATCTCCTGTTTTTCGTTCAGCCCATAGCCCAGGCGGCGTGCGGTATCGACCCCGCCCATCGAGGCGAAGCGGCTGAACTGCAGCCGCGGCTGCTGCGCCGTGGGCGGGCGACCGAGCCACGCCGGTTCGCTGGCGGACAACGCACGCGTGGAACGCGGCGCGGCGAGCTGGACGTCGCGCTCGAAACGGGCAAAAAACGATTCCGCGTGCCGCCATTTCTGCGCCTCGGCGCTGACGTGTTCGCGCGCCTGCAGGACCGCGCTCAATCCGCGGTACGACATCAGCGCGAGCAGGGCGAGCACGAGCAGCGCGGCGAGCAGCTCGATCAGGGTGAATCCACGGATTCGCGCGTGAATGGAGCGATTCATTCCGCAGCACCGTGGGGATTGGTCACAAACCCGGTGAGATGGGCGGCAGCGTGCGCTTGCTCCGGCGCGGCAAAAACGAAAACATCCACCCGACGGAACGCGGCATTCGGCGTCGCGATGATTTCCTGGCGCCAGGTGAACGCGATGCCGCCCTGCCGCTGACTACCGTCCTGGACACCCAGCGGCAGCCAGTCACCGCGTGCATGGTGCTCGGCCAGCAGATTCTCTGCGACCCATCCCGCGCACAAGCGCGCACGCAGGTCGACCGCATTGTTGGCGCCTTGGCCGGCCACCCGCAACGCGGCCAGCAGGGCGATGGCGACGATCGCCAGTGCGACCAGCACTTCGATCAACGTAAATCCGCTAGTGCGACGCCATCTGGCCATGCGGTACCCCCATGCCCGGCGCGATCTGCCCCGCTACGACTTGCTCTGCTACGACTTGCTCCGCTACAGCTCGCCCCGCAATCACTTGCAGCTCCCCGACCGGCGAAGACGCGATGGAGTAGCGCTCGGCCCCCAGCGACAACTCGACGGTAAAGGCGAGTGCGTCGCCGCTGGGGGTGAACTCCACGCGCATCGATCGCGCCGCCGGCATGGCTTCCGTGTGAAACCCCGAGATGCTCATGCCCGACGGCAGGCTGCGCGGTCGCAACAGGCCGCTGTCGTGGTCGCTGTCATGGATGGGAGACCAATCGTCGTCGCCGGTTCGCCGCCAGAACTGGTAGCCCGACGGGTTTGCGGTCCAGGCGATGGAGGTGCCGGTGATGCGTGATTGTTCCGCGGCCAGGTCGAAAAGTTGGGCCAGGCGCTCGGTTTCCACACGCAGCCGATCGCGCTCGCTCGGCTGCATGCGGGTGCTGACGAGCCCGAGCAGGATGCCCATGATCACCAGGACCACGAGCACCTCGAGGAGCGTGAATCCGCGCACGCCCTCACCTGTCCGGACGTACCGTTACAGCATCCACGAGCCGATGTCCGCATCGTTGCCTTCGCCACCGGGCGCGCCATCGGCGCCGAACCCGTAGAGGTCGATCTCGCCATGGACCCCGGGATTCAAGTACTGGTAGGGATTGCCCCACGGATCCTTGGGCAGGCGATCGACATAGCCCCCGGGTTTCCAGTTGGGCGGGATCGGAGGGGTGGTCGGCTTGGCGACCAGCGCCTGCAATCCTTGTTCGGTCGTGGGGTAGCGTTGATTGTCCAGGCGATACAGCTGGAGCGTTTGCATCAGGCTGGCGATGTCCTGCCTGGACGCGGTCACTCGTGCTTCGTCCGGGCGACCGATGATCTTGGGCACGACCAGGGCCGCAAGGATGCCCAGGATGACCACGACCACCATGATTTCCAGCAACGTGAAGCCGCGTTGCTGGCGATTGCTGATCTGCATGGTTACCTGCTTGAATGGAAATGGGTGGCCGGAGCCACCCATTTTTATCACCATCCCCGTCGCGCGTCGCCGATGGGGTCACTGGATTGCACGGTTTACTGTACCGGGCGTTCGATGGTGATCTGTTCGACCTCCACCCGCCGGTTGGGCTCGAGGCATTTGATCAGCGCCGCGCGCACCTTGTCGGTACACACCACCACCGGATTGGCCTCGCCCTTGCCTACCGCCTGCAGCCGGCTGGCATCGACGCCCTTGCCGACGAGGTAATCCTCCACTGCGTGCGCGCGTCGCTCCGAGAGTTTCTGGTTGTATTGCTCCGAACCGATCCGGTCGGTGTAGCCGGTGATGACTACGTTGTTGATGCCCGGATTGGCGTTGAGCGCATCCGCAATTTCGTCGAGCTTGGGCTCAGGCAGTCGCAACTCGGCCTTGTTGAACGCAAACAGCTCGGTCGCGGCCAGCGTGTATTTTTCCAGGTGCGGCGAGGGTGCCATCACGACCGGCTCCGGAGGCGGGGGCGGAGCCGCCGGTGGTGGCGCTTCGCTCTCGCCGCCGAAGCGGTACAGCAGTCCCACCGAAAGCAGGTCGATGTCACCCTTGTTGCCGACCGCATCATCGATGCGGTAACGCTCGGCTTCCGCGCGCAACGACAGTGCGGTCGAGAAATCGTACTGGACGCCGACGCCGAATTTGTAGTTGGCAGCACGTTTGCTTGGATTGGGATTACCGGTCACGTTGACCAGCCCGGTGCCGGTGAAATGGTCCTTGGCTTCGGCATAGTCCGCGCCGACCCGGCCAAACAGCGAGAACTTTTCGCCAATGGGCACGAACCCAACCAGGTCCAGGTTCACGCCGCGCAGCTTGATGTCACCGTTGAACGTTCCGGCCGGAACCGTGGTTGCCTTGAAGCCGAACGTCCCGAGATCGAAGTAGCCGCCTTCGACCGCAAAATATCGATTGATGCGCCAACCGCCAAAAACCTTGTAGCCGACGTCTTTGCTGTCATCCGCGATCGAGGTGGTGGAAAAACCGCCACCGAGCAGGCTGCTGGTGATGCGCTTGTCATCGATGGTGGCTTTGGACGCGCCGACGTTGCCGCCGATGTATCCGTACGAGTCCTGCGCCAGCGCGTAGGGGCTGGCGAGCGCAGCCAGGATCGCCAGGCCCAGTGTGTTGGAGGCTTTCATCAAGTTCATCTCTCTCTCCGCCAATGGAAAAACCGTTGTGCCTGATTGCACATGCAGCATGAGCATCTTTGTCGCCGGCGAAGCCGGCAGGAATATCTGCCGGCTCCAGGCATTTCAGGCCCTTACGGGGCGGGCACGTTGATGACGGTGTTGGTCATGGTGACCGATGCATTGAGGCCAATGGCACGGCCGTTGAGTGTGACGATCGCGACGTTGCCTACGGTTGAGAACGCGATGCTTCCGCTGGCAATGATCGTGCCGACCATGGTGCCGCCACCCGATGGATTGATGATGGCGTTACTGCCGACCTGCCAGTACACGTTCTTGGCCTGCGCGCCATTGATCAGGATGACGCTGCGCGGAACCGCGGCTTCACCGACCGTCAGCGAGCTTGCCATCTGGAACACCCAGACTGCATTCGCATCGCCTTGGGCGTCCAGGGTGAGGTTGTTTCCCGTCAGCAGGAACGAACCGCTCGGGGACTGGTATATGCCCGGGAAGAGCGTGAGCCCACCCAGCTGCGCGAAGGCCATGTTGCCGCCCGGGAGCAACGCCGGGGACAGGTTGTTGTACGCGGTCTGCGCGTCCAGGCGGGCTTGCGTCGCGATGGAGCAGTGGGCCGGATTCACCGCAGCCGCTGTCGGCCCCAGGGTGGAGACGGTGCAGGTATAGATGGTGCCGTTGACCAGCCCCTTGTCGGTCGGCGTTTCGGTGTAGATGTCGCCGTTCAGGTCATGGAAGCCGGTGATCGCCGATGTGGCGGTAGCGGTGGTGCCAACATCGCCGTTGATCACGGTCAGCAGACCGTTATTGGTGGTCCCGGCGGTACCGCCGAGGTTTCCGAACGGCGCCGCGGAGCCCAGTGGATTGGGCGGCGGCAGCGAGCACGGGGTCGAACCGACAGTGAACGTCCAGACCTTGTTGGCGGCAAGAGCATTCCCAGCCAAGTCTTTCGCGCCGGTGGTGACGGTAGCGGTGTAGTTGGTGCCGGACACCAGCAGGTTGGTCGGCGTCAAGGTCGCGACCTTGTTGGCAGCGTCATAGGCGACCGTTCCACCCAGGGGAGCACCCAGCGGCGGGCCGCTCGTTTGCAAGGTGAACGTCGCGGTGGTGATCGTGGCCGGGTTCATCGCCTCGCTGAACGTGGCGCTGATGGCTTTCTGCGGGCAGACGTTGATTGCCAGGTCAGGCGGGCTGACCGTCGTCACCGTCGGTGGAATGGCGTCAGGACCCGCGCCGGTAGTGAACGTCCAGATGTAGTTGCTGGCCGCCGGCAGCGGCGCCTGGTTACCCGCCAATGCGTTGCCTGCAAGGTCGGTGGCTGCGGTGGTGATCGTCGCGGTGTAGGTCGTGTTAGGTGCGAGCACCGTCTGCGGAGCAAACGTGGCGGTGCGGGTGCCCGGCGCATAGCTCACGATGCCGGTCGGAGTCGGGGAAACGCACGGCGCTGCGCAGGTCACCGTGAAGCTGGTGTTGGTGATCGTGGCCGGCGCCATTTCCTCGGTGAACACCGCGACAATCGAGGTGTTGGTCGGCACGCCTGGGGTCGGTCCCGGCGTTGTCGTCGCAGGATTGGTGAAGGCGACACGCGGTCGGGTCGTATCCGGGGTGGCTCCGGTGGTGAAGCGCCAAACAAACGGGGCGGTCATCGCAAGCCCGGTGGCAACACTGGTCGCCCCGGTTACGGTGCCCGTATATAGCGTGTTGGGGAACAGGCTGGTGCCCGGTGCGAGGGTGAATGTCGCGGTCGTTTTCGCCGCATTTAGCGATACGGTACCCGTGGGATTCACGCAGGGCGCCGCGCAGGTCACGGTGAAGCTAGCCGTACCGGTAATCGGGTTGACAGGCTCACTGAAGGTGGCCGTGATCAGGGTGCCGTTGATCGCCACGCCGGTGGCGTTGGGGGCCGGAACCACGGACGTCACGGTGGGTGCGAGCGTGGGGCTGCCGCCGGTGCCCAGGATTGGACTGCGGCCGCCGCCGCCACCACAGCCTGCGACCAGGGTACTCAGCAATAGTGTCGCGGACCATGCCAGAGATCTGGAATAGCGTTGGAATTTGTTCATTTGGCCTTCCTAGTAGGGAACCGTGACTGGGCGCTTCTGGCGTGATGGCTGTTGCAGCATGGCCCGTACCGGAAAGCGCGATGCCCTTACCACCCATAACGG
>JANMAO010000102.1:0-4650 GCA_031359875.1 Lysobacter sp.
CTTCAGCAGCTTGGCCAGGTCCGCGCGCAAGCCCGACGGATCGAAGCCGGGAGGGTAACGCAGAATCACGAACCCATTCGGATCGATCACATACACCGGCACACCACGCGGATCTTCGCCCGTCACCGGCGTGACGCGCGGCAAGCCGGCGCGCAGCGCGGGACTGGATTGCAATACGCGCAAGGCCGCGCCGCGCGCCACGCCCGGTGGTGGCACCCCGATCCACAATACCTGCAGGTGCTCGGCATCCTGGCCCATCAGCTGCCAGATGGTGTTGAGTTGTTGTGCCAGATGCACGCACGCGTCCGTGCAATCGGCCGACGGCGCCAGCGCGATGCGCCACATGCGCGCGCCCGGATTCCAGTGATAGTCGCCGCCGTCGGCAAGCCGCGGCACCACCGCGCGCAGATCGCCGGGGGGTTGCAGCAGTTCTCCATGCGCCCTGGTGCCGGCAGGATGCCAGCCGGAAAAACGCAGCACCCCGGCCAGCAGCAGGCTGCCGAAGAACAGCACGAAGATCGCCAGCAACAGCAGGCGGTTGCGGCGGATCTGGCTTGGTGTCGGCATTGTCATCGGCAGGGATTGTTGGTCATGGACGGGGATGTCGTTTGGGTTTGCGGAACGTAAGCAGCAACGCCGTGGCCAAGACCGTCAGCGCGAGCCCGAACCATTGCACCGCGTAACCGAGATGGCGTTCGGGCGGCAAGGTGTTCGGCAGGATGTCGAGGTCGCGCGGATAGCCGATCGGCACCGCCGGATCGAGCTTGAGCACGCGCGGCGCCAACGTCGGCAGGTGCAGGGTGCGGCGCAGCATCGGCAGATCGACGGCGGTGGCCAGCAGGGTGCCATCGCGTTGCGGCGCCGCAATCGCGCGCGCCAGACCGGCCGATGGCGGCGGCGCCAGCAATCCTGCGAGATGCAAAGTCCCTTCGATGCGCGGCACCACAGGCAGGCGGCGATCGCCGGGCAGCGACAGCCAGCCAAGTTCGACCAGCACCGGTGCGGTCGCTGCATCCGTTGACTGGAACACGCGATAGGCGCGCACGCCGGCGCGGCCCTGGCGTTGCTGGTTGTCGAGCAGGACCGCCGGCGCAGCGACGAAATATCCCTCGGCCGACGACCAGTCGTACGCGCGTGCGCGTCGAGGATCGGCGGCGATCGCCAGCGGTCGCGCATCGCGGGTGACCAGCACCGTGTGTGCAGCGGCAAGCAACGCCTGCTTCTCGTGCATGCGCGCGAGCTGCCAGACCCCGAGGTGGATGAACAACGCGATGCCGAGCAGCGCCAGGCTCCAACCAAACACAAGACTGCGGCGATGGCTCACGCCGCGCACCGCTCCCGCTGCGATAATGCCGGCCGAGCGCCGTGCCGGCGCGCCGCGGACGCCGCCATGAACGATTCGCTGAAGACCTTGCTCATCATCGCCTTCCTGATCCTCATCGTCTGGAACCTCGGTGCGGGTCTGTACTACATGCTGGTCGACAAGGGGACGACCCCGCGGACGGTGAACGCGTTGACCCGGCGCATCGCACTCTCGGTCGCGCTGATCCTGTTCATCGCACTGGCGATCTACATGGGCTGGATCACGCCGCACGGCCTGGGTCGCGCACCGTGATGGCCAGGATCCCTTGAACCAGAAAAGGCCGGCGCGAAGCCGGCCTTTTGTTTGCCCGGGCCGGCGGCTTTACAGCACGTAGACGAACAGGAACAGGCCCAGCCAGACCACGTCGACGAAGTGCCAGTACCAGGCCACCGCCTCGAATGCGAAGTGGTCGTCCTTGGTGAAATGACCCTTGAGGCAGCGCAGCCAGATGATCGACAGCATGATCGTGCCCAGCGTCACGTGCGCGCCGTGGAAGCCGGTCAGCATGAAGAAGGTCGAACCGTAGATGCCCGAACCCAGCGTCAGGTTGAGCTCGCGATAGGCCTCCATGTACTCGGTCGCCTGGAAATACAGGAACGACGCGCCGAGCACGATGGTCATCCCGAGGAACGCCAGCAGCTGCTTGCGACGACCGGCCCGCAGCGCGTGGTGGGCGATGGTGACGGTGACGCCCGAGGACAGCAGGATCAGCGTGTTGAGCAGCGGCAGGCCCCACGCCGGAATGATCTGGAAATGACCGCCGATCGAGGTTGGACCATTGCTCGGCCAGCCGGCGGAGAAACTCGGCCACAGAACGCTGTTGGTGATCGCGCCATCACCTTCGCCGTTGAGCCACGGCATCGCGAACTGGCGCGCGTAGAACAGCGCACCGAAGAACGCGGCGAAGAACATCACTTCGGAAAAGATGAACCACACCATGCCCATGCGGAACGAGGTGTCGACCTGCTTGTTGTAGAGGCCGCGCAACGACTCGCCAATGACATCGGCGAACCACTTGAACAGGATTCCCGCCAGCGTCACCAGCCCGACGAAGAACATCGGCCGGCCCCAGCTGAATTCGTTCAACCAGCTGGCGAAGCCGAGCATGGACACGAACAACGCGACCGATGCCACCACCGGCCAGCGGCTGCCGTGCGGGATGTAGTAGGCGCTGGAGTCGTGGGCGTCGGAGCTGTGCGCGTGGGCCATGGCGGGTTTTCCGGTTTCCGTGTTGTGAAGCAAGGTGCTGTGGATTGGCGTGCCGTAGATCAGGGGGTATTGACCAGGGGTATTGATCAGCGTGTTGCGAATCAGGGTGCCGAACGCGGCGAAGTGACCGTGCCGCCCATCTGCGCGAGGCGCGAGCCGCCTGCGGGCAGCCGCGCAGTGAGCAGGGCGTTCTTGTAGAAGGTGTACGAGAGCGTGATCGTATGCACGTCGGCGGGCAGGTCCGGATCGACGATGAATCGTACCGGCATGTCGCGCGACTCACCCGCGGCCAAGGTCTGCGCGGTGAAGCAGAAGCATTCGGTCTTGCTGAAATAGCCTGACGCGCGCGACGGCGCGATCGACGGCACCGCGTTGCCAACGATGGCGTGATCGCTGCTGTTTCGCGCGAAATACTTCGCCTCGTACTGCCGGCCCGGATGAACGCGCAGGCTCATCTGCTCGGCACTGAACGCCCACGGCAGCTTCGAGTTGACGCCACCATCGAACTGCACGGTGACCCAGCGCGCGTTGTCGAGGCTGCGCCTGGTCGCCGCATCGGCCGGCCCCGGCTGTACGGCAACACGCCCGAGGCGTACGCCGAACACCTTCTCGCAGGCGATCCGGTACAGCGGAACCATCGAAAAAGTGAAGGCAAACGCGACCAGCGCCACCGCGATCATCTTGACCAGACCGGACGCATCGCCGGAGGAATCGCGTCGGCTCATCGCAATATCCCCTTCACTGCCGCCTCATCGCGGCAAGCCAGACAGGATGAAGCCGACGTAGATCGCGACGACGATGACGACGAACAGCAGCACCGTGCGCCGCACACCCTTGCGGCGGGTGGCGGCTTGCTGTTCGCTCATCGGTACCGGTGTCTGGCGCATCGCGATCTTGCGGCTCACTCGTAATCTTTGTGGACGAAATCGCCGTGGGCGAGGTCGCCATCACGAATCACCGGCGGCAGGGTGAAGGTGTGGTGCGGCGCTGGCGACGGCACCGTCCACTCCAGGCCCAACGCGCCCTCCCAGACCCGGGCGGGCGCCGGCGCACCGCTGCGCAGCGAGCTCCACAGGATGTAGAACATGAAGAACGGCGTTGCGAACATGCCGAACGCGCCGATCGAGCTGAGCAGGTTCCAGTCGGCAAACACCGGGTTGTAATCTGGAATGCGGCGCGGCATGCCGGCCAGGCCGAGGAAGTGCTGCGGGAAGAACAGCAGGTTGACGAACACGATCGCCCACCAGAAATGGATCTTGCCGAGGGTGTCGTTGTACATCCGCCCGGTCCACTTCGGCCACCAGTAATAGACCGCGGCAATGATCGCGAACAGCGCGCCGGTCACCAGCACGTAGTGGAAGTGCGCGACCACGAAATACGTGTCCTGGTACTGGAAGTCGGCCGGCACGATCGCCAGCATCAGCCCGGAAAAGCCGCCGATGGTGAACAGGATCACGAACGCGATCGCCCACAGCATCGGCGTCTCGAACGACAGCGATCCTTTCCACATGGTGCTGACCCAGTTGAACACCTTCACCCCGGTGGGGATGGCGATCAGCATCGTCGCGTACATGAAATACAGCTCGCCGCCCAGCGGCATGCCGACGGTGAACATGTGGTGCGCCCACACGATGAAGCTGAGGAACGCAATCGAGGCGAGCGCGTAGACCATCGCCTGGTAGCCGAACAGCGGCTTGCGCGAAAAAGTGGGGATGATCTCCGACACGATCCCGAACGCCGGCAGGATCATGATGTAGACCTCGGGATGGCCGAAGAACCAGAAGATGTGCTGGAACATCACCGGGTCGCCGCCACCAGCCGCATTGAAGAAGCTGGTGCCGAAGAACTTGTCGGTGAGCAGCATCGTCACCGCGCCGGCCAGCACCGGCATCACCGCGATCAGCAGGAACGCGGTGATCAGCCAGGACCAGGTGAAGACCGGCATCTTCAGCAGGTCGACGCCGGGCGCACGCATGTTGAGGATGGTGGCGATGATGTTGATCGCGCCCATGATCGAGCTGACGCCCATCATGTGGATGGCAAACACGACCATCGCGACATTGGCGCCGCCCTGCAGC
>JANMAO010000119.1:0-27698 GCA_031359875.1 Lysobacter sp.
CTGGACGGCGAAATCACCGCTGGGGCTGCGGCGTGGCGCAAGGCGGCCGATGCGCTCGGCGCGTGTCGACGCCAGGCAGCGACTGCGTTGTCGCAATCGACCACAGCATTGATCGCGGAACTGGGCATGGGCGGCGGCCAATTCGTGGTAGCGCTGGAGCCCGGCGATGGCGCACGCCCCGATCCGCAGGGCGGCGAGCGCGCCGAATTCCTGGTCGCAGCCAATGCCGGCCAGCCGCCGCGGCCGCTGCGCAAGGTCGCGTCCGGCGGCGAGCTGTCGCGCATTTCGTTGGCGATCGAAGTCGCCGCGCTTGGCCTTGATGCAGTGCCGACGATGGTGTTCGACGAGGTCGATTCCGGCATCGGGGGCGCGGTGGCCGAGATCGTCGGGCAGAAACTGCGTGCGCTGGGCGGCGCCCGCCAGGCGCTGTGCGTGACCCACCTGCCGCAGGTCGCCGCGCAAGGCCATGCCCATTACCGCGTCAGCAAGGCCGAACGCTCCGGCATGACCCAGAGCGCGGTGCAGAAGCTGGATGCGAAGCAGCGCGAGGAGGAACTGGCGCGAATGCTCGGCGGCGTCGAAGTCAGCAAGGAAGCCCGGGCCGCGGCGCGGCGGTTGTTGCAGAACGTCGGCTGACCGCTCTTCGTAGGAGCGACGTAAGTCGCGAGCTTTTGCCATCACGCATGTCGATCACCCGTAGGAGCGACGTAAGTCGCCACCCACGGCGCAGGCGGAATGCGATCGCGACTTACGTCGCTCCTACGAAAATCAAAAGCTCGCGGCTATAAGCCGCTCCTACAGGAGTCGACGCGATCAGCGCTTCTTCCGTACGTACAGCACCAAGGCATGCTCCTCGATCTCGTAGCCGTGCTGCGCGGCGATGCGGCGCTGCAGGTCTTCGATCTCATCACTCTGGAATTCGATCACCTTGCCGCTGTCGATGTCGACCATATGGTCGTGGTGCTCGCCGCGGTCCAGCTCGTAGACCGCATGGCCACCTTCGAAGTTGTGTTTGAGCACCAGGCCCGCCGCTTCGAACTGCGTCAAAACCCGATACACCGTCGCCAACCCGATTTCGTCGCCGTGCTCGAGCAATTGCCGGTAAATGTCCTCGGCGGTCATGTGACGCGGTTTGAGCTGCTCGAGCAACTCAAGGATCTTCATCCGCGGATGAGTGACCTTGAGGCCGGCCTTGCGCAGGTCTTGCGATTCCATCGTGGCTCCGGTGTGCCTGCGGCGCGATGTTGGTAGCCGGCCGAGCGTGTGGGCCGGAAAACGCAGGGCCGCGTGCTGCCGGCGGGATTGGCCTTCAGTGTATCATCGGGCCTGTTTTCCCCCACTCGCCGACTCAAATGCAAATGCCCCGAATGCGCAAGCTCCTGCTCGTCATCGCCCTGGCTGCCGCCACCACCGGTTGCGGCATCCTGTACAAGCAGCCGATCTATCAGGGCAACCTGATCGAGAAAGCTGCCGCCGACCAGCTGCAAGCTGGAATGAGCAAGCAGCAGGTCGAGACACTGATCGGTACACCTTCGATCGCCGATCCCTTCCACCACGATCGTTGGGATTACACCGCCAGTGAGCGCACCAGTCGCACCGGGCATGTCGAAGTCAAGAACCTGACGCTGTGGTTCGACGGCGATTCGCTTACCAAATGGGACGGCCAATACTTCCCGGAGCAGGACGAAGCACTGGTCAAGAAAATGGGCCGCTTCGGCAACCTGCCGAAAGGAAAGGACAAGGGCAAGAAGAAGCACTAGCCCTTGAAGAGCGGAGCTCGGCTCCGCTGCCCTTTTCTCGACCGCAACCTCTAGAGCGGAGCTCTGCTCCGCCGCTCCTTTTTCACCTGCATTTTCGAAGTATTTCAGGGCAGCCGAGCAGAACTCGGCTCTACTGCTTCCTGGCGCGGCGGCGGCGCGCCTCCTTCGGATCGATCTGCAATCGCCGCAGCAATTCCAGCCGGTCGCCATCGTGCAGGCGATCCCCGCTGCTGATGCGCTCGCCAAATACCGCGCAGCCGGCGAATTCTTCGGGTCCGCTCCTATCAACCGCGTCCCCGTCGGGCGTGCTGCCTTCGCGCAGAAACCCGCTGGCAGCCAGCGCATCGGCCACCGTTGCGGCAGCGGGCAACGTCACGGTGATCGCTTGATGCCGACGCGGCCACGCACGGATCACTTCGATGCGAATGCATCCAGCACCAGTCACTCAGTCGTCTCCCTCGCCAGCGTCAGCCACACGGACGAAATCATTGACCATGCGGTCGGCCAGCGCCTGAAAACCCAGCGCTATCGCTGGTCCCAGCAACCGGCTTTGCGGCTCGAAATCCAGCGTCAACGTCACTTTGCAAGCCGATTCGTCCAGCGCATGGAACTGCCAACGCCCCGACAGCTTGCGGAAGGGCCCTTCGCGTAATTGCATGTCGATATGGTGCGGCGGCGCGAGCGTGTTCTCAGTCGTGAACCAGGTGCGCAACGCGCCCAGGCCCAGGTCGAGCCGCGCGACCACGTGTGTCGCATCGGATTCCAGCACTTCCGCGCCCTTGCACCAGTCGAAACGGCGCGGATAGGCCGGAATGTCGTTGACCAGCGCGAACATCCGGGCGGCGGAATGCTCGACGAGGGCGCTGCGTTGGATCTTTGGCATCGATTACTCGCTGATTGGCTCGCCTGTGCGGGACGGTTCGGGGACAATGGTTGCGATGAGCAAGAAAGCAGCGGGCAAGGATAAGGCAAACGGCGGCGGCACCATCGCGCTGAACAAGCGAGCGCGCCACGAATACCACCTCGAGGAGCGCTTCGAGGCCGGCCTGGCCTTGCAGGGCTGGGAGCTGAAGTCGATCCGCGCCGGCCGCGCCAACATCACCGAGGCCTACGCGGTGATCCGCAATGGCGAACTGTTCCTGTTCGGTGCGCAGATGACGCCGCTGATCTCGGCCTCCACCCATGTGATCGCCGACGCCCACCGCACCCGCAAGCTGCTGCTCCACAAACACGAGATCGAGGAGCTGATCGGCCGCGTCCAGCGCGACGGCTACACGCTGGTGCCGACGGCGCTGTACTGGAAGGCCAACAAGGTCAAGGCAGAGTTGGCGCTGGCCAAGGGCAAGCAGACCCACGACAAACGCGAAGTGAGCAAGGATCGGGATTGGGCGCGCGACAAGCAGCGCGTGATGCGGCGACACAACAAGAATGCGTGACCCCTGCCTTCAGAAGCAGCGCAAGCGCGTCATAAAGCGCGCGGCGGCGCGTTGTGACCACTCGCCAAGCGCGAATCGCCGCGGCGCGGGCGCGCGACAAGCAGCGCGTGATGCGGCGACACAACAAGAACGCGTGACCCCTGCCCGGCTTCGATCAGTAGCCGGGGGGCAGATACTTGAATCGCGCCATCTGTTCGCGATGACTGCCAACAACGCTTGCCACCTGGTCGCAGCTCAGCCCCTCGCGCCACTGGTTGCTCCGACCCTTGCGAAAGAAACGCCCGCCCTTGTCAGATGCTTCGACGAAGCCATGCTGTCGCTCCATTTCGGCCAGCGTCGCGAATCCGGAGAATTTGATTGCACGGTCCATGCGTGCATGGTCGGCAGACAGGTTAAGCAGCTTGGCCACCTTGCCGAACGTCTTTGCCGGCCGCTGCAGCAGATCTTCGTATCGCACGACCAATAGTCGCGGCCACGCCTGATCGGCCCAGCTGGACACATGTCGCGACCAGGAGCCCAGTACCTGGCTGACGTGCAGCGCATCGTTCGCGGTGCCGGCATCGTTGGACGCCATGCTTGCGATCGCTTCTTCGATCCCGATGCCGAAATGGTCCCGCACGCTGAGTACCACATCCAGCGGATTGCGCACCACATAGATGGCCGCTGTGGTCACGTCCAGGTTATGCAGCGGGTGGCCATCGTAGCTGCCAGCCATGTTATGGGTCTTGACGAAAACCGTGGCGGGATGACGCGCAGCGATGTGCGCGTGTACCTGCGGCCGCTATCGCGCGATGTCGTGCATCGTCAACTCGGTACTCGGCCGCTGCGCAAGAGCCGCATAGTCCTCTGGTAGAGCCTCATCATCACTGAAGCGTGGAAGGTCGCGCAGCGGTACCGGCTCGCCGCGGTCGGCGATCATGTTGGCGAGAAAAATGCGCAGCCAGGTGTTTCCGGACTTCGGGTACGAGGCCAGCCAACAGATGTTTCCCATCACGGATTGCCCATCAGGATTGACAAGAATTATCCATCATGAAGGCATGCCTGCAGGGCGCATGGAAAACTCTTGGCGCCCATCACCGCGACTTCAAGGCTCGGGAACCGGCTCAGGCAACGTGAAATAAAATGTCGCGCCTTCGTCCGTCCAACCTTCGGCGCGGATGGTGCCGCCATGGCGATCGATGATCCGCTTGACCGACGCCAGGCCGATGCCATGACCACTGAATTCGTCCTGGCTATGCAGGCGCTGGAATGGACGGAACAGCTTGTCGGCATATTCCTGCGCAAACCCCGCGCCGTTGTCGCGCACGAAGAATTCACCCACAGTGTTGCGGCCCATCTGGATCCGCGCGACGGCCCGATCACGGCTGAATTTCCACGCGTTGCCTAGCAGGTTCTGCAGCAGGCTGCGGACCAGCCCCTGATCGGCGATCGCGCGCAGCCCCCCTTCGACGTCGGTTTCGACGTGACGCTCCGGTTCGGCGGCGCGCAGTTCGCCCAGGATCTCGCTGGCCATGCGACCAAGATCCAGTGGAATCGGATTCATGCCGCCGCGACCGACGCGCGACATCTTCAGCAGCGACTCGATCAGCTCGTCCATGCGACTGGCGGCGTTGCGGACGCGCGCCAGGTACTCACGCCCGGTGTCGTCGACCGCGTCGGCAAAGCGCTCGGCCAGCAACTTGCTGAAGCCGTCAATCGACCGCAACGGCGCGCGCAGGTCATGCGAGACGCTGTAGGCAAACGTTTCCAGCTCCTGGTTGGCCTGGGTCAGCTCGCGCGTCCGCATGGCGACCCGCGCCTCGAGCGTGCGGTTGAGCGCGAGCACCTGCGCCTCGGCGTGCAGGCGGTCGGTGATGTCCTCCATCTCCACCAGCCGCGCGATGTCCTGGCCGATATCACCCGGCACCGGCGCAAAGCTCAGCTGCACCTGGCGCACGCTACCGTCTCGCAGCAGGCTGCGCGTCGTCCGGAACACGCCATCGGGCGTGTCGCGTTCCCGGTCATGGCTGAAGTGCTCCGCACCCTCGACGAACCATGCATCGAACGCCGTGCCGACGATCTCGTCAGCACTGCTTCCCACGATCGCAGCCAGCGCCGGATTGACGTCGACGATGCGTCCGTTGCGATCCAGCAATGCCATGCCGATCGCCGAGTACTGCATTGCACTGCGAAAACGCAGCTCGCTGCGGCGATAGGATTCGCTCATGCGCGCGGCCAGGTGCTCGGCGCGCGTCTGCGTCTGTACCAGCGACAGCGTGATGGCGAACAGCAGCAACGAAGCGAACAATCCGATCAGCAGCGCGGTTTGCAATCCGGCGATGCGCCCTTCGATGACAGCATCCGACTCCGAGGCAAAATCGAGCCGCCAGTGCCGGCCGAAGCGATCCAGCGTGGTGGAACTCACGAATGCCGGTGATTCACCAGCTTTGCCCGCGTGCGTTGCAAAAAGCACGGTGTCCTGTCCATCGGTCACGTCGACGATGCGAAATCGTGGATGCTGGGGCGTCGACCGCAGTGTCGTCTCGACGAACTGCTGCACCCGCACCGGTATGTAGACCCAACCCTGCATCGACTCATGTCGCGCCGCGATGCTGACCGGGTAGTCGCCGGCCCGATAAACCGGCTGATACATCAATATCGCGGAGATCGGTCGACCATAGTCCTGCACGAGATGGACCAACCCGCTCAATTGCGCTTGGCCGCTATCGAGCGCCGCTTCCATCGCGGCATGACGCACCGGCTCGGCAAACATGTCGTAGCCGATTGCATCGAGGTTCTCTGGCGTCTTCGGCTCCAGGTACAGGATCGCGCCATAGTGCTGGCGGACCCCATGGGGCCGCACCTCGAATAAGCCGTCGCCGCTGTCGCGCATCAACCGCTGCTGATCCACCAACTTGCCGGGCGAGGCATAGAGCGCGAAACCCAGCCCCACCAGCGCCGGGAACCGCTGCTTGAGGTTCAAGCCGTCGACATAGTCCTGCCATTGCCGCCGACTGGGCCGCGCCACCGAGGCAAACAGCGAAACGCCGCCCCGCGTGACCAGTTCAAAGAGGCCCAGGCGTTGATCCAGCAGCGCGGTGGTCTCTTGCGCGCTCGCGACGAAATCGGCATTGGCCGCCGCCATTTCGCGCCGATGCGCGCCGCTCCAGTACAACCCCACGACCAGCAAAGAAGCCAGCAGCACCAGCACCGCCAGCACATAGCCGCTTCTTGCTGTCTGCGGGATACCGTCGTCGGTCGGCGTGGGGGAAGCGCGCATTGCCGCCAGCATAGCCGCTGGCCTGGCGCCGGCCCACTGAACCGACGCTGCCTGGCCCGGGGCTGCGTCTTGCGCCAAGCCTCGCCGTGCCTATACTGACCCTGTCGGCGACATCGACATTCCCGGGGGTGCACTGGCTTCGACGGGGGTTGCGAAATAGCTTGGCGCATGCCGAGGGGGTAGCTTTCCTCGTTAATCCAGCTGCAAAAACTCAGACGCCAACGACGACGTCTTCGCTCTCGCCGCTTAAGGCGTAAGCCCTGAACCCACTTGTGCCTGTACTCGTGGATGTAGGGTCATCATTACAGGATCGATATCGGTGGCGACCCGTCAGCCGATGTTCAACCTAAAGCGGGTGTGTCCTGCGGTGTGCTTTGCACGCCGTGTTGCCGCAGGGCGAGATCCAACGGCGAGCTAAGCATGTAGTGCCGGGCATGGAGTGCCTTCGGACGGGAGTTCGATTCTCCCCACCTCCACCAATCGAAGAAAAAGGGCCGCGCAAGCGGCCCTTTTTTTGGCGTCGTCACGGGCGTCCGGTGACAGACAGCGGAATTCGTAAGACCACGACCCGTTCCATGGAACCTGCCCTGGTTTTCCAGTATTCTTGGATGCGGCCTGACGCGAGTCGCCGCCCATTGGTCCAGTCGACGCGCGGTGATACGGCCGTTGATGACGTTGGAACCGTCAACCGGCGACGTTACATCGGCCGGATCGCCCAGGTTTTCTACAACGTGAACCGACTCTCAAAACAACATTTGACGCCACTGAGCGGATCGACAAACGCCAACGACCGCGCAAGCAATTTCAGCGGCTGCGCATGGTCATCGACCGCAACATCCGAGAATTGCGGATAGAAGGCATCGTTCAAGATCGGCGCGCCCAGCGCCGCCATGTGCACGCGCAGCTGGTGCTTTTTGCCGGTGATCGGTTCCAGTGCGTAACGCCACAACGGACCATCGCTGTCGATCACATCGATCCGGGTTTCGCTGTTCGGCATGCCCTCGACTTCCTGCATGCGAAAGAACGGCTCCCCGGCCACCAGCCGCGATGCGCGAATCAAGGGAAACGACAGCCTAGGCAACCCCGGTGCAATCGCCTCGTAGCGCTTGTGGATGCGGTGTCCGCGGAACAGTGACTGGTATTGATCACGCGTGGCGGCGTTGGCCGAGAACAGCACCAGCCCAGCGGTGGCGCGATCGATCCGGTGCAGCGGCACCAGCTCGGGATTGCCCAGCCGCCGCACCAACCGCGCCAGCAACGTCTCGCGCACATACACCCCGGCCGGCGTCACCGGCAGGAAGTGCGGTTTGTCCGCCACCACCAGGTGCGCGTCGGCATGAAGCACCGTTTCAGCGAACGGAATCACCGGCTCGCGCAGTACCTCGCGGAAGTAGCTGATCTCCGCGCCCACCCGATACGGAGCATCGATCGCCAACGGTGTGCCGTCTGAATCCAGCACCAGGCCGCGCGCGAAGCGGTCGATCCACAACTCGCGACTGATCGCCGGGAAGCGTGCGCACAGGCAGTCGAGGACGGTGGACCATGCGCCAGGTGGAAGTTGCAGACGGCTGGGGGGCGGGCAATCAGAGTTGGGCACTGGGGCTCGAATCAAATGCAGATCAAGCGGTGATGATGACGCCGTTCCTCCTCGTGAAATGAATCTGGCCGCTCGCGTCGCCCACGCCTCGCCCCATGCAAGGGGTGAAAGCGTGCTGCTTGAGAGCCATTGTCTCGCGCACGCCTGATCCCCCTGGCACTGTGCGAAGGGACTGGGCGCGGAGCGAGGGACAGCTTCGCGCAGCGAAGCAGGGTGAGGGGTGCGGCGCTAGGCAGTCAGCCAACTCTGCCCAGCGTCAGCTTCACCCGATGCACCCCGCCGTCATCGCATAACGGAACGCGACACGGATCGACCGGCAACGCCTGCCCATCGAGTTCGACGGCAAGCACGCCGTGCCCGACGCGTCGGCTGTTGTCGACCTCGATCCGGTATTCCGATGACCGATGGCGGTAGGTGATCCCGAATCCGGGCCAGGACGCGGGGATGCACGGCGCCAGCAGCAGCGCGTCGCCCTGCACGCGGAAACCGAGGATGGCCTCCAGGCCTGCGCGATACACCCAGCCGGCCGAGCCGGTGTACCAGGTCCAGCCGCCGCGGCCGACATGCGGCGCCACCGAATACACGTCGGCACAGGCAACATAGGGCTCGACCTTGTAGCGCGCGATGCGCTCGGCGGAGTCGGTGTGGCGGATCGGGTTGAGGATGGCAAACAGGTCCATCGCCCGCTCGGCCTGACCCAGTTGCGCGAACGCGAAGACCGCCCAGGTCGACCCATGCGTGTACTGGCCACCGTTCTCGCGCACGCCGGGCGGATAACCGGCGATGTAGCCCGGATCGTGCTCGTGCTCGCGGCCTTCGCCGTCATTGTTGCGGTCAAGTGCCGCGGGTTTCTCGAACGGCGGCGTGAACAGCAGCGCCAGCTCGTCGTCGCGATCGATTAGATGGGTGTCGACCGCATCCATCGCCTGCGCCACATGCGCCGCATCGCCACCGGCCAGCGCGCTCCACGATTGCGCGATGGTGTCGATGCGGCATGCGCGGCTTTCGGCGGAGCCCAACGGTGCGCCGTCGTCGTAGTAGCCGCGGCGGTACCACGCGCCGTCCCAGCCGGTGGTTTCCAGCGCAACCCGCACCGCGTCCACGCATTGCCGCCAGCGCGCGACGCGGGCGTGCTCGCCGCGTGCTTCGGCGAAGTGGGCATAGGTCTCGATGGTCGCGATCAGGAACCACGCCAGCCACACGCTCTCGCCGCGGCCCTGTTCGCCGACGCGGTTCATGCCGTCGTTCCAGTCGCCGGTGCCGATCAATGGCAGGCCGTGCGCGCCCAGCGTCAGGCTGACGTCGATTGCGCGCGCGCCGTGTTCGTAGACGCTGGCGTGTTCCGCGCTGACGTTGGGCTGGAAGAACGCCTCATGCTGGCCCGCCTCCAGTGGCGGGCCTTCGATGAAGGGCACCGACTCATCGAGCAATGCAGCGTCGCCACTGACGTCGATGTAATGCGCGGCGACATACGCCAGCCACAGGCGGTCGTCAGTCATGCGCGTGCGGATGCCCTGCCCCGACGGCGGCAACCACCAGTGCTGCACGTCGCCTTCGACGAATTGCCGCGCCGCCGAGCGCAACAGCTGGGCGCGCGCGACATCGGGCCGCGCCACGCACAGCGCCATCACGTCCTGCAGCTGGTCGCGGAACCCGTAGGCACCACTGGCCTGGTAGTAGGCGGTGCGAGCCCACACCCGGCACGCGAGCGTCTGGTACAGCAGCCAGTGGTTGAGCAGCACGTCCATCGCGCGATCCGGGGTCCTCACCTGCACGGTCCCGAGCACGCCGTCCCACAGGCCTGCGACCTCCGCCAGGATCACGTCGATGTCGGCCGTCCGATATTTCTCGACCAGCGTGCGTGCGGCATCGCGCGACGCGGCGTCCCCGAGGACGAACCGCACCTCGACCTGCGCGCCGGGAGCCAGTTCGACCTGGGTCTGCAATGCGCCGCACGGATCCAGGCCCGCGCCGACCCGTCCGGACAACACATCGCCCTGCAATGCCGCCGGCCGATCGACTGCGCCGCAGCGGCCGAGGAATTCCATGCGGTCGCCGGTACATGACCGCTGTGCGCCTCCGAGATCGATGAAGGCAATCCGCTCGCCATGTTCCACGCGCCACGCATTGCGCGCGAACAGCGCGCCGGTGGCGTCGTCGCGTTCGGTCACGACAAACGGTGCGGTGACGGCGCCGTTGGGGCCGAGCGCCCACTGCACGTAGCCGGTGACCGACAGTCGTCGCGTCCCTGCGCCACGGTTGTGCAGGCGCAGGCGCGAGACCTTGACCGCATCGTCGATCGGCACCGTCTGCAGCAGTTCGACCTCGATGTCGTGCGCGGTGTGCGCGAACCGGGTCCAGCCCTTGCCGTGGGTGGCGCGATAGGTCGTTTCCGGGACGCGGATGGGCGCCGCGGTCGCGGACCACAACACACCACTGTCGTCGTCGCGCAGGTACAGCATGTCGTGCGGCGCGTCCGTCACCGGGTCGTTCGGCCACGGCGTCAACGCATTCTGCTGGCTGTTGATCGCCCAGCTGTAACCGCCGCCCTCGGCCGAGACCATGCAGCCGAAATCAGGATTGGCGATGACATTGACCCACGGTGCCGGCGTGCAGGCATCCCCGTCCAGGACGATTGTGTACTCGCGGCCATCGCCGCTGAACCCGCCGACGCCGTTGTCGAATTCCAGCACGTCCTGCGCAGCAGGCGCGCGTGGGATCGTGTCGGCACGCTGGACGGAAGCGGGCGTGGGCGCGCTCCTCTGCGTGGTCGCGGGGGTGATTGCAGGCTCGGCCGCCACCGCAACACCACGCTCCGATGGCCGGGCGACGGGCGTCCACCCCGCGCTGGCCGCGTCCATCACCACGCGCGCCGACATCGCGAGGCCGTCGCGCAGGACGGCGTCGATGCGATCGTCGCGCAGGACGAAAACGGCCGCACCCGCACCCTCGCCGTCCTCCTGCAGTTGTCGCGGCTGTGCGTCACGCAGCGCTTCCAAGGCGGCCTGCAGTGCGTCCACGTCGGCTTCGGAAGCGGTGTTGAGCAGCACGAGGTCCACGCCCAGCCAGTTCGATCGCCACAGGCGCTGCGCACGCAGCAGCGCCTGCACGCGCTCGAGGTGTGCGGTCGCGTCGATGTGCAGCAGCACGATCGGGCGATCACCGGAAATGCCGCACCCCCACAGAACAGGTGCACCACCCTGGGCGCGCGCCAGCATGTCCGCCGGCGATCGCCAGGCCGAATCGGCATACAACAAGGGCGCCATCAACTGCGCAGCGGCTTCGGCCTCCACCGCATCCAGGCCGAAGCGCGACTGGGTCGCGAGCGCATGGGCCTGCGCGCCTGCAAACGCGCGTTCGCACGCACCGGGGGGGCGCAACGTCCTGGCCAGTGCCAGCACGGCATCACTCGAGCTCGCAGCCAGCGTCCAGAACGCGACCTGCACGCGGGCACCGGGCGCGATGCGCACACACGTCCGCAGGCTGAATACCGGATCGAGCACGCAACCGACCGTGTTCGACAACGTGACCCCAGCCTGCAATGACTGCGCATTGCGCAAGCTGCGGCCGCGGCCGAGGAAGCGCATGCGGTCGGTTTCGTACTGGACGGCATCCACGCTGCCCTCATCAGTCGAGGCCGCATCGGTGGCGACAAAATGCGCAGCCCAGATGTCCGCCTCGTCCGGGGCGCGGCGCCGACGGGTCGCCAGCAGCACGCCATCGGGCGCCGACCATTGCGTCTGCACGAACAGCTTGGAGAATGCCGGATGGCCGTTGTCGCCCGCGGCCGAACCCAGCACCAGTTCGGCATACGACGTGAGCTCGATCGTGCGCGTGCCAGCGCCGCGATTGTGCAGCGTGATGCGCCGGACTTCGGCGTCGCAATCCGCGGCGACGGCCACGTCAAGCTGCGTGTCGAGCATGCCGTCGGTACACGCGAATGTGGCACGCCCGGCGTCGAGCAGCGTTGCTGGCCAATCGCCGCCGAAAGGCTGTCCACCGGCGGACGACAACGCGCCGCTGTCGACATCGCGCAGCAACAGATGGCTTCCCCAATCGTCGCAAGTGGGGTCTTCGCGCCAGCGCGTGATCGCCAGATCGCGCCAGTGGCTGTATCCGGTCCCGGCATCGGTCAACATCACCGCGTAGTGGCCGTTGCCGAGCAGGCGCACGCGGCGGGTTGGGGTCGTTGCCGACGGACGCGATGGTTGAGTCATGGCTTTCACCTTTTACCCGCTGCGTCGGCATGTATGGTGTGAACCGACCTGACTTCCCGACTGCGCAACCAGATGCGAAACACCACCACCCCGCTCGATGTGCAGCTGCAGGATCTTCAACGCAAGGCCTTCAGCTACTTCCTGCACGAAACCAACCCGCAAAACGGTCTGGTGCTGGACAAGACCGCGCCGTCGTGGCCGGCGAGCATCGCCGCCACCGGGCTGGCGCTGGCGTCGTATCCGGTTGCAGTCAAGCGTGGGCTGATGACGCATGAGATGGCGATCCAGCGCACGCTGGCGACGCTGCGGTTCTTCCGTGACAGCCCACAGGGCCCGGAGCCGGACGCGACGGGGTATCGCGGTTTCTACTACCACTTCCTGGACATGCATACCGGCCGGCGCGCCTGGGAATGCGAATTGTCGACCGTGGACAGCACCTTCCTGTTGGCCGGCATGCTCACCGCCGCTGCATATTTCGCCGACGACACCCCGCACCAGCGCGAGATCCGCGCAATCGCCGACGCGCTTTACCTGCGCGCGGATTGGCACTGGGCGCAGAACGCGGGCCGGACCATCTGCCACGGCTGGAAGCCCGAGACCGGCTTCCTGCCGTTCCACTGGGAAGGCTACGACGAGGCGCTGCTGCTGTACGTTCTGGCGCTGGGGTCGCCGACGCATCCGGTGTCCCGGGATGCCTACCACGCCTGGTGCTCGACCTACGAGTGGAAACGCTGCTACGACATCGATTTCCTCTACTCGGGTCCGTTGTTCGTCCACCAGCTGTCGCACGTCTGGCTGGACCTGCGCGGCATCCAGGATGCCTTCATGCGCGACAAGGGCATCGACTACTTCGAGAACAGCCGCCGCGCCTCGCAGGTGCAGCAGCGCTATGCAATCGACAACCCGCTGGGGTTCAACGGTTATGGCGGGCATTGCTGGGGCATCACCGCCAGCGATGGCCCGGGCCCGGCGGTGGCGGTCATCAACGGCATCGAACGCCGCTTCTACGATTACGAAGGACGCGGCGCGCCTTATGGCATCGACGACGGCACCCTCGCCCCGTGGGCCGTGGTGGCATCGTTGCCGTTTGCCCCGGACATCGTGTTGCCGACGATCCACCACTTCATGCACACCCTGCAACTGCATGAAAAGCACCTCTACGGGTTCAAGGCAACGTTCAACCAGACCCTCGATGCATCCTTCAGCCAGCACTTTCCCGGCGACGGCTTCACTAAGGACGGCTGGGAATCACCGTGGCATTTCGGACTCAACCTGGGGCCGATCGTGCTGATGACCGAAAACCACCGCACCGGGATGCCCTGGGAACTCATGCGCGGCTGCCGCTACCTCGTCGATGGCCTGCGACGTGCCGGATTCGAGGGCGGGTGGCTGAACCCCGGGACGCAGGCGCGGTCGCAATCCGACAGGCACTGAGCCACAACGACCTGCGCGACGCGTCGGTCGCGGATTTAACAAGCACTGCCAACAACCACTGGAGTAGACGATGCAACTTGGAATGATCGGCCTTGGCCGGATGGGCGCGAACATGGCGCGGCGGCTGTTGCGTGGCGGGCACCAGGTGGTCGGGTTCGACCCCAATGCCGAGGCGCGCGCGGCCATTGCCGGCGATGGTGGCGGCTCTGCGGATTCGTTGGCCGCACTGGTGGCGGCGCTGGCGGCACCACGCGTGGTCTGGATGATGGTGCCAGCCGGCGCGATCACCGACGGCACCGTCGAAACACTGGCGGGACTGCTGGCACCGGGTGATGTGCTGATCGATGGCGGCAACTCCAACTACAAGGACACGCTGCGGCGCTCGGCGCAGCTGGCGCAGCACAACGTCGCCTATGTCGATGCCGGCACCAGCGGCGGCGTGTGGGGACTGGACGAGGGCTACAGCATGATGATCGGCGGCGACGCAGCCGTCGTCGAGCATCTTCGGCCGATCTTCGAGACGCTGGCGCCTGCAGGCGACAAAGGCTGGGGTCGTGTCGGCCCGGTCGGTTCCGGGCACTTCACCAAGATGGTCCACAACGGCATCGAATACGGATTGATGCAGGCGTATGCCGAAGGCTTCTCGATCCTGCAGCACAAGAAGGAGTTCGCGCTCGACCTGCACCAGGTCGCGGAGATCTGGCGCACCGGCAGCGTGGTGCGTTCATGGCTGCTGGACCTGACGTCGGATGCCATCGGCAAGAACCCGACGATGGCCGGCATCGCGCCATGGGTGGCCGATTCTGGCGAAGGCCGCTGGACGTTGCAGGAGGCGATCGACCTTGACGTGCCGACCCCGGTGATCGCGGTGTCGCTGATGGCGCGCCTGCGTTCGCGCGACAACGAGTCGTTCACGGACAAGTTGCTCGCGGCGATGCGTAACGAATTCGGCGGGCATGCGATCAAGAAGGAATGAGCAGCGCCGACGCCATCATGAAAAGCGCGCTCATCGCCGCGCGGAAGCTGTCGCCGATGACAACACCGCCTGCGCGCGGCGGCAGACTTCCTCGACGGTGAAGCCGAACTCGCGCAGGTTGACGTCGCCGGGGGCGGAGGCGCCGAAGTGGTCGATGCCGATCACGTCACCACTGTCACCGACGTAGCGCGACCAGCCTTGGGTCGAGCCTGCCTCGACCGCAACCCGCGCGCGGATCGAGGGCGGCAGCACCGAGTCGCGATACTCGCGCGGTTGCGCGTCGAACAGCTCCCAACTCGGCATCGACACGCAACGTACGGCAAGCCCGGCCGCGCGCAGATGCTGCGCGGCATCGACAACCAGATGCACTTCCGAGCCGGAGGCGATCAGGATCAGCGCGGGATCGGCACCGCCATCGTCGAGCACGTAAGCGCCATGGCGCAGGCCGTCCGCGCTGGCGAAGCGGCTGCGGTCGAGCGTCGGCACCGCCTGACGCGTCAGCACCAGGGTCACTGGTGCCTCGCGCATTTCCAGCGCGACACGCCAGGCGACCGCGGTCTCATTGGCATCGCCCGGACGGATCACGGTGAGGTTGGGCACCGAACGCAGCCCGGCGAGTTGCTCGATCGGCTGATGGGTGGGGCCGTCCTCGCCAAGCGCGACGCTATCGTGGGTGAACACGTGGATGACATGCAGCTTCGACAACGCCGCCAGCCGCATCGGCGGGCGCATGTAATCGGAAAAGATCAGGAACGTCGCGGTGTACGGGATGCAACCGGCGTGCGCCGCCATGCCGTTGGCGATCGAACCCATCGCATGTTCGCGCACGCCGAAATGCAGGTTGCGTCCGGCATGACTCCAGGCGCCCACCGATCCCTGCGTGTCTTCACCGGTTGTTGCGGACGGATTGAAGTCGCCCATCCCCGCGAGCGCGGTCTTGGTCGAGGGATCAAGATCGGCGGAGCCGCCGGTGAGCGACAGCAGCTTCGGCGCAATAGCGTTCATCACCTTGCCCGACGCTTCGCGGGTCGCCAGGCCTTTCGCATCCGCCGGAAACACCGGGATGTCGGCGTCCCAGCCATGCGGCAAGACGCCGTGCAGGCTGTGCTCGAGTTCGGCGGCAAGCGGCTGGTTCGCACTCGCGTACTGGGCAAAACGGGCATTCCAGTACTTCTCCTGGGAGGCGCCACGCTCGACCGCTTGACGCAGATGCGCGAGCGCATCGTCCGGAACCAGGAAATCGGGCGCGACCGGCCAGCCGAGTTTCTCCTTGGTCTTGCGCACGTCCGCTTCGCCCAGCGGCGAACCATGCGCCTTGAAGCTGTCCTGCTCCGGCGAGCCGAAACCCAGATGCGTGCGCACCAGGATCAGTGACGGCCGCGTCGTCTCATCGCACGCGGCCTGCAGCGCCGCTTGAATGGCGTCGAGATCGTTGCCGTCGTCGACATGCACGACCTGCCAGCCATACGCGGTGAAGCGCGCACCGCGATCCTCGGTGAAGGTGATGTCGGTGCCGGCAGCGAGGGTGACGTAATTGTCGTCGTACAGGCAGATCAGCTTGCCGAGCTTGAGATGCCCTGCCAGCGATGCGGCTTCAGACGCGACGCCTTCCATCAGGTCGCCGTCGCTGGCAATCACCCAGGTGCGATGGTCGATGATGGTGTGGCCGGGCCGGTTGTAGCGCGCCCCGAGTTGCGCCTCGGCAATCGCCATGCCTACGGCGTTGCCCAGACCCTGCCCCAATGGTCCGGTCGTGACTTCCACGCCCGGCGTGTGGCCACGTTCGGGATGACCCGGCGTCCTGCTGCCCCACTGTCGGAACTGCTTGATGTCGTCGAGCGACAGGTCATAGCCAGTCATGTACAGCAACGCGTACAGCAACATCGAGCCGTGGCCGGCAGACAGTACGAAACGGTCGCGGTCGGTCCAGCCGGGATTGCGCGGGTTGTGCTTGAGGAAACGATCCCACAACACGTACGCCATCGGCATCGCGCCCAATGGCATCCCGGGGTGGCCGCTGTCGGCCTTCTGCACGGCATCCACCGCGAGGAAACGCAGGGTATCGATGCAGCGTTGGTCGAGTTGCGCGGACATGGTTGTCTCCTGTGGCGTCACGGGGCGCGGGCAGCAGGACGAGCCGTCAACGCGGCTTGCGTCGCTCGCGATAGCGCCGGATCAAGGCGTTGGTGGAACTGTCGTGCTGCAGGTCGGGCATCGGGTCAGCGGCGAGCTCCGACTCAGTGTGCCTGGCCAGTTGCTTGCCCAGCTCCACGCCCCACTGGTCGAAGCTGTCGATACCCCAGATCACGCCCTGCACGAACACACTGTGCTCGTAGAGCGCAACCAACGCACCCAGGCTGTGCGGCGTCAGCCGATCGGCCAGGATCGTGGTGCTGGGGCGGTTGCCGTCGAACACGCGATGCGGCGCGACCGCTGGTTGGGTTCCCTCGGCCTGCACCTGCGCCAGCGTCTTGCCGAACGCCAACGCTTCGCTTTGTGCGAACAGATTGGCGATCAACAAGTCGTGCTGCGAGTCCACGCCACTGGAAGGCATGGCATCGAGCGGCTGGCAAAAACCGATGAAATCGCACGGCACGAGCCGCGTGCCCTGGTGCAGCAGCTGGTAGAACGAATGCTGACCGTTGGTGCCCGGCTCGCCCCAGTAAATCGGACCAGTCTGGTAGTCGCAGGAGCGGCCGTCGAGGGTGACGTGCTTGCCGTTGCTCTCCATCGTCAGCTGCTGCAGATACGCCGGGAAGCGCTTGAGGTATTGCGCATACGGCAGTACCGCGACGGTGTCGGCGCCGAGGAAATCGTTGTTCCAGATCGACAACAGCGCCATCAGGATCGGCAGGTTGCGTTCGGGTGCCGTCTTGCGGAAATGCACATCCATGGCGTGGAAGCCGGCGAGCATGTCGCGGAAGTTGCCGGGGCCGATCGCGATCATGGTCGACAACCCGATCGCGGAGTCCATCGAGTAGCGGCCACCGACCCAGTCCCAGAACCCGAACATGTTGTCGGTGTCGATGCCGAACTCGCGAACGCCGTCGGCATTGGTCGATACCGCGACGAAGTGTTTGGCTACTGAGTCCTCGCCGAGCGCATCGACGCACCAGTCGCGCGCGGCGCGGGCGTTGGTCAGCGTTTCCTGCGTGGTGAAGGTCTTGGAGCAGACGATGAACAGGGTTTCGGCCGGATCGAGATCAAGCGTGGCTTCAGTGAAGTCAGCGGGATCGACATTGGACACAAAACGGACCGTGCGATCGCGCTGGCTGTAGAAGCGCAACGCCTCGTAAGCCATCACCGGACCAAGATCGGAACCGCCGATGCCGATGTTGACGACGTTGCGGATGCGGCGGCCGGTGAAACCGGTCCAGCTGCCATCACGGACCTTGTCGGCAAATGTCGCCATGCGCGCGAGCACGGCCTGCACCTCCGGCACGACATCGGCGCCGTCGACCTCGATGCGCTCGCCGGCAGGCGCACGCAATGCGACATGCAGGGCTGGGCGATCCTCGGTGGTGTTGATGTGTTCGCCCTGGAACATCGCCTCGATGCGCGCAGGCACCTCGCAAGCCTCGGCGAGGTCGAACAGCAGACGCAAAGTGTCATCGCCGACGCGCTGCTTGGAGTAGTCCAGGTACAGGCCGGCGGCTTCCGCGGTCAGGCGTTCGCCTCGTGCGGGATCTGCCGAGAACCAATTACGCAGATGACGTTCGCCTGTCGCCTGCGCGTGCTGCAGCAGCGCCTGCCATTGCAGTCGTGTGGTCAGCGGCGTGGTGCTCGCATGCTCCATCGCGTCGTTCATTGCGGCTTGCCATCCCCAGGCGATGCTGGCTTGTGCGATGCGGTCTTCTCGTCGATCCGTTGCAACAGCTCCTGCCAGGACTTCACGAACGCCTGCGCGCCTTCCTGCTGCAGTTGCATCGCCAGCGCATCAATATCGACGCCGGCCTTGGTAAATTGTGCCAGCACGCCTTCCGCATCGCCGCCGTCCAGGGCCATCGCGCCAGCGAACTTGCCGTGGTCGGCGAATGCCTTGAGCGTCTTCTCCGGGATCGTGTTGATCGTGTCCGGAGCGGCAAGCGCCTGGAGGTAAAGCGTGTCGGAGGCGTTCGGATCCTTGGTGCCGGTGCTGGCCCACAACAACCGCTGCGGACGCGCGCCGGCAGCGGCAAGCTTCTTCCAACGGTCCGATGCAAGCAGTTCACGGTAGGCGCGGTAGGTGCGTTGGCCAACGGCGATGCCGAGCTTGTTGCGCAGTTCCGCCGGCACCTTGTCGGCGATGGCCTTGTCCCAGCGACTGACAAACAGCGACGCCACCGATGCGACGACCGGATCACGTCCGGCCGCAATGCGGCGCTCGATGCCGCGCAGGTAGGCATCGGCGGCGGCCTGGTATTGCTGCGCGGAAAACAGCAGGGTGACATTGATCGGGACGCCGTTGAAGATCGATTCCTCGATCGCGGGAACGCCTTCCGGCGTGCCGGGAATCTTGACGAACAGGTTGTCGCGCACGGCTTGCTCATGGATGCGCGTCGCAGCTTCGATGCTGCTGCGGGTGTCGCTGGCCAGCAGTGGCGAGAGTTCCATCGACACCCAGCCGTCGACGCCGTCGCTGGCCTCATGCGCGGGCCGGAACAGATCGGCGGCGCGACGCAGGTCTTCCAGCGCCAGCTCCGTGAACAACGCCTCGTGATCCAGTCCCGCGGTCCGCTTGTCGCGGATTCCGGCATCGTAGGCACCGCTGCCGCCGATGGCCTCGTTGAAAATGGTGGGATTGGACGTCAATCCCGTCAGCCCGTACTCGTCGATATAACGCTTGAGCGTGCCGCTGTCGAGCAGGTCGCGGGTGATGTTGTCCAGCCACAGGCTCTGGCCGAGGTCGCGCAGTTGCTGCAGGTTTTGGTTTTGGCTCATGGAAGTTCCTGGGGGGTGACTGGCGTCGGGAGGAAACGGCCCATCTCCATGCCGACGAGATCAGCGATGCACGCGATGGCGAGATCGGGCTGCGGCTGCAACAAACCGATGCCGGCCTCCGTGGCGTAATGGCCCTGGCGGACAAACACCGTGGTCACGCGTGCACCCAGCTCCGCCTTGATCGCCGCCAGCAATCGCGGCTTGTCGTCGACCAGGACGTAGTGCTGCGCTGGATATGCCTGTTGTACCGCATCGAGCCTGTGCTCCTTGTGCAGGTACACCAGCACCCTGCCCTGCACGGCATTCCACACCCCGGAGCGCTGGATCTTGCGCGGCTGGAAGACGATATCGCCGTCGGACAGGATCACCGATGTTCCGAGCGTGCGCAGGTAGGCAATGGCATTCAGCGCGCCGGGATACAGCAGATCCGCGAACGGATAGTCAAGCAGGAATGCCGATAGTTGCAACAGGTCAGGATCGCCCTCGAAGTCGCAGCGCATCTGCTGCAGCGGTTCCAGGTAATCCGCGTAGCCGCGCTGCGTGCGCAGGGTCTGGTAGAGCGCGCGGTAGCGTTGTTGGCCTGCGGGCCCCAGCGCCTGCGTGAGGCGCGCATCTAGATCGACCGAGAAGCGATCATTGTCGAGCAGGGTGTTGTCGACGTCGAGCAGGAAGACAAGTCCGGGGGCTGGGCTCGCGTCCGCGACCGCGACCGGCGACGTCAACATTGCGGGGCCGCCTCGGGCAGTGGATCGTGCCAGCCGTCGGCATCGGCGACCATGGCGGCCGCCGCGGCCGGCCCCCAACTTCCGGGCTCATAGGTTTCCACAGGGCCAGGCAGATCCAGTACCGGATCGACCACGCGCCATGCTTCTTCCACCGCCTCATCGCGGGTGAACAGTGACGAATCTCCGCGCAACGCATCACCAAGCAGACGTTCATAGGGCGGCGCGCCTCGCGCGGGCTGGTGGCGCGCCACGAGCTCGACATCGTCGCCACGCATGGCTTCACCGGGCCGCTTCACCCGCGCGCCTGTAGCGATCACCATTTCCGGCCCGAGCCGGAAACGAAAATAGTTGGAGTGGATCACCCGACTTTTCTTGCCGGATGCGTCCACGTCCGACGCGTCGATGCCTGATGTAGCGCTCGCGTCGTCATCGAAGATCGCCATCGGTGGGCACTTCAGGTCAACCACGACCTCGGTCGCCGTCAGCGGCAGGCTCTTGCCCGCGCGGATATAGAACGGCACGCCAGCCCAGCGCCAGGTGTCGATCTCCAGACGCATCGCGGCGTAGGTTTCGACTTTCGAGTCCGGGCGCACGCCGGGCTCGTCGCGATAGCCGCGGAACTGGCCACGCACCACGTTCTCCGGGCGCAGCGGGCGCATCGCACGGAACAGGCGCAATTTCTCCGCCTGGATCGCGCTGGCATCGTCGCCAATCGGCGCGTCCATCGCCAGCAACGCCACGACTTGCAGCAGGTGGTTTTGCACTACGTCGCGGATCGCACCGACGTCGTCATAGAAGCCACCCCGCCCCTGCACGCCGAAGTCCTCGGCCATGGTGACCTGCACGTTGTCGATGTAGTTGCGGTTCCACACCGGCTCGAGGAAGGTGTTGGCGAAGCGGAAATACAACAGGTTGCGCACCGCTTCCTTGCCAAGGAAATGGTCGATGCGGAATACCGAGCTTTCCGGGAACACTTCGTGCAACGTCGCGTTCAGTGACTGTGCGGAGGCGAGGTCGCGGCCGAATGGTTTTTCGACGACGACGCGTGCATTGGTTGCGCAGCCGGAGCGCGCCAATCCCTGGACCACGGTCGGGAACAAGGCCGGCGGGATCGCGAGGTAATGCAGCGGGCGCTGCTTGCCCTCCAACGCCTTGTGCAGGCGATCAAAGGTGGATGGATCGTTGTAGTCGCCGTCGATGTACCGGAGATTGGCGGAGAGCTTCTCGAACGCCGACGCGTCCACGCCGCCGTTGTGCTCAAGGCTGTCCCGCATGCGCTCGCGCAGCGTATCGATGCTCCCACCGGCGCGGGCGATGCCGATGATCGGGATATCCAGTCCCTGGTCGCGGACCAGCGCCTGCAGCGCGGGGAAGATTTTCTTGTAGGCGAGATCGCCGGTGGCCCCGAAGAACACAAGGGCGTCAGAGGCATTGGCGGGCTGGTTCAACGATTGCTCCTTACGGCATCATTTTCTGGCCGGTCCGACGATCGGCTTGGTCCACAACCGTTCGACTCATACAGGATCGCCGGTTAAGACATGGTTGATCGCGGGAGGCCGGGCCGCTTCAAGCGCGTTTCCACCACCGTGGCCACAACCAGAATCGGGCCGCTTGCGCGGCCCGATTCGATGCCCTGCTCGTACTGGGCAATCGTTCTGAACAATCGTTCTCAACAATTGTTCTGGGCAATAGTCCTGGACGATGCCCGTCAGCCGCGAACCGGCACGATCGTGATTTCGACGCGACGGTTCTGCGCGCGCCCGCCGTCGGTGTCGTTGCTGGCGATCGGATGGGTCTCGCCCGCGCCCACAATGATCATCCGCTGCTGCACAACGCCCTTGCCGCTGAGGTACGCAGCCACCGCATTGGCGCGTTTTTGCGAAAGCGCCTGGTTATAGGCATCGGTACCGACGTTGTCGGTGTGACCTGCAACCTCGATGACCGTCTGGTTGTACTGGTTGAGGGTGCCCGCGACGTTGTCGAGGACCGGATAGAACTGCGACTGCAGGTTGCTGCTGTCAAACGCAAAGGTGATGTTGCCCGGCATGTTGAGGGTGATGTTGTCGCCTTGACGCACGACCTGCACGCCGCTTCCTTCCAGCCCGCGACGCAACGCGGCTTCCTGGCGATCCTGGTAGGCGCCGATGCCACCGCCGGCCAATCCGCCCACACCGGCACCGACCAGCGCGCGCTGGCGGCGCTCGACGGCGTCGCCGCCACTGAGCAGACCCGCGACTGCGCCGATGCCCGCGCCAATCAGGGCGCCGGTACGGGTGTGGTTGGGATCATTCGGGTCATTGGTCTGGCCTGTGTAGGTGGCGCAGCTGGTGAGCAGCATCGTGCCGGCAAGCGCGGCAACAATTCCCGTCGTGGCGAGTCTGGTCATGGTGGGGTTCTCCTTGATTGCGGGGACTGTCCAGATTGAACCTGTACAGACATGAATCCGTGACGCACGGTAGGGGCGCCGATGTTGCCGATGGGTGACGGGCGGCCATTTCGTTCAGCCGGCGGTCGGTTGCAGCGCTTACCACTGCCGCGAGCGTTCGCTGGTGGTTCCCAAATGCTCAACCGAACCCTGCAGCAGGAGTGCAGCAAATTCCTCGGCCGGCAACGGGCCGCTATAAAGAAGCCCCTGCATCTCGTCGCAACCAAAGCGCTGCAAGGCTTCGGCCTGGGCCACGACTTCAACCCCTTCGGCGATGACCCGGTAATCCAGGGCGCGTGCCATGCCGACGATCGCCTGCACGATGGCTGCGTGTTTGGGGTCGTCGGGAAGTCCCTGCACGAAGGAGCGGTCGATCTTGAGCGTGTCGAACTTGTAGTGCGCCAGGTCAACGAGACTGGAGTGGCCGCTGCCGAAGTCGTCAACGGCGACCCATACGCCAAGTACCTTGAGTTGCGCGATCAGTTGCTGTGCGCGCTCAAGGTGGGTGAACATCTGGCGCTCGGTGAATTCGATTTCGAGCCACTGCGGCGCCATGCCGGTGGCTTCCAGCGTGCTGCGCACGTGGGCGAGCAGCCGTTCGGGATCAAACCGCGCCAGCGAGACGTTGACCGACACCGGCAACGGCGCCAGGCCAGCGTCCTGCCAGGCGCGATTCTGCCGGCAGGCCTCGCGCATGGCCCATTCGTCCAGTGCGACGATCAACCCGGTTTCTTCTGCGACGGGGATGAACTCGTCCGGCGGCACGATCGCGTGGGTATCGCAGCGACGCCAGCCCACCAGCGCTTCCATGCCGGTGATCCGGCCCTCCGGCAACAGGACCTTGGGCTGATAAGCGAGGAAGAAATCCTCGTTGGCGAGCGCCAGGCGCAAGTCGTGCTCCGTGCGCATCCGCTGATCAGCCTGCTCGCTCATGACGCCGGTGAAATAGCGGTAGCGACCGCGCCCCGCTTCCTTGGCGTGGTAGAGCGCCGTGTCGGCCTGCTTCATCAGGGTCTTGCTGTCGCGCGCGTCCTGCGGGAACAACGCGATGCCGACGCTGGCCGAGATGTGGAGCGCCTGGCCTTCGAAGAAGTAGGGCTCTTCCACGGCCAGGATCAGCTTCTCGGCGACACGCGCCGCGTCACGCGGATCGGCCAGGCGTACGAGCAGGAGCACGAACTCGTCGCCACCCTGGCGGCTGACGGTATCGTCGACGCGCACCGCGCCGACCAGGCGCTTGGCGACTTCCTGCAGCACCTTGTCGCCAGCCTGGTGGCCCAGGGTGTCGTTGATCTTCTTGAAGTAATCGAGATCGACGAACAACAACGCGCCCTTGCTGCCGCGCTCGGACAGCGCCAGCGCCTGCGACAGGCGGTCGTGCAGCAGCACCCGATTGGGCAGGTCGGTCAGGAAGTCGTGCTGGGCGAGGTGCGACATCTTCATCGCCGTCGCCTGCGTCTCGCTGAGGCCGCGGAACACCATCATCGCGCCGATGGAGTCACCGCCAGCGTCGCGTATCGGCGCCGCCGAAGCTTCGATCGACAGCCGGGCGTCGTCGCGGCACAGCAGCGCGCCACCGGGCTGCAGCACCGCCGGGCGATTGCCCTCGAGCGCAGCCTGGAGCGGCGACGGCAAGGGGTTGCCCGACTTCTTATCGACTGACTGGATGATCCCGGCCAGTGGTTGACCCAGCGCTTCGGCGAGCGTCCAGCCCGTCATGTTTTCGGCAATCGGATTCAAAAGGACAATCCGGCCATCGCGATCGCAGGCAACGACCGCGTCGCCAACAGCGTCGAGCATCACCCGTGCGAGCGCCGCCTCGTAGTGCAGCGCCTGCTCGAGCCGCTCCAACTCCCCGAGGTCGCGAACGCTCGCTGCGACCTGTCCCCCGGCTTCGTCTGGCAGCGATGCAAGTCGGATTTCGACCGGAAATTCCGTGGTGCCGCGTCTTCCCATCTGCACGCCCAGCAACGCCGGGGCCGTGGCTTGCGTCTGCCGTGCCGTCTTCAGCGCAAGCTCGAAAGTTGGAATTGATGCTTCGCTCAGCAAGTCCACGGCACGCATTCCTGCCAATGCCTCGGGACTGACCCGGAACATTTCCGCTGCCGCCCGGTTCCCGCGCACCAGCCGCCCGGACGCGTCGATGATCACCAGGGCATCGGCCGCCGCCAGCAGCGCTTCGAAACGCCGCTCGGACTGCCGGCGCCAGCTGACGTCCTCGGCCAGCATGTAGAAGCCATCGACGGATCCGTCGTCGCCGAACTGCGGTTGGTAGTGGGCACGCAGTTCCCGGCCGTCGGGCATGGGCATCGCGAACTGTTGCGACTGCCCCGCCAGCACCCGGGTCATGCGCGCGGCGAGCGACTCGCCATAGAGATCGCGCGCAGTGCGACCGATGACCTGTTCCCCGCTCAAGCCATGCCATTGCAGATAACTGCGGTTGGCGAAGCGGTGGCGCGAATCGCGATCGAATTGCGCCACCAGCCCTGGTGTTTGGTCGGCGACTGCTTGCAGGTCGCGGACGGCGGCTTGCGCGCGTCGTGCCGCGTCGTCACGTTGTCCGCGCAACCAGCTCACGAGTAGCGACGCGAGCCCGGCAAGGGCCACGGCAAAACCGAATTGGATGCCCGGCAGCGCCAGCGACGGGGCGAGCCATGCTGCAGTCGAAAATCTCATCGACACGAAAACGACGGCGGCCACGGCGGCCAGGTTCAGCAGCGCCACGCCGAACACACCGATCCGACAGGCCGCCAGCAACAGGACCAACGCCACCACCACCAGCGCGGCCGTCGACAGGCTCAGCAGCGCCGCGCCGATCAGCACCGAGATGAATGACAGCAGGAAGACGCCTGCGTGTGCGCCACCAAGCCATTGCCGCGCCTGGGCCGGGCCCCATGCCAGCGCCAAGGGCGCCATGGCGAGCATGCCGAGCGCATGTCCAAGCCACCAGGCGATGATGCCCGCGCGCCACGGTGCCGCCGTCGACAGCTGGGTCGCCAGCGCAGCCAGGGCGGCGCCCAGCAGGGGGGCAAACACCACGCCGACAGCCAGTGCAATCGGCAGCTTGCGTTCGCCGGCATCATCGGTCGCCGCCAGGTGACGCAGTGCGGCCCATGCGAATCCGACCTCGGCGATGTCGGCCAGCGCGAGCCCGGCTGCCAATGGGGGTTCAATACCCAGCAGCAGACGTGCGCCCATATCGGCGAGCAGGGACGATGCCAGCCAACCAATCGCGTCCACCGGCTGGCGTCGAAGTAACCACCCGAGCAGCACGCCATTTCCGAGCCACAAGACGCTGCCCGCACCGGATGCCCGGTTGGCGAACACCAGCACCAGCGCGATGGCGCCATAGGCAGCAGCAACGAGTGCGCCTTCGCGCACGCGCTGGCTCAAGCCTGTTGTTTCACCCCTTGTATCGACCATCACGCGGAACGTCTCTTGGGTCCCACCCCTGAACTGTCCTGTATACCGCAGGCGTCCATGACGGCTTTGTGCGCGCAGTCTCGGTGCGGTATCAGGCCTGCGCAGCCAGCGTATCGGGGGCGTTACTGGACCGTGGCTTCGAGCGCGGGCGCAGGCAACCGGGGCTCGAGACAGGGTTGTTTCAATAAGCGTGCGAAGGCTTCCGCATGCACCGGATGGCTGTACAGGTAACCCTGCACCTCGTAGCAGCCATGAGTCTCCAGGGCGCGCGCCTGGGCCAGGGTTTCGACCCCTTCGGCTACCACCTCCGCCTGCAGCGCGCGCGCCATCGCGACGATCGCCTGCACCACCGCGCCTTGCTTGGGATCCTCGGGCAAGCCGCTGACGAAGGAGCGATCCACCTTGAGTGTGTTGAAGCGGTATTGCAGCAGATAGCGAAGGCTGGAATAGCCAGTGCCGAAGTCATCCAGCGCGATCTGCACGCCGAGCGCATGCAGGCCTTCGATCAATGCATGCGCCCGGGCTTCGTCGGCGAACATCTGGCTCTCGGTAAACTCGATCTGCAGCCAGCACGGGGCGAGCCCGCTGCTGCGCAGCGCATCGCCCACGTGGGCGAGGAGCCGCTCGGGGTCGAAGCGCGCCAGCGACACATTCACCGATACCGGCAATGGCGCGAGACCCGCATCCTGCCATTCCTTGTTTTGCCGACAGGCTTCCTGCATCACCCATTCGTCCAGCGGCGTGATCAGGCCGCTCTCCTCGGCGACGGGGATGAAGTCCACCGGCATCGCGAGGCTGCCATCTGGCCGTCGCCAGCGCACCAGCGCCTCCATGCCGGTGATACGGTGTTCGGGACGCAGCACCTTGGGCTGGTAGACGAGAAAAAGTTCTTCGTCCTGCAACGCCTGGCGCAGGTCGTTCTCCAGCCGTAAACGCGCGGCAGCCTTCTCGCTCATGCCGCTGGAGAAGTAACAAAACTGGTCGCGGCCAGCGCGCTTGGCGTGATACAGCGCCGTGTCGGCCTGCATCATCAAGGTCCTGGGATCGCTGGCGTCGAGCGGAAACAGTGCGATCCCGACGCTCAGTGACGTATGCAGCACATGTCCTTCGGCATGGATCGGCTCGCGCATCGCCCGCAGGATCTTGTCGGCAACGCGCGCCGCATCGCGCGGATCGTTCAGGCGCTCGAGCAGCACCACGAACTCGTCGCCACCCTGGCGGCTGACAGTGTCGTCGTCACGGACGCAGGCGATCAGCCGCCGCGCGACTTCCTGCAGCACGCGATCGCCGACCTGGTGTCCCAGCGAATCGTTGATCGTCTTGAACTGGTCGAGGTCCAGGAACAGCACGGCGCCGTCGGGACCGAAACCACCCGCGGTCGAGGCAAGCGCATGCGACAACCGATCGTGCAGCAACACCCGGTTGGGCAGGTCGGTCAGGTAGTCGTGCTGGGCCAGGTGCGACATCTTCAGCGCCATCGCGCGCAATTCGCTGACGTCGCGGAACACCATCACCCCGCCCACGAC
>JANMAO010000124.1:0-1542 GCA_031359875.1 Lysobacter sp.
TTGCTCGTTTGCGTCGCCCGGGTTTGGGGTAAAGTCGGGGTGGGGAATACCCAGAGGATGGACATGGCAACCGTGGCGACCGCCAATCTGGTGGGCATCACCGGCATCGCCCGGCGCTTGGTGCTGGACGGTGCCTTGGAAGAAGCGACTGCGCGCGAGGCGATGGACGCGGCCACCAAGGAGCGCCGGCCGCTCGCCGGATATCTGCTTGAGAAGAAATTGATCGCGCCGGCGGACCTGGCGGCGGCCAACTCGATCGAGTTCGGCATGCCGATCTTCGATGTCTCCTCGCTCGACCCAGCCCAGTCCGCCATCAAGCTGGTCAGCGAGGAGCTGGTTCGCAAGCATGCCGCGCTGCCGCTGTTCAAGCGCGGCGGGCGGCTGTTCGTCGGCATCGCCGACCCGACCAATACCCGCGCGCTGGACGAGATCAAGTTCCATACCAACCTGGCTGTCGAAGCGATCCTCGTTGACGAGGACCGGATCAAGCGCACCATCGACCACTGGCTGGAAGCGTCCGATGCCATGGGCGATGCGGTCGGCGATGACGAGGGCATGGAGAGCCTGGAGGTCAGCGGCGGCGACGAGGAACTGGCTGGCGACACCGGCATCAACGCCAAGGGCGACGACACGCCGGTCGTGAAGTTCATCAACAAGGTGCTGGTCGACGGCATCCGTCGCGGCGCCTCGGACGTCCACTTCGAACCATACGAAACCGATTACCGGGTCCGCCTGCGCATCGACGGCCTGCTCAAACAGGTGGCCAAGGTGCCAGTCAAGCTGAGCCCGCGTATCGCCGCGCGCCTGAAGGTCATGGCGCAGCTGGACATCGCCGAGAAGCGCGTGCCGCAGGACGGGCGCATCAAGCTCAACCTGAGCAAGACCAAGCAGATCGACTTCCGCGTCAGCACGCTGCCGACGCTATTCGGCGAAAAAATCGTGCTGCGCATCCTGGACGCCAGCGCCGCCAAGCTTGGCATCGACAAGCTCGGCTATGAGGAAGACCAGAAGAAACTATTCCTGGATGCCGTGCAGAAGCCCTACGGCATGGTGCTGGTCACCGGACCGACGGGTTCGGGCAAGACCGTGTCGTTGTATACGGCGCTGAATATCCTCAACGATGACAGCCGCAACATCTCCACGGTCGAGGATCCGGTCGAAATCCGCGTGCCCGGGATCAACCAGGTGCAGATGAACGTCAAGCGCGGCATGACCTTCGCCGCCGCGCTGCGCAGCTTTTTGCGACAGGATCCGGACGTGATCATGGTCGGTGAAATCCGTGACCTGGAAACCGCCGAGATCGCGATCAAGGCCGCGCAAACCGGCCACATGGTGCTGTCGACGCTGCATACCAACGACGCGCCACAGACGATCTCGCGCCTGATGAACATGGGCGTGGCACCGTTCAACATCACCTCGTCGGTGACGCTGGTGATCGCGCAGCGCCTGGCGCGTCGCCTGCACGACTGCAAGCGCGTGCAGCAACTGCCCGAGCACGCGCTGCTTGCCGAAGGCTTCACCGCCGACGAAGTGCATGCCGGC